>CAUZWC010000121.1:0-8885 GCA_963583595.1 Alphaproteobacteria bacterium | reverse complement strand
GCCGCGCCCTGCCTGCGCATCGCCGAGGATCCTTCGACGGCCTACGACTACACGGCCAAGGGCAATTTGGTCGCCGTCATATCGAACGGCACCGCCGTGCTCGGCCTGGGCGATCTCGGCGCCCTGGCCTCCAAGCCGGTGATGGAGGGCAAGGCGGTCCTGTTCAAGCGCTTCGCCGATGTCGACGGCATCGATCTGGAAGTCGATACCCGCGACGCCGACGAATTCATCAACTGCGTGCGCTTCCTCGGCGCGACCTTCGGCGGCGTCAATCTCGAGGATATCGCCGCGCCGGAATGCTTCATCATCGAGCAGCGGCTACGCGAGATAATGGATATTCCGGTCTTTCACGACGACCAGCACGGCACCGCGATCATCGCCGCCGCCGGGCTGATCAATGCCCTGCATCTGACCGACCGCGACATCGCGGAGACCAAACTGGTGACCCTGGGCGCCGGCGCCGCCTCGCTGGCCTGCATCTCGCTGCTGAAATCCATGGGCATGCCCCATGAGAATGTCACCGTGGTCGATCGCCAGGGGGTCATCTATCAGGGCCGCGAGGATCACATGAATCAGTGGAAATCGGCCCATGCGATAAGGACCAAGGCGCGCAGCCTGGAGGACGCCATGGAAGGCGCCGACGTCTTCTTCGGTCTTGCGGCAAAGAATTCCGTGTCCAAGCAGATGGTCGCCTCGATGGCGGCCAAGCCGATCATCTTTGCCATGGCCAATCCCGATCCCGAGATCCAGCCCGAGGCGGTGAAGGAAGTGCGCGGCGACGCCATCATCGCCACCGGGCGCTCGGACTATCCCAACCAGGTCAACAACGTGCTGGGCTTTCCCTATATCTTCCGCGGCGCGCTGGACGTCCGCGCCTCGACCATCAACGAGGAGATGAAGATCGCCGCAGCCCATGCCCTGGCCGCCCTGGCGCGCGAGGACGTGCCGGACGAGGTCGATGCGGCCTATAGCGGACGGCGCCTGCGCTACGGCCCGGAATACATCATCCCGGCGCCCTTCGATCCGCGCCTGATCGAGGCGATTCCCCCGGCCGTCGCCAAGGCGGCGATGGATTCCGGGGTGGCGCGCAAGCCGGTCATAGACATGGCGGCCTATCGCCAATCGCTCAGCGCGCGGCTCGACCCGACCGCCGATCAGCTGCAACTCATTCTCGAACGGGTGCGCAACGAGCCCAAGCGCGTGGTCTTCGCTGAGGGCGAGGAGGAGCGGGTGATCCGCGCCGCCGTCGCCTTCCGCAACGCCGGCTACGGCGAACCGATTCTGATCGGCCGGGAAGCGCGCATCCAAGAGACGATGAAGAGCATCGGCCTGACCCGGGGCGACGGGTTGGAAATCCACAATGCCCGGCTGTCCTCGAACAACCAGCGTTATACCGAACTCGTCTACGAGCGCCTGCAGCGCAAGGGTTTCCTGTTCCGCGACTGCCAGCGCATGGTGAACCAGGACCGCAACGTCTTCGGCGCCTGCATGGTCGCGACCGGCGATGCCGATGCCATGGTCACCGGCGTCACGCGCAGCTTCTCGGTCTGCCATGAAGAGGTTCGCCGTGTGCTCGCCCCCAATCCGGGCGAGCGGGTCTTCGGCGTGATGATCGTGATCGCGCGCGGGCGGACCATCTTCATCGCCGATACCTCAGTCCATGAACGGCCGACCTCGGTCGAGCTGGCGGATATCGCGATACAGACGGCGGCCAAGGCGCGCCAGTTCGGCCACGAGCCGCGGGTCGCCCTGCTGTCCTTCTCCAATTTCGGCAACCCGATGCTGGAGACGGCGCAACGCGTGCGCGACGGCGTCGCCATGCTGCGCAGTCGCAATCCGGATTTCGAAATCGACGGCGAGATGCAGGCGGATGTCGCCCTGGATTACGAATTGATGCAGAAGGTCTATCCCTTCTGCAAGCTGTCAGGTCCGGCCAACGTACTCGTCATGCCCGCCCTGCATAGCGCCAATATCTCGGCAACCCTGTTGCAGAAGCTGGGCGGCGGCACCGTCATCGGTCCGCTTCTGCTAGGCCTGTCCAAGCCGGTGCAGATCGCGCCGATGGGCGCCTCGGCCGGCCAGCTTGTCGAGATGGCGGCCTTCGCTGCCCATGACGCCATCGCCCAGGGTCAGCCGCGCCTGGGCCTCTGATGCCTCGGCCGGCGCTGTCCTGGCTTGCCCGTCCCGGGCCGGGCCGAGGGCGGCCCGATGACAATACGGGTTCCCGGTACCAACCTGCTGGCGACGACGGCCCTGGCGGCGGCGCCCGGGGCCCTGGTCTTCGCCCTGCTGGCCGTGCTCGGGATCCTGTCTCCGGGCCAGGCGATCCTGGCCACAATCGCCACCGACCCCGGGCGCGCTGGGGGGACCGGGCGCCACGGCCAGCGGGCTGGGACCAGCCGTCTCTCGGGTACGGCGCGCGTGGAACCAGCGCAGCGAGGAACTGAGCCGGCTGCTGGAGCGCAGCGAGCAGGTGCTGGACAGCCTGCCGATCCCGGTGCTCCTGCTGAACAAGAACCTGGCGATCGTCGATTCGAACCGCCAGACCCGTGACCTGTTCGGCCCGGAGCTTGCCGGACGATCCGTCGAATCAGTGCTGCGCGACCCGGACTTCCTGGCCGCCGTCCACCCCGCCACCACCCAGCAAGCTTTCATTGGCGGCGTTCACGATCGCGTCGGTCTCGATCCGCGTGATATCGCCCGCGACAATCGATAGCAGCGCCGCCACCCCGCTGCGATCCCGGCGCTAGAGGCCGAGCACCGCCTCGGCCGTCACGAGATCGTAGCCGAGGTCATGCGCGACCGCTTCATGGGTCACCTGCCCGGCATGGACATTGAGGCCATGGCGCAGATGGGCGTCGTCGGTCAGGGCCTGGCGCCAGCCCTTCTCGGCCAGGGTGAGGGTGAAAGGCAGGGTCGCGTTGTTGAGGGCGAAGGTCGAGGTGCGGGCCACGCCGCCCGGCATATTCGCCACGCAGTAATGCACCACCCCGTCGACGACATAGGTCGGCTTGTCATGGGTGGTCGGCTTGCTGGTTTCGAAACAGCCGCCCTGGTCGATCGAGATATCGACCAGCACCGCGCCGTTGCGCATCTCCTTGACCATCTCCCGCGTCACCAGCTTGGGCGCGGCAGCGCCAGGCACCAGGACCGCGCCGATCACCAGATCGGAATTCAGGACATGCTTTTCGATCGCGTCGACCGTGGCGAAGACCGTGTTCAGGGTAGAGCCGAACTGGGTGTCAAGTTCGGCGAGGCGGCGCAGGGATTTGTCGATCACCGTGACACGCGCTTCCAACCCCATGGCCATGCGCGCCGCGTTCGTGCCGGCCACACCGCCGCCGAGGATCAAAACATCGGCCGCCTGGACGCCAGCCACGCCGCCCAGCAACACGCCGCGGCCGCCGGCCTCCTTTTCAAGACAGCGCGCGCCGGCCTGGACCGACATCCGCCCGGCGACCTCGCTCATCGGGGCAAGCAGGGGCAAGCCGCCGAATTGCCCGGTCACCGTCTCATAGGCGATGCCGGTGCAGCCGGACTCGACCATGCCCTGGGTCAGTTCCTTGTCCGCGGCCAGGTGAAGATAGGTGAATAGAACTTGCCCTTCGCGCAGCATGGCGATTTCGACCGGCAGGGGCTCCTTCACCTTGATCACCATGTCGGCCTCGCCGAAGACCGTCGTGGCATCGGGCGCGAGGCGCGCGCCGGCCGCCTGATAGTCCTCGTCGGTCAGGCCGATGCCGTTCCCGGCATTCATTTCGATCATCACGTCATGGCCGTGATGGACGAGCTCCCGCACGCTGGAAGGGACCAGGCCGACCCGGTATTCGTGGGTCTTGATCTCCTTCGGCACACCAACAAGCATCGTTTACTCCGTCCAAAAACGTCTGAAACCAGCGTTTACGAAGCGCGAGCATGGGGCGGCGACCAAGGCCGGTCAACCCCGCCATCCGGGCCTAAGCGGGGGCCGCTTGGCCTTTGCGCGACTCGCGCGCGGCCCGCCGCGCCAGATACAGCGCGAGGGCGATAGAGGGGATTCCGGCGGCCGCCACGAAAACGAAGAAATTCGCATAGGCGGCCGGGTTGAGCACCCCACCGGTGGCCGGATCGACGGCCAGGCCCAGGCCCTCGGCGATCGTGCCCGACCAGCCGCCGAGGAACTTGCCCGGCAGGGTCATGAGCGAGCTGAAGAGGGCATATTGCGTGGCCGTGTAGGTCGCGCTGGTCAGACTCGAGAGATAGGCGATGAAAACCGAGCCAGCATAACCCCCTGTCAGGTTATCCGCCCCGATCGCGGCATAGAGCATGCCGATATCGTGGCCGAACAGGGCCAAGGCGGCGAAGCACAGATTGGTCGCGGCAATCATCGTGGCGGCAAGGACGAGGGGGCGCATCAGCCCGAACCGCGCGATCGCGAAGCCGCCGAGGAAGGCGCCCAGGATCGTAGCGAAGATGCCGAAGCCCTTGACCACCGTCGCCACCTGGATCTTGGTGAAGCTAAGGTCAAAATAGAACTTGCTGGCGATCGACCCCATCATCACATCGCTGATCCGGAAGACGCCGACGAAGAGCAGGATGGCGATGGCCAGCATGCCGTAGCGGCGCAAAAAATCGGCCAGGGGCGCCACCACCGCGCCGAGGAACCAGGCCGCAATCGCGCGCGATTTTTCGCCCATGCCGGGGCTGCGCGCGAGGAAGGCCTGGACGCTGGGCTCCGCCCGGTAGGAGGGCGCCGTGGCCGAGCTTTCCGGCTCGCGGATTACCAGGGCCGTGACGGTGCCCACCAGGCTCAGCCCCGCCATCACCAGATAGGCCGTACGCCAGTCGTAGAATTCGGCCAGGGCGAGGGCGCCGGCGCCCGCCGCCAAGAGGGCCATGCGGTAGCCGAGCTGATAGGTCGCGGCCATCGCGCCCTGCAGGTCGCGCTCGACCGCCTCGATCCGGTAGGCGTCGATCGCGACATCCTGGGTCGCGCTGGAGAAGGCGACGAGCAGGGCGGCGGCGGCGACCAGGCCGAGGCTTTCCCGCGGATCGATATGGGCGAGGGCGACCAGGCCGATGGCGACGCCGGTCATGCCGACCAGCATCCAGCTGCGCCGCCGCCCCAGTCGTGCACCGAGCAGGGGCAGGCGGACATGGTCGAGCACGGGCGCCCAGAAGAACTTGATCGAATAGGTCAGGCCGATCCAGCTGAAGAAAGTGATGGTGCTGGGCTCCAGCCCCGATTCGGCAAGCCAGAAGGAGAGGGTCGAGAAGACGAGCAGAAAGGGTAAGCCGGCCGAGAAGCCGAGAAAGGTCATGCCGACGACGCGCGGCCGGCAATAGATCGCGAAGCCCTGGGCCCAACCTCGGTCACTCGTTGCCCGATCGCCCGTTGCCCGGTCACCCGTTATGCGGCCGGCCGCGTCCCGCCCTGCCTTGTCGGGGGCGGCCATGGGCGATCAGGCCGAGCGGCGCGCGGCGCCGACGAGACCGGCGAGCGAGGAGCCTGGCCGGGCGCCGAGATGGGAGATCGCTTCGGCTGCAGCCAGCCCGCCGAGGCGCGCGCATCCGACCGGGGTGAAATCACGCACCGCGCCGTAGAGGAAGCCGGCAGCGTAGAGATCGCCCGCCCCGGTGGTGTCCACGACCCGGTCGACGGGCGCGGCCGGAACGATATACGTCTCCTGTCCCGCGACGACGACGGAGCCCTTCTCGCTCCGGGTCAGCGCGGCCAGTTCGCAACGCCTGCGCACCGCAGCCAGGGCGCCGTCGAAATCGTCCGTCTCGTAGAGCGCGGCGATCTCGACCTCGTTGGCGAAGAGAATATCGACATGGTTTTCGACCAGATCGCGGAACTCGGCCCGGTGACGCTCGACGCAGAACGGATCTGACAGGCTCAGCGCCACACGCCGGCCCGCGCCATGGGCGATTTCGGCCGCCTTCAGAAAGGCCTGCTTCGCGCGCGCCGGGTCCCAAAGATAGCCTTCCAGATAGGTGACCTCGGCGCTTTCGATCACGGCCGGATCGACATCCTCCGGCCCCAGATCGACGGCCGCACCCAGAAATGTCTGCATGGTCCGCTGGGCATCCGGCGTCACGAGCACGAGGCAGCGGGCGGTGGGCGGCCCGTCGGATGCGAAGGCGGTCTCGAAACGGGTCCCGGCGGCGCGGATGTCATGGGCGAAGACGGCGCCCAGCTGATCGTCGCGCACCTTGCCGATGAAGGCGCCACGCCCGCCCAGGGAGGCCAGGCCCGCCAAGGTATTGGCGGCCGAACCGCCGGACATCTCGACCCCCGGGCCCATGGCTGCGTAGAGCGTCTCGGCGGCCTCGGCATCGACCAGGGTCATGGCGCCCTTGGCGAGGCCATGGCTTTCCAGAAAACCGTCCTCGGCATGGGCCAGAACATCGACGATCGCATTGCCGATTCCCGCGACGTCGAGCGAAGCCTTTGCCATGCATCTGCCTTTCTTGCCCACCGCACGGCCCGGCGGAAGGCCGGACGCGGCGCAGTATAGCGGCGGGCCAGGACGCGGCAACCGGTCCCCCACCCATGGCGAGCGCTTGTCGGGCGCGAACGGGTCGGGTATCACCGAAGGATGATGGCCGTCCCCCAACGCAGCGTGCCGCGCCCATGATCCAGCAAGCCCTCCTGGGCCTCGCCCAGCTCAACGATCCACGGGTCCGCCGCATCGTCTGGCTGAGCGTCGCCATCACCATCGCCAGCCTGACCGTTCTCGTCCTGCTCGCCTGGGAGGCCCTCAACTGGGTCACCTTCTTCGAGGACGGCACCCTGGAATGGCTGGCCGATCTGGTCGCCGGATTGGGCGCGACGATCCTGGTTATCCTGCTGACCCCGGCCATGGTCGGCCTGGCCTCCAGCTTCTTCCTGGAGAGCGTGGCCGACGCCGTAGAAGACCGCCATTACCCCGGCCTGCCGCCGGCCCGGGAGCAGCCGATCGCCGAGGCCGTCGTGCTCGCGCTGCGCTTTACCGGATTGGTGCTTGTCCTCAACCTCCTGGCCCTGCCTCTCTATTTCATTCCACTCCTTAATCTTTTTGTTTTCTATGGGTTGAATGGCTATCTTCTGAGCAGGGAATATTTTGAGCTGGTGTCCCTGCGCCGTCTCGACCGGGCAGGAGCGCGGATCGTGTGGCGCCGCGGACGAGGCCGGTTCTTCGTCGCCGGCCTGCTTATTGCAGGGCTCGCCAGTGTGCCGGTAGCAGGGCTGCTGACGCCGGTGGTCGCCACGGCCTTCATGGTTCATGTGTTCGAAGTGGCGCGGCAGCGCGCTCTGAAGCGCGGCGATATCGGGGCCAAAAATGATCCGGGCGCCGATTCGGGAGGCCGCACGACGGGGTAAAGGGCAGCATGGTTCGGGGCGAAGGAGAGGCGGATGTTCCGCAAAAAACGGGCAGGTGAGGCGAGCAAACGGGCGAGCACGGCCGAGGGCACCGGCGCGAAGGAACCCCCGCTGAAGTTCAAGGACAACACGCCGGTCGCCCATGGCGCGCGCGTGCCGCCGGCCGAGCCCGGGCGGAGCGCGCCCGAGGTTCCCGCCATCGTACGCCGCGCGGCCGAACCGCGGCCCGCGCCCCTGCAGGGCGAGGGCAAGAAGCTGGTGGTCGGCCGCGACATCGCCCTGAACGGCGAGATCAGCGCCTGCGATCACCTGATCGTCGAGGGCGAGGTCAACGCCAATCTGGCCGATTGCCGGGAGATCGAAATTTCCGACGGCGGCGCCTACAAGGGCGCGGCCGAGATCGAGACGGCGGAGATCGCGGGCCTGTTCGAGGGCGATATGACTGTCCGCAACCGCCTGATCATTCGCAACACGGGGATCGTCCGGGGCAAAATTCGCTACGGCATGATCGAGATTCAGCCGGGCGGCCTGATTTCGGGCGATGTCCAGGAACTGGACCAGGACCCCAATCTCAAGGCCGTCTCCAGCCGTTCCAGCTTGCCCTTCTCGCCCGCGCCGCGCCGGCCCAAGGCCACGTCATGATCCGCGCCGCCGCACTCTGCCTCGCTCTCCTCGGCCTCGCGGCATGCACCGAACATGCGCGCGATCCGGCGGTCGCCCAGGGTCCCGCAATCAGCATGCCGGGCAGCGATTTCAAGGATGCCACCAAGCTCTTCGGCCTGCCTGCCGAAGACATCAATGCTCTGTTCGGCGAGCCGCGCCAGACCCGGCGCGACGGCCCGGCCCAGGTCTGGCAATACGCCAATGCGGTCTGCGTCCTCGACCTGTTCCTCTATACCGACACCGATCCGAGCCGGCCGCATGTGACCTATTTCGAGGCCCGCGAGGGCGGCAGCGCCGCCCCGGACCCGATGCCCTGCCTGCGGTCCCTGCTGCGCCGGGTTCCCCAAGGAGCCTGACGCGCGGCGGGCTTGATTCCCGAAGAGGCGACCTAGGCAAGGCCGGGCTCTAGGCCTGCGTCTTGGCCTTGTAATCGCAGAGATCGGCCACGGAACAGGCTGTGCATTCGGGCTTGCGCGCCTTGCAGGTATAGCGCCCGTGCAGGATCAGCCAGTGATGGGCGCCGCCCTTCCAGCGCGCGGGCACCCGCTTGATCAATTTATCCGCCACCGCCTCGGCGGTCTTGCCCGGCGCCAGGCCCGTCCGGTTGGAAACTCGAAAGACATGGGTGTCGACGGCGATGGTCGGCTCGCCGAAGGCCTCGTTCATCACCACATCCACCGTCTTGCGCCCGACCCCCGGCAGCTTGATGAGCGCGGCGCGGTCGGCCGGCACCTCCCCGCCATGGTCGCGGATCAGCGCCTCGCTCAAGGCGACGACATTCTTGGCCTTGGCATTGAACAGGCCGATCGTCTTGATCCGCTCGCACACCCCGTCCACCCCCAGGGCGACCATCTTCGCGGGCGTATCGGCGGCGGCG
>CAUZWC010000120.1:0-8895 GCA_963583595.1 Alphaproteobacteria bacterium | reverse complement strand
CCGCCGGCATCGCCCAGAAGATCGAACAGGCCAGCGCCTTCATCGCGCCGCGCTTCGAGGCGCAGGATCGGAACGCCCAGGCGTTCGGCCACCGCGATGGCGGGCGAATCGGCGCCGGCTTCCAGCACCAGAGCCTTGGCGCCCAGATCGGAAAGGTAGAACTCGAATTCCTCGTCACGATAGGCGGGATTGAGCGGTGCAGTGGTCGCCCCAGCGGCGATGGCGACGAAGGCGCTGGCCATCTCCGGGCCGTTGGGCAGCACGATGGCGACCCGGTCGTTGTGTCCGATCCCCAATTCGTTGAGCCGCGCGACGGTGCGCTCGACATGGGCGCGCAGCGCCCTGTGACTCAGCGCCGGGCTGTCCGGGGCCAGGATTGCCGGGGCATCGGCGGGCGCGCGAAGAAGGGATTTGACGGTGTCGGCCATGGTGGATCGTCCGTTTTTATTTTTCGGTTGCGATTCGCTTTCTGGGTCGCGAATTCGGAAGGCCCGGGACGATAGCAACTGGCCCGAGCCGTCACTAGGCCTTGCGCGCGCGCCTCTTGGCGACCGCTTCGGCCAGGATGCAGAGGATTTCGTATAGCATGGTGGCGCCGACCAGGGCCGTGTTGCCGCTGGGATCGAAGGGCGGCGAGACCTCGACCACGTCGCCGCCCACGATGTCCAGGCCGCGCAACCCGCGGATCAGGCGCTGGGCCTCGATGGTCGTCAATCCGCCGACTTCCGGTGTCCCCGTGCCCGGCGCGAAGACTGGGTCCAAGCCGTCGACATCGAAGGAGACATAGGTCGGGCCGTCGCCGACCACCCGGCGGGCCTCGTCGATCACCGCCTCGACCCCCATCTCGGTGAACTCCTCCATCCAGACCACGCGCATGCCGCTTTCGAGAGAGAAGCGCCAGCCCTCTTCGGTGTTCTGGGCGCCTCGGATGCCGATCTGGATGGTGCGCTTGGGATCGAGCAAGCCATCCTCCACGGCCCGGCGGAAGGGCGTGCCATGCATGAATTTGCAGCCCAGGAATTCGTCCCAGGTATCGGTATGGGCGTCGATATGGACCATGCCGACGGGCCGGTGCGCGGCGATGCCCTTGAAGATCGGATAGGTGATGGCGTGATCGCCACCGGCGCTCAAGGGTGCGGCGCCGGCGGCGTGCAGGTCGGCGTAGAAGGCGGCGATGTCGTCCACCGTCGCCGCGATATCGAACAGATGGGGCAGTTCGATATCGCCCAGATCGCCGACCCGGCAGAGATCGAAGGGGTTGATCCGGCTGACATGGTGGATCGCCCGCATGAGGCTGGAGCTGTTGCGGATCTCGCGCGGCCCGTGGCGCGCGCCGCTCCGGTTGGTCACGCCGCCGTCATAGGGCACGCCGACGATGGCGATATCCAGTTCCGCCGGGTCCGGGCAATAGGGCGCGCGCATGAAGGTCGGAATGCCGGTGTAGCGCGGCTGGTTCATGGCCCGCTGATCGGTGGCGGGCGGCTTGCCCGTCTTGTTGTCTTCGGTCATGTCCGTGCCCTCACCGCCAGCCTCCAATAGGACGGCTAGTCTATCAGACTGCGGCTATCGGGGCATGGACTTCAGGCCCAGGCGGGGCGCTGGACGGGCAAGGCCGGCTCCGCCGCCTGCATGGCGGCATCGGCATCGAAGCCCGGATGGTCGTGAAAGCGCAGATCGAGGGGCATTAGCGACAGACCCAGGATCTCCTGGGCGATATGCTGGGCCAGATAGGGCAGGGACACGCTGGCCGGGCGCATCGCCGTGCCTTCCATCCGCGGCGCGGCGATGACGGCCGGCAGGTTGCGCCGTTCGGTTCTTGCCGTGCCGGATTCCCGCTGGGGTGCGAAACTATCCTTCGACCCCGTGGGGGCAACGGCTTCGACGGCGGCCGTCGGGCGCATCGCTCGAGGCGTGTGGGGTCCGGGAAAACGAATTGCGGATGTGCTCGACATGGCGATCTATTCTACGTGTCTTTAATAAAAAGTTTCTACAATATTATCTTTCCGCATATAGCACTCTGATAGTTTAAGTAATAATGAATCATACCAGACGCTAGATCTTCTTGAATGTTGTAGAAATTAACTATTTTTATTTACCAAAACTGTCTTGCCCAAGCGGCTTGTCGCGCCTATCCGCCGTAGCACGGGCGCATTTGCCCGTCCCCCGACAGGTGATAAGCTGCCCCGAATTTCGCGTTTCCCGCCCATATTTGAGGGAGAATTGCCATGGCGAGCGCACCCGACTCCGTTTACGACCGCATGCCCAACGACTTGTCGGCTTTTTGGATGCCGTTCACGGCGAATCGCCAGTTCAAGGCCTCGCCCCGGCTTCTGGTTGAGGCCAAGGACATGCATTACACCACCCAGGACGGCCGCAAGGTGCTGGACGGCACGGCAGGCCTCTGGTGCGTCAATGCCGGCCATTGCCGCGAGCCGATCGTGCGCGCGGTGCAGGAGCAGGTGGCGCGCATGGAATACGCGCCGTCCTTCCAGATGGGCCATCCCGCGCCCTTCGAACTGGCCGCCCGCCTGGCGCGCATCGCGCCCGGCGATCTCGACCATGTCTTCTTCACCAATTCGGGCTCCGAATCGGTCGACACCGCGCTCAAGATCGCTCTGGCCTATCACCGGATGAAGGGCGACGGGCAGCGCACCCGCCTGATCGGCCGCTCGCGCGGCTATCACGGGGTCGGCTTCGGCGGCATCTCGGTCGGCGGCATGTCGCCCAACCGCAAGCTCTATGGCGGGTTGTTGGGCGGGGTCGATCATCTGCCCCATACCTACAATATCGACAAGATGGCGTTCAGCCGCGGCCAGCCCGAATGGGGCGCGCATCTGGCTGACGAGCTAGAGGAGATAGTGGCTTTGCACGACGCCTCGACTATCGCCGCGGTGATTGTCGAGCCGGTGGCCGGTTCGGCCGGCGTGCTGGTGCCGCCCAAGGGCTATCTCGAACGCCTGCGCGCGATCTGCGACAAGCACGGTTTGCTGCTGATCTTCGACGAGGTCATCACCGGCTTCGGTCGTCTGGGCAGGCCCTTCGCGGGCGACCGCTTCGGCGTCGTGCCCGACCTGATGACCACGGCCAAGGGCTTGAGCAACGCGACGGTGCCGATGGGTGCGGTGTTCTGCCGCAAGTTCATCCATGACGCCTTCATGCAGGGCGACAACCCCTATGCGGTCGAACTGACCCACGGCTACACCTATTCGGCCCATCCGCTGGCCGCGGCGGCCGGCCTCGCCACCCTGGACGTCTATCAGAGCGAGGGGCTGTTCGAGCGCGCGGCCGAGCTGGAGTCCTATTGGCAGGACGCCATGCATTCGATGGCCGATCTCGGCCCGGTGGTGGATGTGCGCGACTTCGGCATCATGGGCGCGGTGCAGTTCGAGCCGCGCAAGGATGCGCCGGGCACGCGCGGCTACGACATCTTTACCAAGTGCTACGACAAGGGCGTGCTGGTCCGCTACACGGCCGACATCCTGGCCATGAGCCCGCCCCTGATCGTCTCCAAGGGCCAGATCGACCAGATCGTCGACACCCTGACGGAATCGATCAAGGAAGCGGCCTGACCAACCCGACTTGGGTCAAAGACGACGGGCGGGGCCGCGAGGCTCCGCCCGTTTCTCGTTCGGGTAAGCGCTCCGGAAGCGTCGGGGCGGCTATTCGGCGAGCGAAGCGGTCAGGCGGATCCAGCGCTCGTCCATGGCCGTCGTTTCGCTCGGGCCGAGCGCGATGAACACGAGCTTCACCCCATCCTCATGGCCGCCGAGCATCCAGTATTCCTGGACGGCTTCTTGCTCGTCCATCGCCACATTGCGCAGCTCATGCTGTTCGAGCGTAAGGGGTGCGGCAGATTCTTCCATGCCGCGAACGATTGTGCCCAGCATTTCGCGCGTGCGCGGGCCATCGACCGGCTCCGCCTGGACGACGCAACGATAGTTCCCGATCAGGGCGATCAATACGGGGCCGGTGGGCGAGGCGACGCCCCAGGCCTTGACGGTCGCGCCGGGTTCGACAGGCAGGAAGGGCAAATCCTTGCCTGCGATACTCGCGAGCGTCACGGGCAGCGCTTCCAACGCGGCCTGCGCTTCGTAGGGGCGGCCGATTTTCTCGGCGCAGATCTGGGCAAACAGGGTCAGAGTCAAAGCCGTCTGATGGGCGGCAGCCGGGTCTATATCCTCCGCGCCTTCGACGGCCGGCGTTCGCGCCGTGACGAAAAGAAAGACCGAAAGACAGAGGGCCGCGATGCGGCGGGCGCGAGAGCCGGACGGTGTCGTCACTCGCCCTTCGCGGCGTTCATGTCCCGCAGTTGCTTTTGCAGCGCGTCGAGGGCGCGCTGCATGTCGTCCAACCGGCTCTCGGGATCGGCCGATGGCGGCTTGGCCTCTTTGCCGGGGGTCCGTGGGGCGGGTTTGGGCTGTTGAACCTCGTCTGTGCCTTCGCCGCTCTCGGCGGTGAACATGCGCATGGCTTTCTCCATCACCGCCATGTTCTGGCGCCCCATCTCCTCGACGGGGTTGAAGGCGAACATGCCGCCAAAGGCGTTCTGGACGTAGTCGCGCATCTGCTCTTGATTGTGGATGAAGGCGCTCATGCTCTGCTCGAGATAGCGGGGCAGCAGGCCCTGGAGGCTATCGCCATAGAACTGGATAAGCTGGCGCAGGAAGCCGATGGGCAGCAGGTTGGTACCCTTGTTCTCCTCCTCGACGATGATCTGGGTGAGGACCGAGCGGGTGATGTCATCGCCTGTCTTGGCGTCGTAGACGACGAAATCCAACCCGCCTTTCACCATCTGACACAGGCCGTCGAGGGTGACGTAACTGCTGGTCGCCGTGTTGTAGAGGCGGCGATTGGCGTATTTCTTGATCGTGATGACGCCGTCTTCCGACGGCGGTTTGCGTGCCATGGGCCAGCCCACTCCGCTGGTGAGTGATGATAAATCGCCAAGCGATTGAACTAGCATCGGTCGAACGTGTTGCAACGCGCAAGACGTTTTTTCGCGCTGCACCCGGGCGCGACACCGCTCGCCTTGGTCTATAGTGCCGTTCATGTCGGAGCCGCCGGACCTTGCGGAGCTTGCCCGCCGCTATGCCGATCTGTGGCAGGAATACCTGACGGCCCTGGCCCAGGACGACGCCGCCGCGCATAATTTCGCGACCCTCTTCACCCAGGCCGGCGCCGTCTTCGCGGCCAATCCGACCGCCGTCAGGAAGGACCCGACCGGCCATGCCGGGAGCGAGCGCCCAGACCAAGGCCCCGAAAAGCGGCCCGGCGGAACCCGGAAGCGCGGCCCGGGCGACGGCGCCCCATCGGATGGCGTCGCCCCGGCCTCTGCCCTATCACCTGGCGGCGGCGACGGCGGTCTGGACCAGCTCGCTCGCCGCATTGCCGAACTTGAGAAGCGGTTCGATTCTATTTCCGCCGGATCTGGGGTCGTCAAATCTGGCAAAGCGGGTGGAAGTCCTGCGCGCCGATCTCGCCGCCGTCCCCACTGACGCTTTTGCCGAGGCCCTGACGCGCGAATTGCGCGGTCGCGCCGATCGTTTCCTGGTCGGGTTGGAAACCTACCGCACCCACCCCTACCGCCGCGATCTGGTCGACCCGCCCACCGTCTGGGAGGACGGGGCGAGCCGGCTTCTCGATTTCGGCGCCGGCGCGGATGCCGGCGTTGGGCGCTCGATTCTGGTCGTGCCGTCCCTGGTAAATCGTCATTACGTGCTCGATCTCGATGCGGATAGCAGCCTCATGCGCTATCTCGCCGCTCGCGGGCTGCGGCCCTATCTGATCGACTGGGGCACACCCGGCCCGGCGGAGGCGGGCTTTGCCCTCGACGACTATATCGTCCGGCGACTCGGGGGGGCGCTCGACGCGGTGTTGGCGCGCAGCGGGGAGGCGCCGGTCCTGCTCGGCTATTGTATGGGCGGCAATCTCGCCCTCGCCCTGGCCGCCCTCCGACCGGATGCTTTCGCGGGGCTCGCCCTGCTTGCCACGCCCTGGGACTTTCACGTCGAGGCGGCGAGCCAGGCCCAGGCCCTGGCCACCGCCTTCGAGCCGGTCTGGCCGTGTTTCGAGGATCTCGGGACGGTGCCGGTGGATCTGCTTCAGTCCCTCTTCGCGGCTCTCGATCCTCAGCTCGTCTTGCGCAAGTTCATGGCTTTCTCGGCCCTCGATCCGGCTTCGCCCGAGGCCGCGCGTTTCGTCGCATTGGAGGACTGGTTGAACGACGGTGTGGCATTGCCCACGCTGGTCGCCCGGGACTGTATCCTGGGTTGGTACGGCGAGAATCGACCCGCCCGTGGCGATTGGACCGTCGCCGGATTGGTGATCGACCCGAACGCGCTGCGCCTCCCCGCCATGGTCGTCGTCCCCGCCCAGGACCGCATCGTCCCGCCGGCTTCGGCGCTGGCCCTGGCGGAGGCTTTGCCCAAGGCGGTCCTGCGCCGTCCGGCCCTGGGCCATATCGGGATGATCGTGGGCCGGCGCGCGCGCCGCAGCGTCTGGGGACCTCTGGCCCGCTGGATCGAGGGTTTTTGAGTTTTATGCTGCAGTGCAATATTCTCCGAAGCGGACAAAGCGCGGCGAAGATATTGGTCCCAATTAAAGCCGCGAACTCTCTTCGCAAGTGCAGCATTGTCGCGCCGGGCGGAAATCGGAGAAAGATTCGTCTCGTGCCCGCGTGCATCCCATAATTGGTTTAGAGCAAGAAATTCGTTGGAAGGATTGATCCCATGACAGATGTCGTCATTGCAGGCGCCGCACGGACCCCGGTCGGAGCCTTCGCAGGAGGACTCAGCAGCGTCCCGGCCTCCTATCTCGGCCAGGTCGCGATCGCGGAATCCCTGCGTCGCGCCGGGATCGAGCCGGGCGAAGTCTCGGAAGTCGTCCTGGGCCAGATCCTGACCGCGGCGACCGGCCAGAACGCGGCCCGCCAGGCCGCGATCGGCGCGGGCATTCCGGTCGAGAAGACAGCCTATCTGGTCAATCAGCTTTGCGGCTCCGGCCTGCGCACCGTCGCCCTCGGCCATCAGGCAGTGAAACTGGGCGACAGCCAAATCGTCGTCGCCGGCGGCCAGGAAAGCATGAGCCAGGCGCCCCATGCCGCTTATCTGCGCGACGGTCATAAGATGGGCGATGTCACCTTTATCGATACGATGATCCGCGATGGGCTGTGGGATGCCTTCAACGGCTATCACATGGGCAACACGGCCGAGAACGTGGCCGAAAAGTTCCAGATCACGCGCGAGCAGCAGGACGCCTTCGCGGCGGCCTCGCAGCAGAAGGCGGAAGCGGCCCAGACCGCCGGCCGGTTCAAGGACGAGATCGTCCCGGTCACGATCAAGACGCGCAAGGGTGAGACGGTGATCGACACCGACGAGCATCCGCGCCACGGCACGACGATCGAGGCCCTGCAGAAGCTGCGCTCGGCCTTCGTCAAGGACGGCACGGTCACGGCCGGCAATGCCTCGGGCATCAATGACGGCGCAGCTGCGGTGGTGCTGATGAGCGCGGATGAGGCCGCCCGGCGCAAGATCGAACCGCTGGCGCGCGTCGTTTCCTGGGCCACCGCGGGCGTCGATCCGGCTATCATGGGAACGGGCCCGATTCCGGCCAGCCGCATGGTTCTCGAAAAGGCTGGCTGGACCAAGGACGACCTTGATTTGATCGAGGCGAACGAAGCCTTCGCCGCGCAGGCCTGCGCGGTGAACAAGGACCTCGGCTGGGACACTGACAAGGTGAACGTGAACGGCGGGGCGATCGCGCTCGGCCATCCGATCGGCGCCTCGGGCGCACGCATCCTTGTCACCTTGTTGCACGAGATGGCCAAGCGCGACGCCAAGAAAGGCCTGGCCACCCTGTGCATCGGCGGCGGCATGGGCATTGCCATGTGCCTCGCGCGCGATTGACCGGCCACGACTGGGCAACGCTCACGGATTCTTCTGGGAGTACATAGTCATGGGTAGAGTTGCAGTGGTTACGGGCGGAACCCGGGGTATGGGCAAGGCCATCTCGATTGCGCTTAAACAGGCGGGCTACGACGTCGCCGCCAATTACGGCGGCAACGACGAGGCGGCGGCGCGCTTCAAGGACGAGACGGCAATCCCGGTCTACAAGTTCGATGTTTCCGACTTCGCGACCTGCAAGGCTGGGGTCGAAAAGATCGCGACGGATTTGGGCAGCCTTGTCGAGATTCTGGTCAACAATGCCGGCATCACGCGCGACAGCACCATGCACCGGATGAGCGCCGAGGACTGGCAGGCGGTGATCGACACCAACCTGTCCTCCTGCTTCAACCTCTGCCATTGCGTCATCGAAACGATGCGCGAGTGTAGCTTCGGCCGGATCGTCAATATCGGGTCGATCAACGGTCAGGCGGGCCAATACGGCCAGGTCAACTACGTCGCTGCGAAATCCGGCATCCATGGCTTCGCCAAGGTCCTGGCCCAGGAAGGCGCGGCCAAGAATGTCACGGTCAATGCCGTCGCACCCGGTTATGTCGATACCGACATGGTGCGGGCCGTGCCCGATAATGTGCTCGAGAAGATCATCGCGCGCATTCCGGTCGGGCGTCTGGGTCGGGCCGAGGATATTGCCCGCGGGGTGCTCTTCCTGGTCGGCGATCAGGCGGATTTCATCACCGGCTCGACACTGTCGATCAACGGCGGCCAGCATATGTATTAGGCTGTCCCTGGCGGCGCGGAACGAATCGAGGGCGGGGCCGCAAGGCTCCGCCCTTTTCCGTGTGGCAGCAACGGATAGCTTGCCGGAGGGGGCGTAGATTCCCGAAATGGAAAGCACAACTGCGACGCCCGTCGCCTATTAGGACGCCAGTCCCGAGGTAAAGGCGATCTGCGACGATATCATGGCGATCAAGGGCATCGACTTCGTGCCCAATTT
>CAUZWC010000119.1:0-9042 GCA_963583595.1 Alphaproteobacteria bacterium | reverse complement strand
TCGTCCGCGATCCCGGTCTCCCAGTCGATCAGAGTGCCGTAGCAGTCGAAGGTCAGCGCCTTGTAGTCGGAAATCTTCATGGTGGATTTCGTCTCTTCGTTCGACTCGCCGCTCAGAAGACCGATAGCCCGGTCCGGGTCGTGAATAGCGCCAGGGCGGCCGTGCCCGCAAGCGAACTGCCGGTTTTGTCTAGTTCGGGCGACCAGACGCCGGCCGCCAGGTGGCGCGGCAGGACGCAGGCGATGCCGCCGCCCACCCCGCTCTTGCCCGGCAGGCCGACCCGGTAGGCGAAGCCGCCGGAGACATCGTACATGCCGCAGGTCATCATCAGGGAGTTGATTCGCTTGGCATGGCGCACGGCGTATTCTGGCGCGCCCGTCTCCGGGTTCACGCCGCGATTGGCGAAGGGCAGGAAGGCGCGGCCGAGGTCGAGGGCACTCATCGCGATGGCGCATTGGATGACCCGGAGGGAACCTTGTATAATCCGGCGACATTTTCGGAGACAGAAAAAATGAGCGACACCCTCGAACGGGACAACGTGATCGACCTGCTGAACAGGCTTGGCAGCGAACAGGACGAAGACGTACTGGCGGCCGCGCGCGCGCTTCATTCCCAGATCACCAGAGCTGGCATGGACTGGCAGGATTTACTGGTTGGGGACGAAGGGGCTGCGCCAAGCGCGCCAGACATCGATGACGATACGGACGACGAGGACGAGTACGATACGGACGATACGGATGACGAGGACGATACCCCCGAACCCGCAGACAATTTTACCCACGACGAATCAAAAACACCTGCGCTGATCAACACGTTGCTGGCGCGCGAGGGCAATTCCGAAGCGTTCCGCGAAGAGCTGGAAGAATACAAATCCTATCTCGCCAATGGGGATTTCGAGCCCAGCGATCATCGCTATATCCAAGCGCTCCATGCACGGCTGTCAAAAACCGGCTGATCAGCCGTGGGGGGTTTCTCAGATGGTCTTGGTTGCAACGTCACCATCACCTCAGAGGCCGATGGGTCATTCATGTTCTTCGGTCACGGTGAGAATGTTGCAACGTGGATGTGCGGGGATAAAGAAGATGATCTACCGTTCTACGGGATCATCAGAGAACCAAGTCCAACATCTGGGTATCTGGTGAGGGACACCCGTCAGTACTGACAACCAAATCCTAATCTATAACTCCAATAACGTCTCTTCGAGAAACCTCAAACGCCCCCCGCGCTGGACTGAGCGACCCTATGATTCCTTAACTGGGAAAAAATACGGGTGGGGGCTCAAAACCTCATCACCCTTTCGCCACTTAACGGGTAGAAGAATAAGATGGATTTCTGGATATCGAAATTGAATTAAGGGTTTGGGTATACCTTATTCTGAATTGATCATTTTCCGTTCAAGGAACACAGGACAAACTTCATCAATTGTGTAGGTCGTATCCTTGAGACGCTCCTTCCTGAGTCTGAACTTTTTTTGGGTGCTCCAGATCAATTTTCCTGTGTATGAACCACCATGTGGGGATTTAATTCCTTGTTGGTTTAGGTGGTCTGAAATTTCTCTGCTGTTTAGACCTTGCTCGTAAAGGTCATCAATCCAATGCAACCTCGACAACCTGTCATCAGATAGACGGGGAATTGCCAGAGTTCGAGTTTTAACGGTTACGACTACCCGCAAATAATACTGACTTAAATCAGAGTTTATCCAATGAACTTCATTCCACTGTGACGCTTTTGGCCAGGTTGCGCGGCTGGTCCACGTCCGTGCCCTTGAGAACGGCGGTGTGGTAGGCAAGCAACTGGATCGGGATGGCGTAGAGGATGGGCGCGACCACCGGATCGACCGTGGGCAGTTCGATCGTCGCCGCCGCCATCTTGCCCAGCTTCGCGATGCCCGCCTTGTCGGACAGGAAGATGACGCGCCCGCCCCGGGCCATGACCTCCTGCATGTTCGAAGCGGTCTTGTCGAACAACTCGTCCGAGGGGGCGATGACGATGACCGGCACCGTCTCGTCGATCAGGGCGATGGGGCCGTGCTTCATCTCGCCCGCGGCATAGCCCTCGGCGTGGATATAGCTGATTTCCTTGAGCTTGAGCGCCCCTTCGAGGGCGATGGGAAAGCCCGTGCCACGCCCGAGATAGAGCACATCGCGCGCCTCCGCCACTTCGGCCGCGAGGTCGCGCAGGGCGTCGTCATGGTTGAGCACTTCGTTGGCGCGCTCCGGCACCTCGCTCAGCGCCTGACACAGGGCCGCCTCGCGCGCCCGGTCTATCGTGCCCCGGCGCGCGGCCATGTGGATCGCGAAGGCCGCGAGCACAATGAGCTGGGTGGTGAAGGCCTTGGTCGAGGCGACGCCGATTTCCGGCCCGGCAAGGGTCGGCAGCACGATATCGGATTCGCGGGCGATCGTGCTCTCCGGGACATTGACGACGGAAACGATCTTCTGGCCCTGGGCCTTGGCGTAGCGCAGCGCCGCCAGAGTGTCCGCCGTCTCGCCCGATTGCGAGACGAAGAGGGCGATGCCGCCGACCGGCATCGGACCCTCCCGATATCTGAACTCCGAGGCCACGTCGATTTCCACGGGCAGACGGCAGAGCCGCTCGATCCAGTATTTCGCGACCATGCCGGCATAGAAGGCGGTGCCGCAGGCGCTCATCGTCACCCGCGTCACCTCGGCGGGATCGAAGGGCAGGTCGGGCATCACGATGCGTCGGGTCGCATTGTTGAAATAGCGGTTGAGCGTGTCGCCGATGACGGCCGGCTGCTCGTAGATCTCCTTGAGCATGAAATGGCGGAAATTACCTTTGCCGATCAGCGCGCCGGAGGCCGCTGTCTCGCACACCTTGCGCGTCACCACGACGTCGGTCTGGTCGTGGATGACCGCGCCATCATGGGTCAGGACGACCCAATCGCCCTCCTCCAGATAGGCGATCTGGCGGGTCAGCGGGGCCAGGGCCAGGGCGTCGGAGCCCAGGAACATCTCGCCCTCGCCATAGCCCACGGCCAGGGGGCTGCCCCGGCGCGCACCGATCAGCAGGTCGTGCCGCCCGGTGAAAAGCAGAACGAGAGCGAAAGCCCCGTGCAGGCGCGGCAGGGCAGCCGCGACGGCCTCCTCCGGCGACATGCCCTGGTCCAGATTGTGGCTGACCAGATGGGCGATCACCTCGGTGTCGGTGTCGCTATCGAAGACCCGGCCCTCGGCTTCCAGCTCCGCGCGCAGCTCCTGGAAGTTCTCGATGATGCCGTTATGGACGACCGCCAGCGCCTCGGTCGCATGGGGATGGGCATTGCCCTCGGTCGGCGCCCCGTGGGTCGCCCAGCGGGTATGGGCGATGCCGATGGTGCCGTCGAGCGGGTTCTCGCCCACCAACTTCGCCAGATTGGCGATCTTGCCCTCGGCGCGGCGGCGATCGATATGCCCGTTCACCAGGGTCGCGATACCGGCCGAGTCGTAGCCTCGGTATTCCAGCCGCTTGAGCCCGTCGAGAAGCAGAGGCGCAGCCTGGCCTTTGCCGATGATGCCGACAATTCCGCACATGTACTAAAGGTCCCTAGCTGGAGGCTTTCTTGCGCGCTGTTTTTTCCTTGGCCTTGCGCGCCCGGAACTTGGGCGCCCAGCCTTCGGTGTCCTTCTGCGCGCCGCGCGCGACGCTCAAAGCATCGGCCGGCACGTCGCGGGTGATGGTGCTGCCCGCGCCGACGATGGCGCGGGCGCCGATCTTCACCGGCGCCACGAGGGCCGAGTTGGAGCCGATGAAGGCCCCCGCGCCGATATCGGTCAAGGATTTGGTGAAGCCGTCGTAATTGCAGGTGATCGTGCCCGCGCCGATATTGGCCCCGGCGCCGATCCGCGCATCGCCGATATAGCTCAGATGATTGGCCTTGGCCCCGGCCTCGACCACCGCCGCCTTGACCTCCACGAAATTGCCGATATGGGCGGCCTTGCCGATCTCCGCTCCCGGGCGCAGGCGGGCATAGGGGCCGAGGATCGCGTCCTCGGCCACGCATGCACCTTCGATATGGCTGAAGGCCTTGATTGTAACCCCGTCGCCGATCGCAACGCCCGGGCCGAAGAAGACATTGGGCTGGATCGTCACGTCGCGCCCGAAGCCGGTGTCATGGCTCAACCACACGGTCTCAGGATCGAGCATGGTGACGCCGCCGGCCATGGCGGCGGCGCGCAGACGGTCCTGCAGGATGCGCTCGGCCACGGCCAGATCGGCACGGGAATTCACCCCAACCAGTTCCTCGACCGGCGCCATGACATAGGCGCAGGGCAGGCCGCGCGCCCGCGCGATGGCGACGATGTCGGTCAGGTAATATTCGCCCTTGGCGTTGTCGTCGGTGACGGCGTCGAGCAGGTCGAACAGCACCGCGCCATCGATCGCCATGACCCCGGAATTGCACAGCCCGATCGCGCGTTGGGCAGCATCGGCCTCGCGGTATTCGACGATGGCGTCGAGCGCGCCATCCGGCCCGCCGATCAGCCGGCCGTATTCGGCCGGATCCTCCGGCTCGAAACCCAGTACGACGACGGCCGGATGGGGCGCGCCGCGCCGCGCCGCCAGCATCCGTTCCAGGGTCTCGACCGTCAGCAGCGGCGTGTCGCCATAGAGCACCAGGACATCGCCCGCGAAGCCGGCGAGGGCCTCCCGCGCGGCCTTGACGGCATCGCCCGTGCCGCGCTGCTCGGCCTGGAGGGCCGTGGGCAAGGGCGCGACGGCCTCGGCCACCGATTCCATATCGGGTCCGACGACGACGACGGTGCGGCTCGCCCGAACCGCGTCCAGAGTCGCGATCAGATGGCGGACCATCGGGCGCCCGGCAAGCGGGTGCAGGACCTTGGCCAGATCCGATTTCATGCGGGTGCCCTTGCCCGCGGAGAGGATGACGGCGGCGGTTGCTGTTTCGATCATAGTCCGGCGATTGCTGTCTGGCGTTGCCCGCGCGCGGGGATCGCGCAGGACGAACCATGCCATGCCGCGCGGAATCGCGCCAAGTCACGAATTGTTATTAAGTTTTTCGCCCCAAGTCCGTCGGTCACCGACGCGCGCCGCCCGGTTTCCTTGACACCGCCAGGACCGAACCGTAAATCTGCGCCCTTCGGAGAGGGCGCGTAGCTCAGCGGCAGAGCACTCGTTTCACATGCGAGGGGTCGGTGGTTCAATCCCACCCGCGCCCACCATCCGAACTCATTGATGGTGAATTGCCCCGGCAAGGCGAAAGGTCCCCTCAAGCCATGGATAGGCCATCCGAGTTTCCCCCCGTGCCCGACCAGGCCATCGGCCTGTGGCGCCGGGAGGTGAAGGAGATGGAAGACGGCAGTGCGGACCGGACGACGCGGGTGTTCTATGGCCAGACGCGGAACCTGTACATCGATATCCGCATCCCGATCGACCGCCCGGCGACGCCGCCCGGCCGCGGCTTCGAGGGCTATTCCCTGGAGGAACTGGCCCAGATCGCAAAGCAGCAGGCCTTCGCCGGCCATGCCGTGATCGAGGGCGGGCGCTGCACCTGGCACCGGACCATTGATTATCAACCGCGCACGGGACGGCCCGATTCCAGCCTGATCGAGGTCGAAGGCGACACCCTGCACGAGCGGGGCGACGCAAACTCGGTCACGGGCATGAATTTTTACGAGAGCTACCACCGGGAGTGCCGGGGCGACGAGAGGCGGCTGGCCTTTCGCCTGGCGGAGTCCGACGGCACGCCCTTCGGGGACCGCACCGCCCACGATGCGTTCCTGGTCGTGCTCGACGACCGTTTCTGGTTCGCCCGCGCCCGGGCCAGCGATCTCGCCATGGGAAAATCCCTGCCCGATCTAGTCCGAGAGGCCGGCGACGACCGCGCCGCGATCGAGGCCTGTCTCGATTGCGAGATCTCGTTCGGCTGTCTGGGCGAGGGCGACGGTGCCTGGCGGATCGAGTTCTCGACCCTGCCCTGGCGTGAAGGGGAACGCCTGTTTCCGCGGGGCCAGGCCGATTTCGAAGCGGAGTCCGACCTGTTGCGTTTGGACACGCCGGCCGGCTCGGCGACCTGGCGCCTCTTCGACGCCAACCTGCCGGGCGACACGATCCGCGCGCTGTTCAGCATCTGATTCGCCGAGCGGCCTCGCCGCGACACGATCCGCTCCCGGCAAACCGTCCGTCGCGCGGTCCTTCTTTTTGGACAGCGCGATCCTTTTTGCCATACTGGATCGCGGCGATGAATGACCATCATCGAACCTGCGGAGGCATCATGTCCGACGTGTTCGATTTCGACATCAGCCAAGACAACGAACTGGCCGATGAGACCCTCGACGAGATGCAGGGATCGAAGTTCTGCAACATCTGTATCGGCTGCGGCGGTCATATCGACCGGCGCTGATCGCGACGAAAGGGTCCCGCGACCGCGCGGTTCGTCGTATCGACGGATCGTGACCCGGGCGCCCGATCCAACGCGCCGCCCCGGCGCCAACCGGGCCGGGGCGGCGTTTATGGATTCGCGGCGTTCGCTTCCCCTCAGGTTTTCTTCGTCTTGCCCTTCGCCTTGGCCCCGCCCGCGCTCATCGCCGTGCCGCGGGGGCCGGCGATGACCTTGAGGCCGCGCGGCACATCGGCGAAGCATTCCGCGCCCTTTGCCGTGATGCGGAAGGTCTCGCTCGATTCGAAGCCCCAACCGTCCATCCACATGCCGAGGATCATGTGGAAGGTCATGTTGGTTTCCAGGACGGTCGGGTCCTTGGCGCGCAGGCTGGCCGTGTGCTCGCCCCAGTCCGGCGGATAGCCGATCCCGGTGGCGTAGCCGATGCGCGATTCCTTCACGATGCCATAGCGGTCGAGGACCTTCTGCCAAGCATCGGCCATCATGCCGCAGGTATTACCCGGCTTGGCCTGTTCCAGCGCCGCGTCCATGCCCTCGAGCACCGCCGCATTCACGTCCAGCAGGTTCTGGGACGGCTTCGGGCCGAGCCAGATGGAGCGCGCGAGCGGCGAGTGGTAGCGGTGGCGGACGCCCGAACATTCGATATAGCTGGTCTGCCCGGTCTCGATGATCTGGTCGGTCCAGGTGAGATGCGAGGCCTGGGTCTGCTCGCCGACCGGAATGAAGGGCATGCAGGACGGATAGTCGCCGCCGAATTCGGCGGTGCCCGCCGCCACGGTGCGCAGGATATCGCCCGCCGCGTCGCATTGGCGGCGGCCCGGGCGCATGGCCTTGTAATAGGCCGCGATGAGCGCTTCGCTAACCTTGCCGGCCTGGCGCATCAACTCGATCTCGGCATTGGATTTCACCAGCCGCACCCAGTTCACCAGCAGGTCGGTCTCGACCACCTTGGCGTTGGGCAGAGCCTTGGCGAGCGCGGCCGAGGCGCGGGGCGTGAAGTAGTAGCAGTCGACCGGAAAGCCGATCCGCTTCTTCCCGAGGCCGCGACGGATCAGCTCCTCGCCGACGAAATCCATGGGATGCATCACCGGGTGCTGCACCATCGCCTCGGGATAGGCGACGATACTCGCATCGGCCATCCAGCAGGTCAGCTTGGCGCCGCCGAAATCGACGCCCCGGCCGATCCAGACCGGCTCGCCTTCCGGCGGCACGACGACGAGCTGGGGCACGTAGAAGCTCCAGCCGTCATAGCCGGTGAGATAATTCATATTGGCCGGATCGGCCTCGATCAGGACCTCGACACCCTGCTCGGCCATGGCCGCGCGCACCTTCACCAGGCGGCGCTTGTATTCGTCTTTTCGGAACACGGGCTTCATGCGGTCCTCCCCTGAGTGGCGCGACAACCATTGCTATGACCGTCCTGCGCGCCGAGAATTATCCCAAGAATTATCTGGGGCCGAGAACGGCGATACAAGATGGGGCAGCCATGACATCGAGCGCATATTTCGCAACCGACTACCAGGAGGCCCGGGGCAAGTTCCTGGATGCGGCCAAATCCGCCAGCATGGCGGTGACGAGCCATCCCCATCCGGGCAAAGGCCCCGATGGCGGCGCCCTGGCGATGGATGTGGCGGTCGCGGGTGACGCCTCCTGTCCGAACGCGCTCATCTGCACCTCGGCCACGCATGGTGTCGAGGGCTTCTGCGGCTCGGGCGCGATGGTCGGCCTGATGCGCGAGGGTGTCGTGGCCGAGCGCCCGGCGGACACAGCGGTGGTGCTGGTCCATGCCCATAATCCCCATGGCTTCGCGCATCTGCGGCGCACCAACGAGGACAATATCGACCTGAACCGCAACTTCGTCGATCACAGCGGCGCCCATCCGGCCAATCCGGACTATGCCGAGGTGCATCCCTGGCTGGTGCCCGCGGATTGGGACGGCCCGGCGCGCGAAGCGGCGGATGCCGCGATTGGCGGCTATGTCGCCGCCCATGGCGAGGAGGCCTATCAGAAAGTCGTCAGCATGGGCCAGTACAGCCATGCCGACGGGCTGTTCTACGGTGGGGTCGCGCCGTCCTGGTCGAACCGGACCTGGCGCGCGGTCCTGCGCGAGCAGGGCGCGGCCAGAAAACGCCTCTGCGTCATCGACTATCACACGGGGCTGGGCCCGCGCGGCTATGGCGAAATCCAGTTCGAGCGCGGGCCCGAGGACCCGGAATTCCTGCGCGCCCAGCGCTGGTACAACGGCGAGGTCACCTCGCCAGAGGACGGCACCTCCTCCTCGGCGGCAGTTACGGGCTATATGGCCGTCGCGGCCATCGACGAAGCGCCGAAGCCCGAGCGCACCTGCATCGCCATCGAATACGGCACCCTGCCCTGGGAGACCGTGCTCGCCTCCGTGCGCGCGGACAACTGGCTCTATGCCAAGGGCGAGGTGAACTCGCCGCTCGGCCGCGATATCAAGAGCGCGATCCGCGACGCCTTCTACGGCGACGACGACCAATGGAAGGCCGATGTCTACAACCGCGCGGCCGAGGTCACGCGCTGGTCCTATGCCGGGCTGACGGGCGGCTGAGCCTCTTCCCGGCCGGCGCCTATGCCTTGCGGATCACCAGATAGCAATGGACATAGTCCATGCCGTGGCCCTCGGGCAATTCGCGGACCTGGGTTTCATAGGCGTCGTAGAA
>CAUZWC010000118.1:0-9063 GCA_963583595.1 Alphaproteobacteria bacterium | reverse complement strand
ACGATCGCCCCGGTGGGGGGGATCCGCCGCCGCCCAGGTCCAGGGTCACCGCCTGGGCCGCGGCCCCGCACGTGCCGCCGATCAGCAGGGTGCCGGCCAGCGCCGTCAGGCGCGCGAGACGGCGGATCATGCTGTGCCCGCGTTGCCGGGTTGCTCGGAGCCGCTCTCGCTCTGGGCAAGGGCGGCGGCGAAACCCCGCTCCACATCGGCGATGATTCCGGTTTTGACCACCGTATCGCCGGTCGGCCCGAGCAGCACCAGATGCTCGACCCCGTCGCGCCGGATCAGGACCAGCCGCCGCTTGGCGTCGACCGGCGCGAATTCGACCACGCCGATGCGCCGTCTGCGCGCGGCTTTGCCGCCCCCCGCTCCGCCGAAACTGTGGCGCCGCGCCAGCCAGGCCAGCACGACGATCAGCGCCAGGACGAGGCCGAAGGCAAGCAGGAAGCGGAAATAGCTTTCCATATCCATGGCGGCTCAACGCCCCCCCGTCTTGAGGTTGCCTGTTCCGGGGGCGTCGGTCCTGGCATAGGCCGTGGCCGCGCGACGTCGTCGGCCCAGGCTGTCCATCTCTCCCTTGAGGGACTGATGGCGTTTGCTCATGGACAGCGACAGCTTTTCGAGTTCGTCGAACATGCCGATCAGGGGCGCCTCGAAGGCACGGGCCCGCCGGCGTGGCAGGTCGGCCAGGGCGATCGTCTCGCCCCGGGCCAGGGTGTCGCGCGCCGCATGGACGAGGGAGGACGCATCCGCCAGGTCCCGCGCCGGATATCCGGTTCCGCGATCATGGCTCTCACGACTCGTCTCCGGCGGCGAGACGGTCGATCAGCGCCATCACCACATGGATCGGCGCGGCAGGAACGCCGTCGCGTTCCAACGCCGCGATCGCCGCCGCGCGCGTTGCTTCGAAGTCGTCCTCGATCTCGAGATCGGTCTCTTCGGTCCGGTTCGCGTTCTGCGCCAATGCAGCCCCTTCCTGGGTGCCCTGGATGCGAATGGTTACCGGACGTGGTTAAGAAATCGTGTAGATGCGCGTCCGAGTCAGCGCCTGCGCCGCCTGCGGGGGGTGCGCGCGATGAAATAGATCACCGGCGAAACCGCGATCGCCCAGAGAGCCAGCATCCAGAAGGTGTTGTTATAGGCGATGGCGGTCGCCTGAAGCTGGATCTGGTTTTCGATCCGCCGCAGCCCGCGTTCGCTGCCCAGGCCCCAGCTTTCGGCGATGGCCGGTTCGCGGAACAGCTCGTTGTATTGTGAGACGTTCTGGCTGAGATCCTCATGACTCACCTGGACCGCCTGGGTGAGGACGATGATCGCGATGGTGATGCCGATTCCCGAGCCCATATTGAGCATCAGGCTATAGAGGGCCGAGACGTCGGTCCGGTAGCGCGGGTCGATGGTCGCGAAGGCGTAGGTGGTGACCGGGACATAGATCAGGGCAATGCCCATGCCGTAGACGATTCCGGCGATCCAGATTTCCGTCACGTTGGCCGAGAGGGACCAGCCTGACATGATCCAGCAGCCCGACGCGATCATCAGGAAACCGGCGCAGACGACATGCTTGGGATCGATCACCTTGATGACTCGGCCCACGATCAGCATGGCGAAGACCCCGCCGATGCCGCGCGGCATCAACAGCCAGCCGATGGTTTCGACCGGATAGTCGTCGATATTCTGCAGGCGCAGGGCCAGCAGCACGGTGGGCGAATTCACGACCAGCGCCCAGCAGAAGATAAAGACGAAGCCGACGATAGCGTTCCGGTCGCGGAACATCGCCGGCTCCAGGAAAGGTCGCATCGTGGTCAGGCTGTGGACGACGAAGATATAGAAGGCCGCGGCCATGACGGCGAAGGAGACGAGGATTTCGATAGAATCGAACCAGTCGAGGCGTTGTCCCCGATTCAAGATGAATTGCAGCATGGTCACCGCGATGGCGAGGGCGATGAACCCGCTCCAGTCGAAATGCCGGCTCGGGTTGCGCTCGACCTTGGGCACGAAGGCGACCGCGAAGAATACCAGGACCGCGCCCAGCGGAATGTTGAAATAGAACACCCAGGGCCAGCCGTACTGCTCGGTCAATATGCCGCCGATCCAGGGCCCGGCGACCGGCGCGATGGTGATGCCCAGGCCCCAGAGGCTGAGCGCTCTGCCGTGCTGCTCCTTGGGAAAGGTGTCCAGCACGATAGCCTGGGACAGCGGCATGATCGGCCCGGCGAACAGGCCCATGATCATGCGATAGACGACCTCCTCCTCCAGACTCGTCGCCGTGCCGCAGAGGAAGGACATGACCGTGAAGCCGACCAGCGCCCAGACGAAGACGTTCTTGCGTCCGAACCGGCCGCTGAACCAGCCGGTCGCGGCCACCGCGATGGTCATGGCGACGATATAGGAGGTCAGGACCCAGGAGATCTGATCGCGGGTCGCCGAGAAGGTGCCCTGCATATGGGGCAGCGAGACCACGATATTGGTCTGATTGAGGATAAACAGGGTGGCCCCGAAACACATCGGCACCATGATGAGCGCCCGCTGGGCGGGCGTCAGATCGTGGGCCTGGGGTGGAGCCTGGGTCGCTGCGGTCATACCGTCATCAGGTTAAGGGAAGGAATCGGCTGGGGCCCGATTGTCCGCCGAACGGCATGCCCAGGCCAAGCCCGTCGCGCGCATGGCCGATAGACGCCCAGCGGGAGGCAGGGCACGATGATGGACTTGCAGAAAATTCGGGGGTCAGCATGAAGGACTGGAACACGATTGCCTACGAAGCCGAAGACGGAATCGCCCATATCCGTTTCGACCGGCCGCAGGTACTGAACTCCTATGACCTCGAGGTCATGCGCGAATTCCCGGAGGCGTTGCGCGCGGCCGAGGCAGATGATTCCGTCCGCGTCATCGTGATCAGCGGGGCCGGGCGCAGTTTCGGCGCCGGTTTCGATCTCAAGATAGATTGGTCCGAGGCGTTCGGCGGCCGAGGGCCACAGAGCACGCGGGCGATGCTGCGCGCTTGCGTCGCCTTCGAGATCACACCCTGGGACTGCGAGAAGCCGACCATCGCCATGGTTCGGGGCCATTGCCTGGCCGGGTCCTGCGAGGTCGCGATGATGTGCTGCCTGACCTTCGCGTCCGACAATGCGCTCTTCGGCGAGCCCGAGATCCGCTTCTCGACCGCGCCCCCGGCCATGGTCATGCCCTGGATCGTGGGGCTGAAGAAGGCCAAGGAATTGCTTTATACTGGCGATCTCATCGGTGCGGAGGAGGCGCGTGAGATCGGCATGGTCAACCGGGTCTTCCCTGACGACCGGCTGGAGGCGGAGACCATGCGCTACGCCCGGCGTCTGGTGGCGATCGAGCCGGAGGCGGCGCGCGCCATGAAAGCCGCGATCAACTATTCGGCGGAGACGGCGGGCTTTCGCCAGGCCATCGACTATGGCATCGAGACCGGCGCCATTCTCGACGCCACCCCGACCGAGATGTATCGGCGCTTCAGCGAGATCAGGAAGAAGGAAGGCCTGGGCGCGGCGATCCGCTGGCGCGAAAGCCAGTTCGAGGACCGATCCGAGGGTTGACCGCGCGCGGTGTGGGGCCAAGACCCGGCCGCGCGGGACAAGGAGGGTGTCAATGAGCCGGCCGAGAATCGAGATTGCGCCAATCGCGGGCGCGCTGGGGGCGGAACTGTGCGGCGTCGATCTGAACGACGCTTTGAGCGACGAAACGGCGGCTGAAATCCGCCGAGCCCTGCTCGACCGCCTCGTCGTCTTCTTCCGCGACCAGGACCTGACGCCGGAGAGCCTAATCGCCCTGGCCCGGTGTTTCGGCCCGATCGCCATCCATCCCATCGCTCGCGGCCGCGACGACCATCCCGAGATCGTCGAGGTCGTGCGCGAGCCGGGCGAGATGCTCAACTGGGGCTCGAAATGGCATTCCGACACGACCGGAATCGAAAACCCGCCCCTCGGCTCGATCCTCTATGCGCGCGAGGTGCCGCCCTTCGCCGGGGACACCTGCTGGGCCAATCTCTGCCTCGCTCATGATACCCTGTCCGACGGCATGAAGGCGCTGCTGACGCGGCTGCGCGCGGTCCATTCGACCGGTGCGCCCGGGCGCTACGCCGATTTCTACAAGAGCATGCGGGCCTTGGAGACGGGCGAATCCGAGGCGGTGCATCCGGTGGTCCGCACCCATCCGGAGACCGGCCGGCCGATCCTCTTCGTCAACCGCTCCTTCACCCGCCGCTTCGAGGGCATGACGGAGGAAGAGAGCCGGCCTCTGCTCGAATTCCTCTTCAATCATTCCGAGCGGCCCGAATTCACCTGCCGCTTCCGCTGGCACCCGGGCTCGGTCGCTTTCTGGGATAACCGCTGTACCATCCACGACGCCCTCGCCGATTTTTGGCCCGCGCGCAACGCCGGCGCCGCCGACACCCGCCGCGTCATGCACCGGGTAATGATCGAAGGCAATCGACCGGTGTGAGGCGGCGCGCTTCGCTATAACCAGCGCCGCACCTGCGCCTTGTAGCCGCGATACTCCTCGCCGAACTTGCCTTCGAGATAGCGTTCCTCACGCGCGATCACGCCGCAGGACATGACGGCGAGGGCGGGGAGGACGGGGGTGAGTGCCCAGGCGTTTTCGTTCGATCAGGGCGAGACCGAGATAGACCGCCGTCAGGGCGGTATAGATCGGATTGCGCGAATAGCGGTAGAGGCCCGAGGTGACGAGGGCGGTGGTCGCGCGGTAGGGCTCTATCGCCGTGCCCGCCTTGCGAAAGCGCAGGGCGCAGGCGATGACGATGGCGAGCCCGGCGGCGACCAGCGCGCCGCCCGGCCAATCGACGGCCGCGCCGCTGCCGGCCTACCGTGAGGCGCATCGCGTTCGATGCCCTGGTCAACCGGCTGGCGGAGTGATTGAATCCCCGACCTAAGGGTCCGGCCGGCTATCGCCGAGGGAGGCGCGTACCATGAAGACCAGCCTGTTCTGCTATCTCACCAATCCGGGCCTCAAGCGGCCGATGGCCGAGATCCTCGACGACATGCGCGAGATGGCGGTCGAGATCGACGAGGCCGGCTGGGACATCATTTGGTTCGCCGAGCACCATTTCGGCCATGAGGGCTACGACGTCACCCCCAACGCTATCCTGCTGAGCGCCGATGTCGCCGCGCGCACCAAGAACATCAAGGTCGGCCAAGCCGCCAATATCATCACCTTCTGGCATCCCCTGCGCCTCGCCGAGGATATCGCGATGCTCGACCATATGACCAAGGGCCGGCTGGAGGTCGCGCTCGGTCGCGGCCTCTACCACCGCGAGGCCGTGCATCTGAACCCGACCGCCGATATCCGCGACGACGAGCAGAACCGCGCCCTGTTCGACGAAACCCTCGAGGTCATGCTCAAGGCCTGGGGCGAGGAGTTCTTCCAGCACAAGGGGCGCTTCTATACCTTTCCCGAGCCGGGCATCGTCTGGGATCACGGCATGAGCCCCAAATCCCCCGACTACATGAACATGGAGACCAAGGAGCTGACCAAGCTCTCGCTTCAGCCGCGCTGCTACCAGCATCCCCATCCGCCGCTCTGGCAGGTCGTGGACACGCCGCGCTCGATCCGCGGCGCGGGCGAGAAGGGCATCAACGCCATCATGTGGCAGCCCACCGTGCCCGTGCTGAAGGAGCGTTTCGGCTGGTACCAGGAAGCCCGCTCGGTGGCCGAGGCGCGCGATGTGCCGCTGGGCCACGGCCTCGCCGTGATGCGCGACCTCTACATCGCCGACACGATGGAGCAGGCCAAGGAAGACGCCGGGCAGTGCATCAACGACCTCTATCAATACGTCTGCTACTGGCGCGGTTTGGGCAACATGCTCTGGCTGAACGAGGACCTGCCGCCCGGCGGCAAGCTCGATCCGCTGAGCCCTGGCGGCTCGCTCGAGGCCCTGACCTACGACTGGCAGCATCCGCGCAACCTGCTCTTCGGCACCGCCGATTACGTCATCGAGAAGATCGAGGAGATGAAGCGCGAGCTGAACCTCCAGCATCTCGTGATCCACGCCAACCCGCCGGGCCTGGCCCAGGACAAGGTGATGAAGAGCCTGCGCGCCTTCAACGAAAGGGTCCTGCCCCATCTCCGCACCCTCGGCGTGAAAACCGAGGCGGCGGAGTAGGGCCGGAATTCATCAATAGGTGACATAGTGTCGCGGTTGGCGGGCGACGGGGCTTGAACGGACAAAGACTTGTCGTCCCCTCACCTCAACCCCTCTCCTTGGGGAGAGGGAGGGGCCCATCGCAGAGCGATGGGAGGGTGAGGGGAGAACGAGGCCGGCGCCATGGCTGGAGTATCTTGGCCGTCGTCGCAGGCTCGGATGGAACGAGAACGCTTTAGGGGGGAACGGATGCCCTTGATCGATTGGCACAGCCATGTCTGGCAGCCTGAGCATTTCGAGCCGAGCCAGGGCGAGGAACTGACGACCCGGACCGGCGCCTCGCTCGATGCCGGGCCCTCCGTCCATGGCCCGGCCGTGGCCGAGACGGCGGACAAGTTCGTTGTCATCGCCATGTGCTGGCGGCGGTTGGGGGTCCATGTCACCAACGACTATGTCGCCGATTACGTGCGCGGCTTCGGCGGCCGGGCGGCGGGCATCGCCAGCGTCGATCCCTCGGACGAGGACGCACCCAGGGAACTGGAGCGCGCGGTGCGCGAACTCGGCCTCAAGGGGGTCAAGCTCTCGCCCACTTATGCCGGTTTCGATCCCCTCTGCCCCGAAGCCTGGCGGGTCTACGAGACGGCGAACCGCCTGGGCATCGTGATCTACTGGCATATGGGCGCGGCCTACGCGATCCAGTCCACCTTCGAACACGGTAACCCTATCCGCCTCGACCCCATCGCCCGCGAATTCCCTAGGATGCGTCAGGTGATCTGCCATATCGGCCAGCCCCACACGGCCGAGACGGTGCTGCTGATGCGCAAGCACGACCAGGTCTTCGCCGATCTCTCGGCCCGCTTCCACCGGCCCTGGCAGCTCTACAACGCGATGATGCTGGCGATGGAATACAAGGTGACGGACCGGTTGCTTTTCGGCAGCGATTTCCCGGTCCGCCCTAGCCTCAAGGCGGCCGAGGAGTTCCGGGGGATCAACGAGGCCTGGGGGGAGGGCGTCCATCTGCCTCGCATCCCCGCCGACCTGATCGAGGAAATCATCATGAACCGCCCCTTCGAGCTGGTCTGGCCGGACGGAGTCTAGGGGCGCTTCACCCCCGGACAGGACTCCCATGGCCTCGCGGAATCCGAAAATTTTGGTCGTCGGGGCGGGCATCGTCGGCGCGGCGCTGGCCTATCGCCTGGCCCAGCGCGGCGCGGCGGTCACGGTCGTCGAACGTGACCGGCCGGGATCGGGCGTCACGGCCAGGGCCTTCGCCTGGATCAACATTTCTCACGGCCAGCCCGCACCCTATACCCGGCTGCGCCACGAGGCGATCGAGGATTACCGGCGGCTCGAGCGGGACGGCACCCTCGGCCTCGCGGTCGACTGGTGCGGCGCGCTGTCCTGGACCGCCGACCCCGCCGATACCGAGCGTTTCCTCCGGGAGCACCGGGCCCGGGGCTACGATGTGCGCCTGGTCGGGCGGGACGAGATAGCGGTGCTGGAGCCGGGCCTGGCGCGGTCGCCTTCCGGCGTGACGCTGGGCGCGGGCGGCAGGTGGCCCGGTCCGGCGGTCGTTTGCGGTGCCGCCCCGTCCATCGTGCTGGTCGCTGCGCCTGCGATGGATGGGCATGGCCTGTCCTCCTGGGTCGGTCCGTGAAATCCGGCGGTTGCGCCCAGCCTGCCCTGCACCGGCCGGGGATGCGAACCGGCCTACCCTTGAATAGAAACAAATCATGAATATATATGCCGCCCGGCTTTCCGGCGCGCGATGTCAACAAATGCCATGAATCCGGGTTTTGTCAGGACCAAACCATTGATCAGTCGAATTCGAGACGGAAAATCAATACTTTATCGTGGCCGATGCGCGGGTTTTTCGGCGGATCGGCGGCATCGGGGGTCTAAAACCCCTCTTCGGCGGTCGTTGTTTCTAACCTTGGTCCATCGCGCGCGCCACGGCTTGACGGAAGGCCGCGAGGGGGCGGTCGAAGAAGGGCGAATCGGGCTGCGGGCGGGCGGCGGCGGGGGATGCGATGCCGGCTTGCAGCTCGGCCAGGATGGCCATGTCCTGCTCGTTGATGATCCGCCAGGCCTCGGCCGCCTCTTCGCGCCGCTCGGCCAGGGCCGGATCGGTCGCGTCCTCGCCGAGATAGAAGAAGACCAGGCGCTCGCGTGTCCGGTCGGGGGCCAAGGGTTCGAGATGGAAGACCAGCAGGTGATCGGGCATCAGCTCGAACAGGGCATTGGGAAACAGGCCGACGATGTCCTGGCCCAGCATCAGATCCGCCGGCAGGCCAGGGAAGCTCGCAAAGGGCTGGCCCGATTTGAGCTTCTCCGCCGCCCCGCGCGGATAGCGGTAGCCGCAGACCGGTCCGGCCCCGTCGTCGTCGCCCAGGTCCACGTCCTCGACCTGCATGGCCTGGCGCATGGTGCCGAGTTGGCGGTGGATGAAGGGTAGGTGATAGGTGTCGATGAAATTTTCGACCGCCAGTTTCCAATTGGCGGGGATCTCGAAACTCATCTCGCCGCCGGCGCGCAGCAGGTCCAGGCGGTAGGGCGCCCAGCGCTCGGCCAGGGGGCGAATATGCGTGGCGAAATCCGGGCCGTCCCCGGCCAGGTGGACGAAGATCATGCCGCCCCATTCCGCCGCCGCGACCGGGATCAGGCCATGGGCAGCGGCATCGAACCCGGCGGGCGCTGTGCCGTCCTCGGCCCGCCAATGCGGGGCCGCGCGCAGGGCGCCGTCGAGCCCGTAGGTCCAGCCGTGATAGGGGCAGACGATGGTGCGGGCCTTGGCGCAGGGCGCCGCGACCAGGCGGGCCGCGCGGTGGCGGCAGAGATTATGGAAGGCGCGCAACCCGCCCCCTTCGTTCCGCACCAGCAGAACGGGCGCGCCCGCCACCGTGATCGGCCGGGCGTCGCCCGCTTCGGCGATGTCGTGGGAG
>CAUZWC010000117.1:0-9120 GCA_963583595.1 Alphaproteobacteria bacterium | reverse complement strand
GAGGTGCGGCGGACCTTCAAGGACCGCGAGACCTATGCCCGGGTGAACGGCAGGCCCGCCGTGGCGCTGGAAGTCTCCAAGCGCACGGGCGAGAACGTCATCGACACGATCGAGCAGGTCCGCGCGTTGGTCGAGGCGGAGAGCGCCTTCTGGCCCGAAGCCGTCGAAGTTTCCTTCTCCCAGGACAAGTCCACCGATATCCGGCGCATGCTGGTCGATCTGCAGAACAACGTGATCAGCGCGATCCTGTTGGTCATAATCGTCGTCGTCGGCGCGCTCGGCCTGCGCTCGGCCGGGCTCGTCGGAATTGCCATTCCGGGCTCCTTCCTGGCCGGCATCCTCGTGCTCTATGTCGCCGGCCTCACAGTCAATATCGTCGTCCTCTTCAGCCTCATCCTGGCCGTCGGCATGCTCGTCGACGGCGCGATCGTGGTGACCGAACTGGCCGACCGGAAGATGGCCGAGGGCCTGGACCGGCGCGAGGCCTATGCCCTGGCCGCGAAGCGCATGGCCTGGCCGATCATCGCCTCGACCGCGACCACCTTGGCGGCCTTTTTGCCACTGATGTTCTGGCCCGGCGTGGTAGGCGAGTTCATGAAGTTTCTGCCCATCACCCTGATCGCCACCCTTTCCGCCTCGCTTTTGATGGCCCTGATTTTCGTGCCCACCCTGGGTGCCTATTTCGGCAAGCCCGGCAATGCGGCGGACGCCGCCGCGCTGCGCAGCGTCGCCGATGGCGAGGAACTCGATATTCGTCGGATATCCGGTTCGACGGGACGCTATGTCCGTACCCTAAACCGCCTCCTCGACCGCCCGGGCACCGTGCTTCTGACCGCCGTCGCCATCCTGATCGCCGTCTATTACGCCTACGGAACATTTGGCCGCGGGGTCGAGTTCTTCCCCTCCGTCGAGCCCGACCGGGCAATCGTCCAGGTCCATGCGCGCGGCAATCTTTCCGTCGCCGAGAAGGACGGCCTGGTCGGATCCGTCGAGGCGCGAATCCTGGAGATGGAGCGCGCGAACCACGAATTCGATTCGATCTATACCCGCAGTGGCAACCAGACCGATCAGCGCGACCAGGCGGAAGACGTGGTTGGAACCATCTCCCTCGAATTCACGGATTGGCAGACCCGCCGCAAGGCCAGCACCATCCTCGACGAAATCGTCGCGCGAACGTCCGACATCGCCGGCATCGTTGTCGAAACCCAGAAAGAGGAAGGCGGTCCGCCGACCGGCAAGGATGTGCAGGTCGAAATCGCCGCGCGCAATCCAGACCTGCTGGCACCCGCGGTCAAACGCGTGCGCGCCCATATGGAGGATATGGCCGGTCTGAAGGATATCGAGGACAGCCGCCCCCTGCCCGGCATCGATTGGCAGATCACCGTCGATCGCGCCCAGGCCCTGAAATACGGCGTCGATGTCTCTCTCGTCGGCAATGCCCTCAAATTAGTCACCAAGGGCCTGAAGGTCGACGACACCCGCCAGAACGAGATCCGCGACGAGGTCGATATCATCGCGCGCTATCCCGACGAATACCGGACGCTGGACCAGCTCGACCAGATTCGCGTGCAGACTGAAAACGGTCTCGTGCCGATCAGCAATTTCGTCAAACGCGAGGCGAAGCCCAAGGTCGGCACGATCAGCCGGGTCGACAGCAGGCGCGTCATGACCGTGAAGGCCAATGTCCATGACGGCGTCCTGGTCGACGACATGGTGCACGACATTGCCGCCTGGATAGGCACGCAGGATTTCAACCGGGGCGTCGAGATCAGCTTCAAGGGCGAGGACGAGGAATCCAAGAAGGCAGCGGCCTTCCTGTCCCAGGCCTTCATGGTCGCCCTGTTCCTGATGACCATCATCCTGGTCACCCAGTTCAACAGCTTCTACAGCGCCGCGCTGATCCTGAGCGCGGTGATCATGTCGACCGTGGGCGTGCTGATCGGCCTGATGGTGATCGGCATGCCCTTCGGCACGGTCATGAACGGCATCAGCGTGGTCGCCCTGGCCGGCATCGTGGTGAACAACAACATCGTGCTGATCGACACCTTCGACCGTCTCAAACTGACGGCGAAGACCCAGCGCGAGGCGATCCTCCGCACCGGGGCCCAGCGCCTGCGCCCGGTCGTCCTCACCTCCGTGACGACGATCCTGGGCCTGCTGCCCATGGTGATGGGCGTGAACATCGATTTTGTCAGCCGCGAGGTGACGAGCGGCGCGCCCTCGACCCAGTGGTGGATTCAGCTGTCCAGCGCCATCGCTTTCGGCCTGGCTTTCGCCACCGTGCTGACGCTTCTGGTCACGCCTTGCGCCCTGATGGCTCGCGCCAATTTCCAGGACTGGCGCGCCCGGCGCCGCGCCAGGCGCTTGGCCAAACGTGCCGGTTCCGACACGCCGCCCGGCCTGCCGAGCCCGGCGGCGTAGCACCGAACGAGACCGGTACGGTTTTGGGCGGAGAAGAGCGCCGAAAACCGAAACGCGTCAGTTGATGCGCGGCATCATGAAGACCTGGCCCGGATAGATCAGATCGGGATCGCGGATCTGCTCGCTATTGGCCTGATAGATGATGTGATACCGAACCCCGGCGCCATAGGTCCGGCGTGCGATCCGCCACAGGCTATGCCCGGGCTGCACCACAACAAGCACGCCATCGGGAAGTTCGGTGATCGGCTCCGCGCGCACGAAGGGCAGTTCGATCCGCGCCGAAACCCCACCCTCTCCGGCTACGCCTTCGGCCATGGCGGTTTTATCGCCCAGCTGATCGACCCGCAGGGTGTATTGACCCGCGGCGATATCGTTTTTGGGCACAAGTTTCCAATGCCCCACCTCATCCGCCCTGGCCGTGCCGACGAAGATATCGTCGAGATAGACGCGGACCTCCGCGTTTGGCGCCGCCGCTCCCGAGAGCGCCAGATTGCCGTCCTTGCCATATTCGATACCCCGCACCGCGAGGCCAACATCGGCCGGCTGGGAGCCGGGCACCTGCAGCACCTTGGTTGCCCCCGGCGCATCGTCCTTCCGCACCTCCAACGCGATCGGCGCAGGCTTCTCGCCCGCCTTGCCTGAGCTTTCCGGCACGGCGAGCACGACCTTGGTTTCGGACTCCGTCTCCGAGCCATCCTCGGCGAGGGCGCTCAGCGAGAACTCCCGGCTGCCAGCGGGCAAAGCCACCTCCGACACGAAGACCCATTCGCCGTGCGCATTCGCCTGCGCACGGCCGATCTCCTTGTCGCCGTCCCGGATGATCACCAACGCGTTCGGCGCCGCCCGGCCGGCGATCACGGCATTGCCCTGGGGATCGACGCGCACGACATCGAAGCTCGGTGGCACGGGCGTGTCCGGCGCGGCGCCGGACGCCTGGGCATCCTTGGTCCCGGCCGGCGCAACCGCGGGCGCAACCTCGGTCGAGGCTTGCGGGGCACTGGCGGCGGGAGCCGGCGCCGTGTCCTGGCCGTTGCTGGCGGGCGCGCTCGCGACCTCCGCCTCGTCCGTGCTTCCGGTCCAATAGTTGAGGCCGATGGCCACGACCAGAACCAGGACGCCGACGCCCCCCAAAATGACGATCCGTTTCAAGTTTCCTCGCCCCTTCGAACCCCTGTCGCCGCAACCGTAATATGACAACCGGGCGGGCACAACGGCGCCGGACTCGGCGCGTCTAGGGCTTCTTGCGCTCGACCACGTGCAGGATCGGCGGCAGCGCCTGTAGATAGGCTGCAATGGCTTCGCGATCGGCGCGTGTCAGCTTGCTCGTGCCGCTCTGGACGACCTCGTACATGACGTCGCCGACCACATCGCCATCGGGCATCATGCCGAGCGACAGGAAGAAATCGAAATCTCCCGCGCTCCAATCGCCGAGGCCGGTTTGCTTGTTAGGCGTGATATTGGGCACGACCGTGCCCTCCGGCCCTTCGGCCGTGCCGGCGAAGGCCATATCCTTCTTCGGACCGCCCAGGAAATCGCGCGGCGTATGGCATTCCACGCAATGGGCCACGGCCTGCACCAGATAGGCGCCCCGATTCCACGCCTCGCCATGGCCAGGGTCCGGCTTCAGGGGCCCGGGCTTGAAATAGCGCCAGCGCCAGGGGGCGAGGCCGACGCGGATATTGTAGGGAAAGTCGAGATCGTGATCTCGGCGCGGCTCGGCCACCGGCGGCAGGGTGAATATATAGGCCTTGATGGCGAGGATATCCTCGTCGGTCATGCCGGTGAACGAGAGATAGGGAAAGGCCGGGTAGTAGAAATCGCCGTCCGGCGAGACCCCCTCGCGCAGGGCGCGCAGGAAATCCGCGTCGCTCCAGCGACCGATGCCATGTTCGGGCTCAGGCGTGATATTCGGGCCGTAGAAGGTGCCGAAGGGCGTCTTCAAGGCCCGGCCGCCGGCCAGCAACTCGCCGCCCTTCACAGTATGGCAGCCCTGGCAGCCGGCCACGGCGAAGAGATAGCGCCCACGCTCGACCGCATCCTCCTGGGCATGGGCCGCCCAGGTGAATGCCAAGGCGGCGGGTGCAAGGACGAGGAAAATTAGGAACGGAACGAGTCGGAAGGTCACGCCACCAGAATAGAGCGGACCGCCGGTCGCGCAAGGCGGCCGGCGGCACCGACCGATGATCGCGGTTGGATGGACCGATCAGCTCTTCTTCTGGCGAAACGCCTTGTGACAGCCGCCGCAGGCGCCACCGACTTCCTTAAGCGCCGCGCCCATCGCGTCCTTATCACCGGTCGCGGCGGCCTCGGCCAATGCTGCGCTCGTCGCCTCGAGCTTTTCGGCAGCCTTCACGAAACCATCCCAGTCGCTCCAGATCTCCGACTTGGCCTCGGTGCTGCCGCTGGGATCGTCGATCTTGGCCTTGAAGGCGCCAGCGATGAGCATCGCGGAGGCATTGATGCCCTTGGCATGCTCGCCGACATGAAGGCCGGTATCCTCGACCTCCGTCTCGCCCTTCATCACCATGGAAATGCCGCCCATGTGATCGCCGATCACCTTCATGACCGCCTGACGATATTTGACAGCACCCGCCGCGTGATCGTCAGCCAGAACGGCGTTACCGCCGAAGGCGGCCATCGCCGCGAAGAGTGCGGCGGGGAGAATTGGCTTATTCATGCGATCTGATCTCCCCGTTACGGTCCCTGTTCTGCGATCGGTCGCGCGGTCGGTTCCGGTAAACCGCGCCCGACTCGGCATACGCCGATAGTACGACACTCGAAGTATAGGCCGTCGGCAACCCAGGATTGTCCACAATATAGAAACAGTCCGTTCGAATTGTCGCCGCTCCGCTCGCCCTCCTGGTTCGGCTCGACGGGTCAACCGCCCGAACGAACCCCCCGAATCGGCCCACCGAATTGGCCCACCAAATCAGAGGGTGTCCGGCCGGGTCCCGGGCGCTAGATTGACGCCATGGCCGATATCAGATCCGTTTGCGTCTATTGCGGCTCCTCCCCTGGACCCGAGAGCCACAAGGCCGCCGCAACCCGCCTGGGCGGGCTGCTGGGCGCCGCCGGAATCCGCGTGATCTACGGTGGCGGGCGCGTCGGGCTGATGGGCCTGACAGCGGACGGCGCGCTCGACGCCGGGGGCGAGGTCGTCGGCATCATTCCCGGCTTCCTGGACGCGCGCGAGGTCGGTCATCCCGGCCTGACCGAGCTGCATATCGTCGACTCGATGCATGAGCGCAAGCAGCTCATGTTCGAGATGGCGGACGCCTTCTGCATCTTGCCCGGCGGCATCGGTACCCTGGAGGAAACCATCGAGGTGCTGAGCTGGCGCCAGCTCGGCCTCCATGACAAGCCGATCCTGCTGATCGATCACGAGGGCTATTGGCAGCCTTTCATCGCCCTGCTCGACCACGCCGTCGCGAGTGACTATGCCCGGCCGGCGCATGCCGCCGCGCTGACCGTGCTGGCCTCGGTCGAGGACGTCCCGGCCGCTCTGGCCCGCGCGCCCACTCCTCGCCTGTCCGGCGCCGTCATCCAGATGTAGCACCGCCGCCGGGCCGGTTTCGGCACCGAGGCTTTGCGGCGCTGGAGGGCGATGATATGGTCCGCCCGCCGCCGCGCCGCGGCCCCTGAACTGCCAGCCGGAGAGACCTAACGATGCCCAAGATCGAGGTCAAGAATCCTGTCGTGGAGATCGACGGGGACGAGATGACGCGCATCCTCTGGGCCTGGATCAAGGACCGCTTGATCCTGCCCTATCTCAATGTCGATCTGCTCTATTACGACCTCAGCGTCGAAAACCGCGACGCCACGGACGATCAGATCACCGTCGACGCCGCCAATGCGATCAAGAAACATGGCGTCGGCGTCAAATGCGCGACCATCACGCCCGACGAGGCCCGGGTCGAGGAATTCGGCCTCAAGAAGATGTGGCGCTCGCCCAACGGCACGATCCGCAACATCCTGGGCGGCACGGTCTTCCGCGAGCCGATCATCTGCAAGAACGTTCCGCGCCTGGTGCCAGGCTGGACCGACCCCATCGTGATCGGCCGCCATGCCTTCGGCGACCAGTACCGCGCGACCGATTTCGTCGTGCCCAGCGCCGGCAAACTGACCATGAAATTCGAGCCTGCGGACGGTGGAAAACCCATGGAATTCGACATTTTCGAGTTCCCCGGCGGCGGCGTCGCCATGGGCATGTACAACCTCGACGATTCGATCCGGGATTTCGCCCGGGCCTGCCTGAACTACGGCCTCGACCGCGGCTGGCCAGTCTATCTCTCGACCAAGAACACGATCCTCAAGGCCTATGACGGCCGCTTCAAGGATCTGTTCCAGGAGATCTTCGACGCAGAGTTCAAGGACAAGTTCGCCGCCAAGGGCATCTCCTACGAGCATCGCCTGATCGACGACATGGTCGCGGCGGCCCTCAAATGGTCGGGCAATTTCGTCTGGGCCTGCAAGAATTACGACGGCGACGTGCAGTCCGACACAGTGGCCCAGGGCTTCGGCTCGCTCGGCCTGATGACCAGCGTACTGCTGACCCCGGACGGCAAGGTCGTGGAGGCCGAGGCCGCCCATGGCACGGTCACCCGCCATTACCGCGAGCACCAGAAGGGCAAGGCGACCTCGACCAACCCGATCGCCTCGATCTTCGCCTGGACCCGCGCCCTCGCCTATCGCGGCCGCTTCGACGGCACGCCCGAGGTCGTGAAATTCGCGGAGACCCTCGAGAAGGTCTGCATCGACACGGTCGAGAGCGGTGCCATGACCAAGGACCTCGCCCTGCTGATCGGCCCGGACCAGACCTGGCAGACCAGCGAGGAATTCCTGGGCACCCTCGACGCGAACCTCAAGAAGGCGGTGGGCGCTTAGAATCCAAACGGGAGCCGGATCGTGCGTGTGCTCGTCACAGGCGCGACCGGCTTCATCGGCTCCCATGTCGTCGCAGCGCTTCTCGCCGCCGGGCATGAGCCCGTCCCCCGCGCCCGGGACAAGTTGTTCGGCAAGCGCCGCCTGCCCGGCCTCAACTGGCTCAAGAGCGGTTTCAACCGCGACACGAGCATGGAGGACTGGCTCCAGCGGATGAAAGGTCTTGATGCCGTCGTCAACTGCGCCGGCATTCTGCAAGGCTCGTTCGACCAATCTCTCGAACGGGTGCATCGCAACGGACCGGTCGCCCTGTTCGAGGCCTGCGCCGGCGTAGGTCAGGTCATCCAGATTCCCGCCATCGGTGCCGATGTGAATGCCGACACGGCCTTTGCGCGCAGTAAGGCCGAAGCGGACCAACGCTTGGCCGCGCCTTCCCCTCGACTGGGTCGTCGTGCGCCCCTCCCTCGTATACGGCGCGGGTTCCTATGACGGGACCTCCCTGCTGCGCGGCCTCGCCGCGCTGCCGGTGCCGATTCCCTTGCCCAGCGGTGGCCGCCAGCGCTTCCAGCCGCTCCATATCGACGACCTAACTCGCGCGCTCCTACGCCTGATCGAACCGGACACACCCCGGCGGATAGTGCTCGAAGCCGTCGGCACCCAGGTGCGCACGGTGCGCGAAATCGTCCTCGGCCTGCGCGCCTGGCTCGGCCTGGCGCACGCCCCAATCCTCAATGTGCCGCGAGCCGTGTTCCGTATCGTCTCCTGGTTCAGCGATTCGACCGGCGCCGTCACCGGGCGGGGCGCGACCCGGCCTACTGCCCTCAAGCAGATGGAGTTGGACAACACGGCTCCAGTCGAGCCGTTCGCAGCGGCCGTCGGATTCACGCCCCGAAGTTTCGAGGAAGGCTTGGCCTGGATGCCGAGCCGGGTCCAGGACCGCTGGCACGCGCGTCTCTACTTTCTCTGCCCCCTATGCTTCTTGGAGGCGCTGCTTGTTTGGTTCGGCCTGAGCGGCGCCGGGCGATTGGGCAGAGGCGAAGACACTTGGTTAATGTGGTTGTTCATGTCATGCGGTCTGATGGCCATCGCAGTTGCCGCGCTGATTGCGCTGGCAATCCGGAACCCACGGTGAGCGACCTCTATCTCCTGCCCCGCCTGAACCACATCCTGAGCGCGACCCTGCTCCTCGGCACGGGCTTCGGCATCGCCTATTTCCTGTGGCGGGCCAACCGATCGGGCGATATCGCGGCGATCGCGCGCACGGCGCGCCATGTCGTCACGGCCGATTGGCTCTTCGTCGCCGGGCCGGGCATCGTGCAGCTCGCCTCCGGCATAGCCCTGGTCTCGGTCGCCGGCTACGGCTGGGACGAGGCTTGGCTGCTGGCCGCCCTCTTCCTTCTGGCTTTCGCCTGCTGGCTGCCCGTGGTCGGCCTGCAGATGCGCATGCGCGATCTGGCCGAGGCGACGCGCGACCGGGGCGAAGCCTTGCCCGCCGCCTATGCCCGCCTGGCGCGGTTGTGGTTCACCCTCGGCTGGCCGGCCTTCGCCGCGATGATTGGGATCTACCCTCTGATGGTCTTCCGCCCCTAGCGCCCCAGGGCCCGCATGGCGCGGTCCAGGCCGTCCAGGGTCAGCGGGTACATGCGGTCGCCCATGAGCTGGCGGATCATCTGGATCGACGCCGTCCACGCCCAGCGGTCCTCGCGCACGGGGTTGAGCCAGACCGCCTTGGGATAGGTGTTCAGCAGGCGCTGGAGCCAGACCAACCCCGCCTCCTCGTTCCAATACTCGACGCTGCCACCCGGCTGGGCGATCTCG
>CAUZWC010000116.1:0-9124 GCA_963583595.1 Alphaproteobacteria bacterium | reverse complement strand
AATGCAGCGCAAACAATGGGCGGCAACCATGGCGGACACGGCCGAACCGACAGAACAGCGCGCGGTGCGCCGACGGGGAAGACCTCACAGGCGCGAGGCCTCGGAACAGAAACGGCGTGAAATTTTCGATGCGGCTGTGAACGTCGTGGGACGCCACGGTTATGCCGAGGCCAGCATTGCGCGCATCACAACCCAGGCCAAGGTCGCCCAGGGCACCTTCTATCTCTACTACAAATCCCGCCAGGACCTGCTCGACCAGCTCCTTCCCTCGCTCGGCGAGGAAATGCTGGCCTTTATCCGCGAGCGGGTCAGCGGCGTGAACGGGCTGATCGAACGGGAGGAACAGCGGCTGCGCGCCTTCTTCGCCTATATCGATCGACGGCCGGAACTCTACCGGATTCTGCACGAAGCGGAGACCTTCGCGCCCGAGGGCCACAAGCGCCATTACAAGACAATTGCGGACGACTATATCCGCGCCCTTGCCCGGGATTTCCGGAGAGCCGGCATCCCGGCGCGCAGCGAGGCGGAACTCGAGGCGACGGCCTATATCCTGATGGCGGCGCGCGACTATCTCAGCATGCGCTACGCCCATTGGGCCGGACAGGGACAGCCGCTGCCCGAAGCCGTCGTCCAGACCTACATTCACATCGTTCGGGGGGGTCTGTTCAGTACAGCCGTGGGATTAACCAATTCTTTCTAGGTCGGGACCAGACTTCGCCTCAGTGACGCGCTGTCACCCTTGCGGAGTCGAGCCGACCAATATGGACGATCATTCGAGCAAATCCCGGGACCGCTTCGCAGCCTTCGCGCTGAGCGGGGCCGACGTTCTTCTGGAAACCGACATGAACGGGCGCGTGCTGTTCTCCACCGGCGCGACGGTATCCCTGATCGGCTATTCGGCTGACTTGATGACGGGGCGGCGGCTCACCCAGATCATGGTCCCCGACGATGCCGATATGGTGCGCGAGGTCCTGGACCGGGTCGCGATCACGGGCCGGGTCACCGGCATGATCGTCAGGCGGGCCGACGGCAAGCACTATCCCTTCTCCCTCTCTGGGGTCAGCGTCGTGGAGTCGAAGGGCGCGCTCCATTTCACCATGGCGCGGCTGAAAGGGCTGTCGGCCAAGATTGCCTTCGAACCCGGGGTCGTGAACGCCCGCGTTTTCATGAATCTGGCCAATGACCTGATCGGCTTGGCCCAGGGCGAGGTCGCAACATGGGTGACGCGGGATGGCCAGACCAAGAAATTGACCGTGGCCGAAGTCCTGTATCAGCCCGAGGCGGACGGACGCTTCGATCTCTAAAAACGACGCCCCACAGCCGAAATATTGACCGTGGAACGTTTCATAGGCGGCGCGGCGGAACGACCGACCGGGCTAGGGCGAGACGCAGCGCCTTGGCTTGTAGGCGGCGTCGCCCTGGCCGAGCACCGTATCCCGCACCAGGACATTGGAGAACTGCCAAGGATCATCGCAGTCGATTACCTCGGGAAACAGGGTTTCCTCACGGCCGGTGACCGGCGTCCAGTCGGTATAGACGCCGACGACCGGGCCAAGATAGGGCCGCTGCACATTCAGGCAGCGCCGGAAATCGATCTCATCGGCCTCGACGATCCCCGCTTCGGGGTTCTCCAGCGCCCAGACCATGCCGGCCAGGACGGCGGAGGTCACCTGCAAGCCAGTCGCGTTCTGATGGGGCGCCAGTTTGCGGGCTTCCTCGATGGAAAGCTGCGAACCGTACCAATAGGCGTTGCGGTCATGGCCATAGAGCAGAACGCCCAACTCGTCGATGCCGTCGACGATATCGGCCTCGTCCAGAATCGTGAAATTCTCCTGCGCCTTCCACTGCCTTCCCGCCAATTCGTGCAGCGACAGAACCGCGTCGTCGCAAGGGTGGTAGGCGTAGTGGCAGGTCGGCCGGTAGACCGTCTTGCCCGCGCGCCGCAGGGTGAAGTAATCGGCGATCGAGATCGATTCGTTGTGCGTGATCAGGAATCCGAGCTGGCCGCCCGCCGTCGGCGTCCAGGATCGCACGCGGGTTCCCGCCCCCGGCCGGGCCAAGTAGATCGCCGCGCCGCAGCCGCCCTCATGGCGTCGGCCCTCGTCCGGCAAGGCCTTCTCATGGGTTCCCCAGCCGAGCTCGGCCGGCTGCAGCCCCTCGGAGATGAACCCCTCAACCGACCAGGTATTGACGAAAACGCCGCGCGGCTTCGGGCTTCGCGCACGCTGCGTATCGCGCTCGGCGATATGGATGCCCTGCACGCCGGTGCTTTGCATCAGCAACGCCCAGTCCTCGCGATGCGCCGGGATATCGACCTCGATGCCCATATCGCCCGCCAGGTTCAGCAAGGCCTGTTTGACGAGCCAGGAGACCATTCCGGGATTGGCCCCACAGCAATTCACCGCCGTCGGGCCACCCGGCCGGCGGCGGCGCAGATTGAGCACGCTTTCCCGCAAGGCATAGTTCGAGCGCTGGGCGATATCGAGCGACGGATCAGCATAGTGACCCAGCCAAGGCTCCGCCACCGTATCGACATAGAGCGCCCCGGCGTCCTTGCACAGTTCCATCATCGCCGTCGAAGACACATCGACCGAAAGATTGACCAGAAAGGCCTGTTCGCCGTCGACATCCAGCAGCGGCATCAGCAACTCGCGGTGGTTCTCTCGCGTGATCGCCGCGGTGACGAACCTGGCGCCTGTCGCCTCCACCATCTCCCGGTCCGAGTCGATCGGGTCGACCACGGTGATACATGCCGGGTCGCAGGCGATATGCCGCAATATCAAGGGCAAGGCGCCGCGGCCGATCGAGCCGAAGCCGAGGATGACGATGGGCCCGTCGAAACGGGCATGGATGGGCCAGTCGGTCATGGCTGGGTCTCCTTCGATTTTAGGTGTGCGGCGCTAGCGCGCGCTGGCATGGGTCAGGTTCGAGTGTCGCTCCGTATGACGGAAGGAATGCAGGGCGGCGATTGCCGCGATGTCGGGCATGCTTTCGATGGCGCCGCTCTCACGAACACCATGCCACAGGCACCCGCCAGGGACCCGGGCAACAGTTCAAGGCCGAGGAAACGCTCGCGTTCGACCGGGCCCGGCTGGGCCAAGCCTTCGGTCAGAGACCGGCCGAAGCCGAAGCGCGTGTAATACGGCCCGTCGCCGACCAGCAGAATCGCCCCGTGGCCCAGACGTTCGGCCTCGGCAAGGCCATGGCGCATCAGCAAGGCGCCCAGACCATGATTCTGACGGCCGGGGGTCACCGCAACCGGTCCGAGAAGCAGGGCCGGGCCGGCCGACCCGGCCGTGACATGCCAAAGCCTCACGGTGCCGATCAGACTTTTGCCCTCGATCAGCGAAAAAGCGAGGTCTGCCACCGGACTCCGGTCACGACGCAGCAACTCGCAGGTCTTGCGATGCCGCGCGGGGCCAAAACAGCGGTCGAGCAGCGCTTCCCGGGCCGGCCGGTGGGCCGGCGCCTCAGGCAGCAAGCGCAGCATCGATCTCCCCTCCCACGATATAGGTGGGCAGAGGGACGAAGCCGTTGAAGGCCACCGAGGCATAGGTCGAGGTATAGGCGCCGGTCGCCTCGATGAGCAGCTCGTCGCCGATCTGCAGCGACAAGGGCAAGACATAGGGCATCTTCTCGTACATCACATCGGCCGAATCGCAGGTCGGGCCGGCGATGACGCAGGGCGCCGTCTCGCCACCGTCGCGCGGCGTGCGGATCGGATAGCGGATGGCCTCATCCATCGTTTCGGCCAGACCGCCAAATTTGCCGATATCGAGATAGACCCAGCGCGCCTCGTCCTCGGCGGACTTGCGCGAGATCAGCACGACCTCGGTCTTGATCACGCCGGCATCGCCGACCATGCCGCGACCGGGCTCGATGATCGTGGCGGGCAGCCGGTTGCCGAAATGCCGGGTCATGGCGGCCTGGATTGCCTCGGCATAGGCCATGGTGGCGGGCACGTCCTTTATGTACCGGGTCGGGAAACCGCCACCGAGATTCAACATCGACAGGTTGATGTTCTTGTCGCCCAGAGCCACGAAAACTTTCTTCGCATCGCCGACCGCCTTGTCCCAGGCCATCAGGTCACATTGCTGCGAGCCGACATGGAAGGACAGCCCGCAGGCATTCAGGCCCAGGCGATGGGCGCATTCCAGCACAGCGACCGCCATATCGGTATGGCAGCCGAACTTGCGCGACAGCGGCCATTCGGCCCCTTCACCATCCGTCAGGATGCGGCAGAAGACGCGCGCGCCGGGCGCCTGGCGGGCGACCTTCTCGACTTCCTCGACGCAATCGACGGCGAAAAGTCGCACGCCCAGGGCATTGGCACGGGCGATGTCGCGCTCTTTCTTGATCGTGTTGCCGTAGGAAATCCGGTCGGGCGTGGCGCCTACCGCCAGGGCCATCTCGATTTCGGCCACCGACGCCGTGTCGAAGCAGCAACCCAGAGAGGCGAGCAGCGCCAGAATCTCCGGCGCGGGGTTCGCCTTGACGGCGTAGTAGATGCCAGTCGCGGGGAAGGCCTCCGCGAGATGCTCAAAGTTCCGCCGCACGACGTCGAGATCGACGACGAGGCAGGGCCCGTCCGGTCGCTCATTGGCGAGGAAATCGATGATGCGCTGGGTGGTCATGCGCCTATCTCCGGTACAGAAAACCGCAATGCCAGTTCCGGTCGTGCGGGGCTGCGCTATGGAGACGCAGGATCCCGCTCGGGGCCGATACGCAGCGTTACCGGGTTCTCCGCGCGAACGGGAACCCGAGATTTCAGCCTTCAGATTGGAACGGGAAAGCCGCTCCGCACGTTGGGGCAATGAGGGTGTGCCTCTTCAGTGTCGCCAGTTTTTGGACAACCGGGCTGAGACCAAAAAAGCCCGCACCGTCGTTGCTTTAAGACGCCGATCCCTGGAAAGGGATTTTTGCAGACGTCCACGGGCACGTGCGAATTAGGGCAAGCGGTAGGTAAGGCTTTCTCGGGTTTTGTACAAGAGAAAAATTGGGTGATCCCGGATTATTCTCGGGTGGCGAGCCCCCTGCGAGAAGAAACTGGGCTTCGATCGGTTGTGGCGGCATGCCAGGAGTGCCGAGAGAGGGGCCGTCGGGCCGGTATCGCGCTACGGCAACCCTCAATAATTTCATTCGAGCTTGACCCCGACATTGCTATCGCCGGTCTGCCTGACCTTGCTCGTCACCGAGACATGTGGAAACACCTCAATCTCCACGGTCGCTCCCTGACTGTTCGCCAGCGTGCCTTGCTCGACGCCCACGAACACGCCGTCGGCGATATATTTTCCCGCCCGAATTGTCGTAATCTTCTGTCGCAACGGAATGGAATTGCGCAATGATGGTTCGTGAAGGTGCCCCAAGGCGACCGAGTGTTCCCGTGACCTCGGCCACGGGAACACTCGGTCGCGGCCTTCGGCTCATGCGTGCCGCCAACGACTTCGGAGAACGAGCATGAATCACGAAACCCGCGGGCATCTGACCAACAGCCACTGGGGCACCTATCGGGTCGAGGTTCGGGACGGCCGCGTGGCGGCGCTGCACCCTTTCGAGGAAGATCTCGATCCCTCGCCGATCGGGACTGGGATCGTCGACGTCCTGGAAGGACCCACCCGGATCACAGCGCCGATGATCCGCAAGAGCTGGCTCGAAGGTGGTCCGGGAACCGCGGGAGACAGACGCGGACAGGATTCTTTCGTCGAGGTGAGTTGGGACGAAGCCAACCGCCTGGTCGCCGCCGAGCTCGACCGCATCCGGCGCGATCATGGCAATCGGGCGATCTTCGCCGGGTCCTATGGATGGGCCAGCGCGGGGCGGTTTCACCACGCGCAGAGCCAGTTGAAGCGCTTTCTGAACTGCATCGGCGGCTATACGTCCTCCGTCAACACTTACAGCTATGCCGCCGCCGAGGTCGTTGTTCCGCATATCCTGGGCAATTATACGGGCCATCTGGACGAGACGACCGGCTGGGATTCTATTGCCGGAAACTGCGAACTCTTCGTCGCCTTCGGCGGTCTTCCGGTCAAGAACGGCCAGGTTTCTTCCGGCGGTACCGGCGGCCATGTTCAGAAGGCGGGGATCGCCACCGCGTATCGTGACGGCACGCGCTTCGTGAACATATCCCCCCTGCGCTCCGATGTGATGGACACGGTCGAGGCCGAGTGGCTGGCGCCCCGCCCGAACACCGACACGGCGCTCATGCTCGGCCTCATGCATGTGCTGTTGACCGAAGGGTTCCACGACCGGGCTTTTCTCGACCAGTACACTGTCGGCTTCGCGCGCTTCGCCGCCTATCTCGACGGGTCAGCCGACGGCCAGGCCAAAACGCCGGACTGGGCGTCCGAGATCTGCGATCTGCCCGCTGAGACGATCCGCGACCTGGCCCGACGCATGGCCGCCCAGCGCACGATGATTTCGATCTCCTGGTCCCTCACCCGCCAGGACCATGGCGAACAGCCCTATTGGGCCGCGATCACCCTGGCCGCGATGCTGGGCCAGATCGGGCAGCCCGGCACGGGCATCGGTTTCGGCTATTCCAACGTGAACGCAACCGGGATGAGCCGGCGGAAACTGCATTTTGCCTCGATGCCGCAGGGAAAGAACCCGGTAAGCGACTTCATCCCCGTCGCACGCATTGCCGATATGCTCGAGAGGCCGGGCGAGCCCTTCGACTACAACGGCAAGACCTACTCCTATCCCGATATCCGGGTGGTCTGGTGGGCCGGTGGCAATCCCTTCCATCACCACCAGGATCTGAACCGCCTCCGCCAAGCCTGGGCCAAGCCGGAGACCGTCATCGTCAACGAATGGTGCTGGAACGCCACTGCGCGCCACGCCGATATCGTCCTGCCCTGCACCACGACGTTGGAGCGCTCGGACATCGCGCTGACGCCGACGGACCCCTATCAGGTGGTTATGGACCAGGTCATCGAACCTGTCGGTGAGGCGAGAAGCGACCATGACATCCTGCGCGGGATCGCGGCCGCGATGGGCGAGGAACAGGCCTTTACCGAGGGCCGCAACCCCGAGGAATGGCAGCGCTGGATCTATGACATCTCGCGACAGTCCGCTGCCCGCGAACGGGTCGAAATGCCCAGTTGGGAGACCTTCCAGGCCGACGGTTGGTTCAAGGTTCCGGCCCCTGACCGGCCGACAATCATGATGGAAGCGTTCCGGGCCGATCCGGAGGCCGATCCTCTCGCCACGCCCAGCGGCAAGATCGAAATCTTCTCGGAAACCGTGGCCGGGTTCGGCTACGACGATTGCCCGGGCCATGCCGCCTGGATCGAACCGCTGGAATGGCTCGGCGGCGCGAGCAACCACCCGCTACACCTCCTTTCCAACCAGCCGCGCAACAAGCTGCATTCGCAACTGGATCACGGCTCGGTCAGCCGCGCCGATCGGATCCAGGATCGCGAACCGGTCACGATGCATCCCGACGATGCCGCGAGCCGCGGCCTCACGGATGGGCAGGTCGTGCGTATCTTCAACGACCGCGGCGCTTGCCTCGCCGGGCTGCGCATAAGCGACGAGGTCCGTTCCGGCGTGATTCAGATATCGACCGGCGCCTGGTTCGATCCCGACGGCATGACCTGCCGCAACGGAAATCCCAACGTTCTCACCCCCGACAAGGGAACGTCGCGGCTTGCTCAGGGCCCGATCGCCAATACATGCATGGTCGAAGTCGTCGGCGAAGTCGGGGATATCCCCGACGTGCAGGTCTATCTGCGGCCCAACTGACGGTTCGGCATAGGACGACGTGCCCGGCGGGCGTCGACGAAGCCGTCACCAGGCGCGGGCGAGCTCGACCCCCAAGGGCAAATCTCGTTCGCACCCGGCAGGCAGGCCGGGAAGCGCACTGTTATCCGAAAGTGGCAAAGCCCCGGGCTTCCACCCCAAGATTTTCTCCCAGGGCTCGCTCGTGGCCGCCCATAACCAATGCCGTGAAAGCGGCCGCGGCGGGCATCCTACCAGGCGGCGTTCGGCGCCGGCGAGTCTACCCCTTCTTCTTGCCACCCGAGAAGGAATTCGGCTTGGCCGCGGTTGCCGAGGACATCCCCGCCGTGGCAACGACTTTCGGCTTCTCTTTCTTCGGCTTCTTGGCTTCCCGATTGCTTCGCTGCTGGCCCTTGCTCATTTCAGTCTCCTGATTGGGTGATGTGCCATTTCGTCATCCGCATTACCCGCCCTCGAACTGGGACGGTAGCGATCCGGCCTTGAAGAAGACCACGGGCTCGTCGTCATACTCACCGAGTTCGGCATCGCCCGAGGTCGAGAACGCGACTACGCCGGCCTTGGTCGAAGCGAGTTTCTCGGCCTTGCTGCGCGCCGCTTCGGCGGATTGGCACGCGACGGGCGATTCCGCGCGCAGGCCCTTTCCCCTGGCGGTGAAAGCCTGGACGAGAAAAATCGTCTCCCGCGTCATTGAATTTTTCCTCTGTTTCGGCCAACCGCCGGGGCCGGGAGAACGACATTGTCACGTTGTCGCCTGCAACGCACAGATATCCAGCGACCGTTCTGCTGGCGTTCGGCCTACTCCTGCAGAGATAACCCAGACAATCGGGAAAGCTTGGTGGAGCGACGGCGACACAAACTTCATCCCGAGAAAGCGGGGCACGGACAAGAAGTCGTGGAAGAGACCTACCCGAAAGATGGATACGCGGACCGACGCATCCAGGGCAGCGATCAGGGCCAGTCCTTTCGCCTTGCCGCGAACCAGACCCGGCGTCGTTGACAAGCCTCTCCAAAGCAAATATTTCGTATATCGTCGAAAGGCGATAAGGATAAACTCGTGCGCGCGCAACCAGTCCCCGTCAAAGTGCTCAAAGACGCGCTTTCGCCGCCCGAAGCCGTTTCCATGGCAGCGCTGGCCAAGGCGCTCGGGCACCCGGCGCGAATCGGCATCGTATCGATGCTCCATGAACGGCAGACCTGTATCGGCTGCGATATTGTGGACGAGATCAGGCTGGCCCAATCCACGGTTTCCGAGCATCTGCGCATCCTCAAGGAAGCGGGCATCATCACGGGGGAAATCGAGCGGCCCCGGGTCTGCTATTCGCTCAACCCCGACAGTCTCTTGCCCCTTGCCGACCTGCTGAACACCGTGCTCGGGAATGACAGC
>CAUZWC010000115.1:0-9129 GCA_963583595.1 Alphaproteobacteria bacterium | reverse complement strand
ATCATCTGGAGCCAGCCGATGGGATCGCGCGGCCATCCCGTGTCCGGCGTGAAGGACCATGCCGCGACGAAGCCCAGCCCCATGGCGACCATCATGTGCAGCATCACCACCCGGTTGTCGCGCCCGCCCAGATAATGGCCCGTGCCAACGAAACAGGCGGTCAGGGTCAGCGCGCCCATCGCCGCCAGGGCGATGCCGCGCCAATCGGCGCCGGCCCCCTCGCCCTCGGTTCCGCCCGCGCCCAGCAGCGCGAGAACGAGGCCGGCGAAGGTGACGGCCATGGCGATGGCGCGGGTCGGGGTGATCGGCTCACCGAACAGCACCCGGTTGGTGACCGCGACCAGGATCGGATAGGTATAGAAAATCAGCACGGTCAGGCTGACTGAGATGAAGCCCACCGCGCCCAACAGGCCATAGGTCTGGAAGCCCAGGACCAGGCCCAGGGCGAGGGCGATCAGCGCGTCGCGCGGTGGCAAGCGCATGGATTTTCCGCTGACGAAGAGCAGTCCCGTCATGACGAACGCACCGACCCCGTTGCGCACCATGCTGACGGTCATCGGATCCGTGCCGCGCGAATAGGCGAGGTTGGCGAAGACCAGCATGAAGGAGAATGTGAGGGCGGCCATGATCACCAGGATCAGGCCGATCCACAGCCGTTTGGAAGCCGCAGGGCTCGGTGGCGGCGCTGCGATGGCGGAAGGCTTCGACGCGATCGGCGCGGACGTCGGCATGATGGGCACCTGCCCGCCGATGGCCTTTCGCGCGCGCCCGGTGAACTGCATCGCGATGATCGCCGCGACGACCAGGGTGGCGCCCAGACCCTGGATTGGACTCAGGGTCTCGCCCAGGAGCAGGAAGGCGAAAAGGATCGCCCAGACTGGCGAGGAATTGTCGATCACGGCGGCGCGCAGGGCGCCGATCATGGGAATGGCCGCGAACAGGCTCATCGTGGCGACGCCGAATAGGACGCCCGAAGCGGCCAGCGCCGCCCAGCCGATGCGGTCCGTCGGCCAGACCAGCGGCCCGAAGGCCGCGACCACGACCGTCATCGTGATGGCGGTACCCAGTACCATGTGAAAGGTCACGACCACGCTGTCCCGGCCGCGCATGGTGCGGTCCAAGCCGAGCAGGACGAAGGCCAGGCCGAGGGCCGCCGCCGCGCTATAGGCGATGCCGCGCCAATCGAGCTCGCCCGTCGGCACCTGGAGGGCCAGCCCGAGTCCGGTGAAGGCGAGCAGCAGGATCACGAGGCGCGCCCAAGTGAACCTTTCGCTGCCGGTCAGGGTGCTGATGACGGCGACGATGATCGGGTAGGTATAGAAGACCAGGACGACGAGACTGACCGGAATGAAGTCGATGGCGGCGAACAGGCCCAGGCTCTGCACCGCGATCATCAGGCCGTATAGGGTGGCCATCGCCCGGGGGCGCCAGGGCAGGGCCATGGGTCGACGGGCGGCCAGCAGAAACAGGAACAGGCATGCGGCGAAAAAAACCACCCGGACGAAGTTGAGGGTCAGCGGATCGGTGCCGTGGCCATAGGCAAATTTGGCCGTGATCAGGTTGAGGCTGAAGCCGACCGCCGATTGCAGGGCAAGATAGCTGCCGAGCCAGAATCGGCGCCGCCCGCCGTCATCGGCTATTTCGGTCGTTGCCATCGCCTCGAATCCCGTCCCGAATCCCCTCAGCCGCGCCGCCGCGAGCATAGCGCTGCGCCACCGGGGGCGCGCGCCTAGATTTCGCCGATCCGAATAGGGCGAGAATCGACCGTGAATCGGTTGTCTGGACCGCATGGCGGACCAATGGCATAGTGCCGCGCGCGTCGCTTGGGGCGCGAAAATCAACGGGTTACGGCGAAGCATGAGCATCGGAACGCGGCTGTTCACATGGTTGAAGGGCGAATTGGTCGGCACTGACCGGTTCGGCAATCGCTACTATTGCGAAAAGGGCGGCGTGAAGGCGCGGGCCAATGGCCGCCGCGCCCGGCGTTGGGTGGTCTATGACGGCCAGGTCGAGGCCTCGCGGGTACCGCCCGACTGGCATGGCTGGCTGCACCACTCGACGGATGTGGTGCCCGCCGCAGAACCCCGCAATCGCTATCCCTGGGAGCGCGAGCATATAGTGAACATGACGGGCACGAATCTGGCCTATCGGCCGCCTGGGCATGAGTTGGAAGGCGGCGCGCGGGCCAGGGCGACCGGCGACTACGAGCCCTGGCGCCCGTCCTGAGGGCGGCGAATGGGCCAGGCCCGAGACCGATGAAACAATCGAGTCAGGAAATCGTTCATATCTTGACCGGCGCCGCCGTACTGACGACCCTCGGCGTGTTTTTTCTATGGGCCTATCTGATCCCGCCGGCGTCGAGCGAGGGCTACTCCATCATCGCGCGGTTTACGCGTGTCGATGGCATCACCACGGGGGCCGAAGTCCGTCTGCTGGGCGTGCCCATCGGCACGGTCGCGGGCCAGCGCCTCGATCCGGAGAACAATCTGGCCTATCTCGACCTGACGATACGGTCGGATATCCAGTTGCCCGTGGACACGACCGTGATGGTGCTGAGCGACGGGGTCTTCGCCGGCAAGTACATCAAGCTCGATCCCGGCGGCTCATATGAAATGCTCGAGGCCGGCGACCGGATCGAGTTCACGCAGGACTCGGTCATTCTGAAAAATGTTGTCGAGCGTATCGTCACGAGCGCCGAAAAGCGCAAGGCGGAGCGCGACGCGAAAGATGGCGGCGGCTTTGAATAGCCGGCGCAAAAAGGGAGCGAGTCGATGAAAGGACGCAGCCTGGTCGAGACGATCATGGGCGCGGTGGTCATCCTGGTTGCCGGGACCTTCCTTGCCTATGCCTATGACAGCGCGAATTTGCGCCCGGTCGAGGGATACGAGATCAAGGCGCGGTTCTCCAGCATCGACGGGCTTTCGACGGGCGCGGATGTGCGTATCGGCGGCGTCAAGATCGGCACGGTGACCGATCGGGCAATCGATTTCGAAACCTATGAAGTCGTCGTGAGCATGAGCGTCTCGTCCGAGATCAGGCTGCCCACCGACACCTTCGCCGAGGTGACGAGCGAGGGGCTGATCGGCAACAAATACATCAAGCTCGACCCGGGCCATGACGATACCAAGATTGTTGCGGGCGGCGAGATCACGCGGACCAAGGGCGTGATCTCCATCGAAGAACTGCTCGGCAAGGCGATCTTCCTGCTGTCCGAGGATTAGGGCCGATGGCGGAGAAGGCAGCGCCCGCCGCGCCGGCCCCTGGGCGGCGGGCGCAACATTGGGATCCCGGCCGCTACCAGCGCAATGCCGGCTTCGTCGCCACGCTCGGCGCGCCGCTGCTCGACCTGTTGAAGCCGCAAGCCGGCGAGGACATCCTCGACCTCGGCTGCGGTGACGGCGCCCTGACCATCCGCCTGATCGAGATGGGAGCCAAGGTCGTTGCGGTCGATGCCAGCGCCGAGCAGGTCGCCGCGGCCCGGGCGAAGGGCCTCGATGCGCGGGTAATGGACGGCCAGGCGCTGACCTTCGACGCAGCCCTCGACGGGGTTCTTTCGAACGCCGCCCTGCATTGGATGCCCGATGCCGATGCCGTCATTGGGGGCGTCTGGCGGGCCTTGCGGCCGGGTGGGCGCTTCGTGGCCGAGATGGGCGGGTTCGGGAATGTCGGACGGGTCGTTGCCGCGCTGAGTGCCGCCCTGGCGCGCCGCGGTGTTGATGCGGCACCCCTCAATCCCTGGTATTTTCCCAGCGATGAGGAATATCGCGCGAAGCTGGAGGCGGTCGGTTTCCAAGTGGATTCGATCGCCCTGATCCCGCGCCCGACGCCGCAGCCGGGCGATGTGCGGGCCTGGCTGGAGACTTTCGGCGACAGCTTCCTCACCGCCGTGCCGCCCGAAACGGTGGGCGCGCTGTTGGACGAGGTGGCCGAGGCCCTGCGCCCGGACCTGCTGGACGAGGACGGGGTCTGGCAGGTCGATTATGTCAGGCTGCGCTTCCATGCCTGCAAACCGGCGTGAGGAGTATGCCCCGATTTTGCCACGACGGCGGGGTATGACCTCCGTCATGAGCCGAAATCGAAATTTGCCGCCGCGCCGTTCCGCCGCTCTGATTGCGGCCTTCCTGTCGCTGGGCGCTGCGCCCGCCGCGGCCGAGACCTGGATCGAGGGCGATATTGCCGTCCTTCAGGCCCTGGACAAGATCACCGCGCGCATATCGACCATCGAGGCACCGGTGGGCGAGGTTTCCAGCTTCGATCAACTCCTGATCCTGCCTCGGGCCTGCCGCAAGCGCCCGCCGGAGGACACGCCCGAGAGCGCGGCCTTCCTCGAAGTCGACGAGTTGCGCCCCGACGAGGGCGATGCGCGGGTTTTCACCGGTTGGATGTTCGCCTCCAGCCCGGCGCTCTCGGCGCTCGAGGATCCGGTCTACGACTTGCGTCTGGTCGACTGCAAGAAGGCCGAGAAATCGGCGTCGTCTAACTCCGAATAGAAATGTCCCTGCCGTTGCAGGGCGATGGCGAGCATCGCGCGGTATCTGTCTCGGGAAATTTCGGTCGCGCCGAAACGTTCCAGATGGTCGGTTAGGAACTGGGTGTCGAGCAGGGTGAAGCCACCGATCTTCAGGCGCGCGACGAGATGGACCAGGGCCACTTTGCTGGCGTCGCGCATGCGGGTGAACATGCTTTCGCCGAAGAAGGCGCTGCCGAGGGACACGCCGTATAGCCCGCCTGCCAGCTTGTCCTCGTGCCAGACCTCGACGCTATGGGCGCGGCCCATCTCGTGCAGGGTCGTATAAAGATCGAAAATCTCGTTGTTGATCCAGGTGTTCGGTCGGTGCCGGGTGGAGGCCGCGCAGCCGTCCATGACCTCGGCGAAGGCGGTGTCGACATGGACTTCGAAAGGCGCGTGGCGCAGGGTTCGGAGTAGGCGGCGCGGGATGTGAAAAGCGTCGAGGGAGATGACCCCGCGCGCCTCCGGGTCGATCCAATAGAGCGTGTCATCGTCCCGGTTTTCCGCCATCGGGAAGATGCCAACGGAATAGGCTTGCAGCAGAAGTTCCGGCGTCAGGCCCGCACTCATGCTGGCCCTCCGATCACTTCTTCAGGCCGAGCCAGCGCTCCAGCCAATGAATGTCGTACTGCCCGTCGATGAATTCCGGTTCGGCGGTCAGGCGGAGGTGGAGCGGGATCGTCGTTTCGATACCCTGGATGACGCATTCCTCCAGCGCCCGGCGCAGGCGAAGAATGCATTCGTTGCGATTGCGGCCATGGGCGATCAGCTTGGCCACTAGGCTGTCGTAATAGGGCGGCACGGTATAGCCGGCGTAGAGCGCAGAATCGACGCGCACATCCAGCCCGCCGGCGGCATGAAATTCCGTCACCAGCCCGGGCGAGGGCACGAAGGTCTCGGGGTTCTCCGCGTTCAGGCGGCATTCGATCGCATGGCCCCGGAATTCGATATCGTCCTGGCCATAGCCCAGCGTCGCGCCGCTCGCGATCCTGATCTGCTCGCGCACCAGATCGATGCCCGTGATCATCTCGGTCACCGGATGCTCGACCTGGAGACGGGTATTCATCTCCATAAAATAGAATTTTCCGTCCTCGTAGAGGAATTCGAGCGTGCCGGCGTTGCGGTAGCCGATCGCCCGGACCGCGTCGCACACAACCTTGCCGAGACCGTCGCGCTCGGCCTGGTTCAGGGCCGGGCTCGGCGCTTCTTCCAGAATTTTTTGGGACTTGCGCTGAAGCGAACAGTCGCGCTCCCCCAGATGAACGACATTGCCGTGTGTATCGGCCAGGATCTGCATCTCGATATGGCGCGGATAGACGAGGAAGCGTTCGAGATAGACCTCGTCATTGCCGAAATTGGCCTTCGCCTCGCTGCGTGCGATGGGCAGCTGGCGCAGCAATTCGGCCTGGTTGTCGGCGCGCTTGATGCCGCGACCGCCGCCGCCCGACGACGCCTTGATCAGCAGCGGATAGCCGGTGACCTCGGCGGCGGCGATGGCTTCTTCCGGGCTGGCCACGGCACCGTCGGAACCCGGCACCACGGGCACGCCGTGGCGGATCATCGTGCGTTTGGCCTCGACCTTGTCGCCCATCATGGCGATATGCGCGGGCGACGGGCCGATGAAGGCGATGTCATGGGCTTCGACGATCTCGGCGAAGCGCTGGTTCTCTGACAGGAAGCCGTAGCCGGGATGGATCGCGTCGGCCCCGGCGATGCTGGCCGCGGAGATGATCGCCGGAATGTTGAGGTAGCTCTGCCCGGCCGGCGGCGGCCCGACGCAGACGCTCTCGTCGGCCAGGCGGACATGCATCGCGTCGGCATCGGCGGTCGAATGGATCGCCACCGTCGAAATGCCCATCTCGCGGCAAGCTCGGTGGATGCGCAGAGCGATTTCCCCTCGGTTGGCGATCAGGACCTTTTCGAACATCGCGTTTTCCGTTGCCGTCCGGCTTCTATTGCAGGATCAGCAAGGGTTCGCCGTACTCGACCGGCGTACCGTCTGCGACCAGGATCCGTGCGATCTTGCCCGACCGGGGCGCGCGCACTTCGTTGAAGGTTTTCATCGCCTCGAGCAGCAACAGGGTATCGCCTTCCGTGACCATATCGCCGGCGCGCACGAAGGGCTCGGCCCCGGGCTCGGGCGACATGAAGACGGTGCCGACCATGGGCGAGGTGACGGCGCCGGGATCGGCCGCGGGTCGGCTGTCCTCGGCCGCCAAAGGTGCCACCGCCATGGCAACCGGGGCTGCGGCCGCTGCCGGGCCGGACACCACGCCGCGTGCCAGGCGGAGCTTGAAACCCTCGTCCTCGTACTCGATCTCGACGAGGCCGGTTTCCTCCAGCAGCGCGGCCATTTCGCGCACGAGGTCGGCGTCTATTTTCTTCTTGGTGCTCATGCCGTGCCTTCCTGACGCTCTAGAATACGGGCCATCGCGTCGAGGGCAAAGAGATAGCCCTGGGAACCGAAGCCGCAGATAACCCCATGGGCCATCTTGGAGACATAGGAGTTGTGCCGGAAGGGCTCCCGCCGATGGATGTTGGACAGATGGACCTCCACGACCGGCAAGCCGCTGGCTTGCAGGGCGTCGAGGATCGCGATCGAAGTATGGGTATAGGCCGCCGGATTGATGACGATGCCGGCCGCCCCTGCGCGCGCGTCCTGGATCCAGGCGACCAGTTCGCCCTCGCCGTTGGACTGGCGGAAATCGAGCCCGAGACCCAGGGCTTCCGCACGCGTCGTGCAGGCGGCCTCGATATCGGCCAGGGTCTCGCGGCCATAGACCTCGGGCTCGCGCGTGCCGAGCATATTGAGGTTGGGGCCGTTGAGGACGAGGACGGTTGGGGAATCGGTCACGCGGTGGACCCGTTTTTACGCATTTGCATGAACCGGAGGGGTACACCAGACAGGCGGGTCGGCGCAATCTTCGCCTTTCGCTCCCTTCCAACTTTGGCGCATAGTAATTGCTCTAAGAAGGGGCTGTTGCCCTTGGTGGAGGGAGAATGCGCGAAGGCCCGGCCGGTCCGGTGACGAAAGATCTGATCCGCTCCTATGAGACGGACGGCGTGATCTGTCTTCGCGGCGCCTTCGGGCGCGAATGGATCGACCTGCTGCGCGCGGGTTTCGACCGGGTCGCGGCCGACAAGGGCCCTGATGCCGCCGATCACGCGCCAGAGGAGGGGGCCGGACGTTTTTTCACCGATATCGATCTCGCCCGCCGCGACGCAGGATTCGCGCGATTCGTCCAGGACGCGCCGGCGGGCCGGATCATCGCCGCCCTGATGCGTTCGAAGCGGGTCAATTTCTTCTTTGATACGGCTTGGGCCAAGGGACCGGGAGTCGCCAAGCGCACCAACTGGCACCAGGACCAGCCCTATTTCACGATCGCGGGGTCGCAGAATTGCACCCTTTGGCTGCCTTTGGATCCCGCGCCGGCCGGCATAGCACTGGAATTCGTGCGCGGCTCGCACCGCTGGGGGCGCCGGTTCGATCCGCTGCGCACGACCGATGCCCGACCCTTCTTCCGCGACAGCCCCTACGAGCCCATTCTCGATATCGAGGGCGATCGCGCCGCCTATGACATTGTGAGTTGGGATATGGCGCCGGGCGACTGCGTCGTCTTCCACGGCCTGACCCTGCACGGCGCGGGCGGCAACCCCCAGGCCGAGACCTGGCGTCGCGCCTATTCGAGCAACTGGCTGGGCGACGATATGGTCTTCGCCGGCCGGCCGGGCGAGACCCGACCGGCCTTCGACGATTGCGGCCTGACGGACGGGGATCCGATGGACAGCGCATATTTCCCGCGCGTCTGGCCTCGCCGGGACAATGAACTGGAGGAACGGCCATGAACACGGCGAATAACGGGAAACGGCCGGGTGGAAAGTCCCGAAAGGCCCTGGGCCATTTTTCCCAGTTCTCGAAGGCCGAGTTCGAGCACCGCATTGAGCGCGCGCAAGCTGATGACGGGCGAGAAGATCGACGGGCTGCTGGTCTCCTCCGAGGTCCACCTCGAATACCTCTCGGGCTTCCGTTCGGTCTTCCCATGGAACAGCCCGTCGCGGCCTTGGTATTTCTTCCTGCCCCGGGTCGGCGACGCGGTCGCGGCGATCCCGGAATTCGGCGCAACCGGCTGGGTCCAGCGCTCTTGGTGCAAGACCCTGGCGACCTGGCCCTCACCCCGGCCGCAGGATGAGGGCATCACCCTGCTGACCGGCCGGATCAAAGGCATGAAGCGCCGCTGCGGACGTTTCGGGGTCGAACTGGGCCCGGAATCGCGCATCGGCATGCCGGTCGGCGACCTGCTGCGCTTGCGCGACGCGGTCCGCCCGATCGAGATGGTCGATTGCGTGGGCGTGATGCGCGAGCTGCGCCTGATCAAGAGCCCGGCCGAGGTTTCGCGCATCCGCTTTCTCTGCCAGGCCGCCTGCGACGCCTACGACGCTCTGCCTGGGAAGATCGGCGCGGGTGATACCGAGCGCGATGCGATGCGCGCCTTCCAGTTCGAGGTAATAGCCCGCGGCGTCGACAAGGCGCCCTTCGTCATGCCGCGCTCGGGCCGCGACGGGGTCGATGCCTTGGTCGCCGGGCCGGTCCATCGCCGGCTGAGCCCGGGCGAAGTGCT
>CAUZWC010000114.1:0-9151 GCA_963583595.1 Alphaproteobacteria bacterium | reverse complement strand
ATGTCGATCACCGAGGAACGCGAGGAGCGCGTCGATTTCACCGACAAATACTATACGAACTCGCTGACCTTAGTGGCCGCCAGGGATTCCGGAATCACCGATGTCACACCGGACGGTCTCGCAGGGAAGACTCTCGGCGCGGAGAAATCGACGGTTTCGGCCGAATTCCTCAAGACCCATTACGGCAAATCCAAGATAAAGCTCTACGCTTGGGGCGACGACAGCTTCGTCAATCTGACCAATGGACGCAACGATGCCGTGCTGACCGATGCGGGCAAATCGATCGCCTGGCTGAAGCGTGCCGAGGGTGGCTGCTGCGCCTTCGTCGGCGAGGCGGTCGTCAAGGACGACCTGACTCGGCATCGCGATCCGCGAGGAGGATGACGACCTCCGCGCCATGTTCAACAAGGCGCTCGCCGCCAGCACCTACAAGCGGATCAACGACAAGTATTTCCCCTTCTCGATGTACTGAGCGGCCCGTGCCCAGTTCCTTGGTCGGCGATCGGCCGCTAGGTCGTGTCCGGCCGGCGATGGGTGTGATCGACATAGGCCGTGTAATCGGCGACCTCCTTCTCGATCCGCGCTTCGTCCCAACCCATGATATCGGCCACCGTCTCGGCAGCCATTCGAGCACCCTCGCGGCCGCGGGTCTCGGTCCAGACGATTCCCGTGCGCCGGGCCAGCAGGTCGCGCAGATTGTTCACCTGCTCGTGCTGGGCGGCATGGCGCAGATCGGCCAGGGTGATGCCGTCATAGTGATTCAGCAGGCTGGGCGAGGACGGGTCCTCGGCCAGGGGCTTGGGTGCGTAGTCCACCGGCTGGGCCCGCCCCGAAGGCTGGATATGCGCCTTGACCGCGTCGCGCAGCTCGCGTCCGGCAGAGCGATGCGAAGTCACCGGCCCGGCCGTCATCGCGATCACGTTGGGGAGGCCCGAACCGCCGAAATCGTGGATTTCCCGGCTGCGCGCGCCCTTGGGGAAAGCCGGATCGTAGGTCAGCGGCCGCACCCCGGCCCAGGTATAGAGCACGTCCTTCTCCGTCAGCCCGAGCGAGGGGATGAGGTGGTTGAGTTCGTCGAGCAGCCATCTGATATCGACGTCGTCGGCATGAATGTCGTCGATATCGCCCTCAAAAACCGTCTCGGTGACGGCCATGTAGTGCAGGCCCTGGCGCCAGGGAACGAGGTAGACCGGCTCCTCTCCTTTACGGTTGAGGGAGATCACCCCGTAGTCGCGGCATTCCTCCGGCAGGCGGATCACGATATGGGCGCCCTTGGTGCCGAAGATCTTGCGCGGTGCGTTCTCCGAGGCTAGGCGATTGACCTTGTCGATCCAGATGCCGGCCGTGTTGACCACCATGCGCGCGCTCACGATCGCGGTCTCATCGCCGCCCAGGGCATCCGACAGGGTCAGCGCCCAACGCCCGTCCGCCTGCCGCGCCATCCCCGTGACGGGCGTGTAGTTGCGGCACACCGCGCCCATCCGGCGCGCATCGAGCACCATGTCGGTGGCGACCCGCTCGGCCCAGTTGAACTGGTATTCCCGGTAGGTGTTGACGCCAACCAGCTTGTCCTGGTCGCGCAGCTTGCCGAAAAGCGGATGGCCGTGGGCCTGGTCGGGCGGCAGGGTATTCCGGTCGAGCGGCACGTCCTTGGGGCCCACGCCCTCGACGATGCGCAGGGCGAGATCGATCTGCCACGGCTTGTAGGCCATGCCGCGCCAAACGGGAAAGCCGAAGGTGAAGCGCCGGGTGCGGGCCTCGGAATGACCGACGAACTCGGCCCGCGCCTCCATCGCCTGGCGAGTCATCCGGATCGCGGTGGTGAGTTTCTTGGGTTGCCACAGAAAGCTGTAGGGGGAACCGCCGGGCGCGAGATAGCGCAACCCGCAATGGATCAACCGGGTCGACCGGCTGCTCGACCCGGCGCCGTAATCGTCCTTGTCAACCAGCAGAACGGAATAGCCGGCCGCCGCGAGTTCCTGCGCCGCCGCGCAGCCGTTGATTCCGCCGCCCACCACGGCAACGTCGAATTCCCGGTCGTTCAACTCCGCGAGGCTGTCCCTCATCGCTCTCTCCATCCATACGCTTTCGTCCGGACGCTATCATATGTCTGCCGGGGCTTTGCAAATGCTCTAATCCCATTTCTTGACCGGCAAATCATGCGATGCCTACACTTCCACGTAATGCTCGCCCGATCCCGATCCACGCCGGAAAGGGGAGGTCGGGCGGCCTCGCCTTAAATCGAGCCATCATCAAGATCGCGAAGAGGCGCTGTAAAATAGAGCTAAACGGTTTCTGTATTCAGAGAGGACAATTACCATGACTGGCACTTCGAAATTTTCCGGCGTCAGCCGGCGCAACTTTCTGGTAGGTGCGGCCGCAGGCGTCACTGCCGCGGCATTGCCCTCCTGGGGCCGGGTGGCGCATGCCGCCGGCAAGAACCATCTGAATGTCGGCCTGATCGGCTTTAGCGTGGTCAACACGCTCGATCCGCAGAAAGCCGCCCTGAACTCCGACTTCTGGGCGCTCTCGGCGATGTTCAACGGCCTGATGCGCATTCTGCCCGACGGTTCGGTCGAGCCCGATCTGGCTGAATCGGTCAGCCAGGAGAACGACACGACCTATATCTTCTCGCTGCGCAAGGGCGTGAAGTTCCATAATGGCGAGGAATTGACCGCCGAGGACGTGAAGTTCACCCTCGACCGCGTGCTGAGCGAAGAGACGGCGTCGCCGAACCGGGCGAAGTTCGAAGCCATCGAACAGGTCGAGGCCCGCGATAAATACACCGTGGTCTTGCGCCTGTCGGTGCCCAGCGTTCCGGTTATCACCCATCTGCACAACGGCGTCACCGGCTCCCAGATCATTTCCAAGAAAGCCTTCGAGGATATGGGCGCTGAAGCTTTTTCGAAGGCGCCGGTCGGCACCGGCCCGTTCAAGATCAAGGAATGGCGGCCGAGCGAGCGGCTCAAAATGGTCGCGCATACCGACTATTTCCGCGCAGGCGAACCCAAGGTCGCGTCCTGCGACATTCTGCTGATCGCCGAAGAGACCAGTGGCGGCACGGCGATGTTAGCCGGCGATATCGACCTCGCCAGCACGATCCCTTTCGCGGACGCGCCGCAGCTCGAAGCCGATCCGAACATCACGATTTCCCGGATGTCCGGCGCCAACTGGCGCTACTGCGCGCTCAACCTGTCGAAGGCGCCCTTCGACGACGTGAATTTCCGCCGTGCGGTCTCGATGGCCTTCAATCGTGAATCCGTTGTCAAAGCTGCTATCTTTGGCGAAGGCTCACCGATGCAGGGCGCGATCCCGTCCTATTTGAAGACGGCCTATGCCACCTATGAGCGGCCGGTCTGTCAGTTCAACCCGGAACGGGCCCGCGCTGAGATGGCCAAGGGCAAATACGGCGAAGGCACCGAAGCCGTCGTCCTGACCTGGGGTTCAGGCTGGTGGAAGCGCTGGTCGGAAATCTTTGCCGCCAACATCAATCAGGTGCTCGGCACCAAGTTCACCGTCGAAGTGACCGACGCCAACGTCGCCTTCCAGCGCTACAAGGCGATGGAGATGGACTGCTCGAACACCGGTTGGATCGGCCGCATGGAGTTGGACGAGTATATCGGCGACTGTTTCCGCACAGGTGCCAGCCGCAACTTCTACAAATACTCGAACGCGAAGGTGGACGAGCTGATCGACGCCGGCCGGGCCGAATTCAACCCGGTCAAGCGCGGCGAACTCTATCGGATGGCCGAAGACCTTATCGTCGAGGAATGTCCGGTGATCTTCTCCTTCAACAACAATGCCCATAACATGTGGCGCACGGGTGTAGAGGGCTTCGTCCCGACCCCGGGCCAGCATCTGGGCAGCCAGCTCGGCCCGGTCTCCGTTCCGAGCTAAGCGCCACCGAAGGATCGCATCCGGCGCGGCGGTTTCGGCCGCCGCGCCGGGGCGGTTTTCATTGCATGGCAGATGCTGCGGGGGTGCCGTTCCGACTGGCTCCTCAATGAATTCGTTGTTCGATTCGCAGGCATCGCCCGCAAGATGGAGGGAGCGTCCGCGTTGGGGTTCATCTGGTATCTCATAATCAGGCTCGGCGGCGCGCTGGTCACGATTGCGATCGGCGCGGTGTTCGTCTTCATCCTGATGCAGCTCATCCCCGGCGATCCCGCCATCGCCGCGCTCGGCGAGAACGCGACGGACGAAAATGTCGCGGCGTTCCGCCGTATACACGGCCTCGACCAGCCACTTCCGGTCCAGTTCTGGATCTGGCTCTCAGGCATCGCTCAAGGCGATTTCGGCAAATCGATCACACTCGCGCAGGGTTACCCGGTCTGGGACCTCATGGTCCAGCGCCTGCCCAATACCTTGTTCATCGCCGTCTATGCCCTGGTGATCGCGGTGGTCATCTCCTTCTTCGCGGGGTCGATCGCGGCCCTGCGGCAGGGCCGAATGTCGGACACGGCGGCGACCTCGGCCTCCATTCTCGGCATCTCGATGCCAGATTTTTGGCTGAGCTACGTGCTGATCCTGGTTTTCTCCCTCGGCCTCGGCGTCCTGCCGGCCTTCGGGTTCACCTCTCCGCTGGAGTCCTTTTCCGGCGCGCTGGTGAACGGCGCCCTGCCCGCCTTCGCCATCGCCGCCCCCATGGCGGGCGTCTTCGCCCGCATCCTGCGCGCGGCGCTGCTCGAGACGAAGCGGCGGGACTATGTCACGGCGGCGCGATCCTTCGGGTTCCGCGACACCTTCGTCTACATGCACTATATCTTCCGCAACGCCCTGATCCCCTTCGTGACCGTGATCGGCGTCCAGGTTCGCTATCTGGTCGGCGGCACGGTGATCATCGAGCGGATTTTCGGGATCGCCGGCCTCGGCTCGATGATGGTCGACGGCGCCTTCGGCCGGGACTTCGCGGTGGTGCAGGCTTGCATGCTCGCCTTCCTGGTCTTCGTTCTGGGCGTGAATCTAATCGTCGACATCATTTGCGCCTTCCTCGACCCACGCAGGACCCATTGAGCGATGGCTGAATCCAACTTCTCCTTCAAGCGCCTGGCGCGAGACATCCTGCGCAACCGCTCCGCGACCGCGGGTGTGGGCATCATCGGCTTCATGGTCCTTGCGATGGTCTTCGGACCGTCTTTCGTGCCCTACGAACCCAATGACATGGATTTCATGGCGATCCGCGAAGTGCCGTCCTGGACTCATCCTTTCGGCACCGACGCCGTCGGGCGCGACGTGCTAGCCCGGGTGCTCTACGGCGCGCGCATCTCGATGCTGGTCACCATCATCGGCGTCACCCTGGGCGGCGCCGCGGGCACCATGATCGGCATGACCAGCGGTTTCGTCGGGCGCTGGGTCGATCCGGTCGTCATGCGCTTCGTCGACCTGCTGATGGCTTTCCCGATCTTCGTCCTGGCCCTGTTCCTGATGCTGGTGCTGGGCTTCGGCATCCAACCGGTGATCTTCGCCATCGCCCTGGTCTATGTTCCGAATTTCGCGCGCCTGGCGCGCAACACGACCTTGGCGGTCAAGGAAGAGCCCTATGTCCAGGCGGCGCGGCTGATGGGCCAGTCCAATCTGCGCATCATGCTGCGCGAGATCCTGCCGAACATCGCCGCGCCCATGTTCGTCCAACTGACGGTCGGCTTCGCCTTCGGCATCGTGATCGAGGCGGGCCTGTCCTTCCTGGGCCTGGGCGTGCAGCCGCCCGATCCCTCCCTCGGCGTCGTCATGGCCGACGGCAAGGACTATTTCCTGGCCCATCCCTGGGTCATCACCCTGACCGGCCTGACCCTGATGGTCATCATCCTGGGGCTCAACCTGCTGGGCGACGGCCTGCGCGATATCCTCGACCCCCGCCTGCGCAAGAGGTCGATGGCATGACCGATACGCCCATTCGCAGCGACGATGTCGCCCTGCGCATTCGCGGCCTGAACGCTGGTTTCCGCATGTCGGACGGCTATCTGCCGATCATCGAGGATGTCAGCCTGGAGGTCCGCAAGGGCGAAGTGCTGGGCATCATCGGCGAATCAGGTTCCGGCAAGACCGTGACCGGCATGTCGATCCTGCACCTTCTGCCCGAGAATGCCGAGACGGAATGGAAGGTCTTCGACTTCCTCGATCTCGACGTGACCGGCATGGACGAGGAGGCGTTCCGCGACCTGCGCGGCAACCGCATGGCGGTCGTTTTCCAGGATCCGACCGGGGCCTTCAATCCCGCGAAGAAGGTCGGATGGCATTTCCATCAGGTCTTCGAGCGCACGGCGGTGAAATCCCCGGACCATGCGATACGCGCGAAGGACTGGCGCAATGCGGCGATCGACCTCATGCGCGATGTCGGCATCGCCCATGGCGCGAATGTTCTGGGCCAATATCCCCACCAGCTTTCGGGCGGCATGCTGCAACGCGCGCTGATCGCCCTGGTCCTGGCCTTCGAGCCCGATCTAATCCTGGCGGACGAGCCGACAACCAATCTCGACAATATCGTCGAGCGGCAAATCCTGGATCTGTTCCGCGATCTCCAGAAGCGGCTGGATTCGGCCTTCGTCTTCATCACCCATGACATGACGATCGCCGCCACGCTCTGCGATCGGATCGCGGTGATGTATGCCGGCCGCATCGTCGAGCTGGGCTCGACCAAGGAAATCTTCGACGACCCCAAACACCCCTACACTCAGGGGCTTCTGGCGACCGCCCTGGCGCTGGAAGAGAAATCGGGTGAACGGCTGCAGGAGATTCCCGGCGAGCTGCCCCATCCCGGCGCACTGCCGCCGGGATGTGTTTTCGCGCCGCGCTGCCCGCATGTTTTCGGACGGTGCGAGACCGAGCGGCCGCCGCTCTTCGACCTGCCGGGGCGCGAGGTCCGCTGTCTGCTGTATGAGGATGACGATGTCTCTGGCCGCTGAAGCCCGCGCCGCGGGGGCCGACGAGCCCCTGATGCGGATCGATGACCTGACGATCCGCTTCAAGCTGGGTTCCGGCTTGAGTGGTATCATGTCGGACCTGCCCAAGCATCTGGACGCCGTGGACCGGGTCAGCCTGGACATCCGCAAGGGCGAGGTCCTCGGCCTGGTCGGCGAATCGGGCAGCGGCAAGACCACCATCGGCAAGGCGATCCTGCGCCTCTATGACGCCCATCAGGGCAGCATTTTCTTCCGCGGAACGGATATCACCAAACTGCGCGGTTCTGCCCTCAGGGCCCTGCGGCGCGACCTGCAGATGATCTTTCAGGATCCTGCGTCCTCGCTCAATCCGCGCCAGACCGTGCGGACGGTGCTGGCGACGCCGCTGCTGCTGCACCGCGTCTGCCCGCATGACGAGGTCGATCGGAAGGTCGACGAAATTCTCACCCAGGTCGGCCTCTCTCCGATCTTCCGGAACCGCTATCCCCACGAGCTGTCCGGCGGCCAGTTGCAACGCGTCGCCATCGGCCGTGCCCTGACCCTGTCGCCCGACCTGATCGTAGCCGACGAGGCTGTCTCGAAGCTCGACGTTTCGGTCCGCTCCCAGATTCTCAATCTCTTCCGCGACATCCAGGAAGAGCTGGGCACGACCATCGTCTTCATCACCCACGACCTCCATGTCGCGCGCTATCTGTGCCACCGGATCGGGGTCATGTATTTCGGCAAGCTGCTGGAACTCGGGCCGACGAACGAGATCTACGAGAATCCGCGCCACCCCTATACCGAAGCGCTTCTCGGCACCCTCAAACCGACCGCGAAGGACGATGCGGAGGTGGCTGTCGCCGAGGCAGGCGAGGCCTATAATCCGACCGGCACGACCGTCGGCTGCCGCTACTACGCGCGCTGCCCCTATCGGGTCGACCACTGCCAGACGACCCATCCGCCGCTGGAAAACATCTCCGAGGAACACAGTGTCGCCTGCTACGAATGGCAGCGCATTGCGCAACGATAGGGACCCGAGGGACCGCCACAATGGAATTCGGTTACTACCTGCCCGGCTATGCCCGGGATATCTCGCGCCCCGTCCAGCATCTCTACCGCGAACTGATTCGCGAGGCTCAATGGGCGGAGGATCTGGGCTTCACCTCCTTCACCATTCCCGAGCATCATTTCACAAACGCCCTGATGCATCCGAATGCCCTGCTCACGGGGATCAAACTCGCCGAGCATACCAAACATGCCCGGATCGTCACTTCGACCTCGATCCTGCCCTTCCGCGACATGCTGCAACTCGCCGGCGAAATCGCCCAGGCGGACTGTCTGACCAACGGCCGGATCGAAGTCGGCGTGGGACGCGGCGCCTACAAGTACGAATTCGCCCGGTTCCAGAAGGACCTCGAACTGTCGCATGACGTCTTCCGCGAATCCCTCGACCTGCTGATCAAGCTGTTGAGCGAGGAGGACGTGTCCTACGACGGCCAGTTCTACAAGATCCCGCCGACCACGATCGTGCCGCGTCCGATCCAGCGGCCGCATCCGCCGGTCTGGTTCGCCGCCATGGGCGCGGGCGCCATCGACTATGCCGTCTCGCTGAACATGCCCGTCCTGACCACGCCGCTGCGCAACCCGGTCGAGATGGTCAAGATGCAGGCTGGGGCATTCAAGAAATCGATCCGGACGCGGGACAAGCCGCATCTGAAGATCTCCATGCTGGTGATGGTCTTCGTCACCCGCTCCGAGGAGCAGAAGCGCCGCGTCATCCAGGACGCGATGGACCGCCATGTCCGCTTCCTCGACGTCTTCTCGACCGAGGGCCATGTGGAGGGCGGCAACATCACCCCGATGGAGCCGGACATCACCCTGGAGGATATCGAGCGCAACCTGATGATCGGCTCGCCCGAGGAGGTCACCGAGAAACTTGGCCTTTATTTCGAGCAGGACATCGACGAGATGCAGCTCAACTTCAGCTTCGGCACCCCGCATGGCGAGATCATGAACTCCATCGAGGATTTCATGACCCGGGTCGTGCCGCAGTTCGAATAAGAGACCAACTTCGACAATTTCATCGAGACTCGCGAGAACATGCAGAGGCCACTCTGACCTCTTTAGTGTTGACCGAAGTTGCCTTGCTAGTGGATTGATTCCAACGTTTGGAACCCTCGGTTTCGAGCAGCGATGATATTGTCGGGATCGGCTTTCCAGACGAAGGGTTTGGGGTTTTCGGCATTGTATTCACGAACGAAGCGGTTGAT
>CAUZWC010000113.1:0-9184 GCA_963583595.1 Alphaproteobacteria bacterium | reverse complement strand
GCCATCGGGTATCCGGCGAGACCGAGGCATCTGGAATACAGGACCGAGGTCTGGCCAAACGAAACCGTGCGCACCGGGGGCCCAGGGCATGACCAACCTGCGCTTCCTCGACAAGGCCAAGCTGCAGGTCAGCAACAGCGAGGTCGAGCTGGATAGCTTCGTCTATGACGACGACAGCGACACGGGCGAGATGGCGATGACCTTCACCAAGGGCGCCTTTCGCTTCATCACCGGCCAGATGAGCTACATGGACGGCTTCAAGCTGCTCACCCCGACCGTCGCCATCGGCGTCCGGGGCACGGATATTTCAAAGTCCAGGTCGCGAGCGACGGCACGACGACGGTGAGCGTGTTCGAAGGCCAGGTCGAGGTCACGCCCCCGGGCGCCAGCAGCGGTGCCAGTATCCGCGAAGGACAAAGCGCGATCGGCACGTCGACCGGAGTCACCGCCGCGGCCGGCGATGCTGTGGGGTCCGGCATCAACATGGAATCGAACCGCTACTAGGCTCGCGCCCCAGGGGGGCACGCCTCAAATCTCGGCGTAGGTATGGGTTTCCTTGGCCGCGCCAGGATGGGTGACGGCCCCCTTATGGGCTGGACCCACGGTCTGGGCGTAGCGCCAGAGGGCGCCTGAGCCGTATTCGGTTTCGCGCGGGACCAAGGCGGCGCGACGAGCGGCGAGTTCCTCCGCCGGCACCTCCAAATCCATCACCCCCGCCTCCGCGTCGATGGCGATGCTGTCGCCGTCGCGGACCAGGGCGATGGGGCCGCCCGATGCCGCTTCCGGGCTGACATGGCCGATGCAGAAGCCGCGCGTGCCCCCGGAAAAACGACCATCGGTGACAAGCGCCACCTTCTCGCCCATGCCCTGGCCATAGAGCGCGGCGGTGGTCGAGAGCATCTCGCGCATCCCGGGGCCGCCCTTGGGTCCCTCGTTGCGGATGACCAGCACATCGCCCTCCTCGTATTCGCGGCGAATGACGGCGCGCAGGCAATCCTCCTCGCGCTCGAAGACGCGCGCGGGACCGCGAAAGACCAGGCGCTTCATCCCGGCGACCTTGACGATGGCGCCGTCCGGCGCGAGCGAGCCCTTGAGACCGACGACCCCGCCGGTCGGCGACAACGGTGCCGAAGGCGAGAGGATGACGTCTTGATCACCCGGCACAACCACATCGGCAAGGTTTTCCGCCATCGTCTTACCCGTCACGGTCACGCAATCGCCGTGGAGATAGCCGGCATCGAGCAGCACCTTGAGCAGGGCCGGAACGCCGCCGGCGGCCCAGAGATCGACGTGAAGATAGCGACCGCCCGGTTTGAGATCGGCGATCCAGGGCGTGCGCTTGAAGATCTCGCAGACGTCGTCGAGGCCGAAATCGATGCCGGCCTCGTGGGCGATGGCGGGTAGATGCAAGCCCGCATTGGTCGAGCCGCCGGTCGCGGCGACCACCGTGGCCGCGTTCTCCAAGGCCGCGCGGGTGACGATGCGCCGCGGCCGGGGCCCGCCCTCGGCCACCAGGCGCATGACCTGTTCGCCCGCATGGACGGCATAGGCGTCGCGCGATTCATAGGCCGCGGGCGGGCCCGCCGACCCCGGCAAGGCCAGACCGATGGCCTCCGATACGCAGGCCATGGTGTTGGCGGTGAACTGCCCGGCGCAGGAACCCGGCCCGGGCACGCTCTTGCGCAACATGCCTTCCAGCTCGGCCTCTTCCATATCGCCCTTGGCGACGGTGCCGACGCCCTCGAAGACTTCGAGCAAGGAAATGTCCTTGCCGCGCCAACGCCCCGGCAGATTGGTGCCGCCGTACAGAAAGATCGCCGGAACGTCGAGCCGAACCATGGCCATCATCAGCCCCGGCAGGGATTTATCGCAGCCGGCCAGGCCGACGACGGCGTCGTAGCAATGGCCGCGCATGGTCAATTCGACCGAATCCGCGATCACCTCGCGGCTGACCAAGGACGCCTTCATGCCCTGATGGCCCATCGCAATCACATCGGTCACCGTGATCGCGGCGAATTCGCGCGGCGTGCCGCCGGCGGATTTCACGCCATGTTTCACCGCCGCGGCCTGGCGGTGGAGGGTGATGTTGCAGGGCGCGTTTTCGTTCCAGGTGGTGGCGACACCGACGAAGGGCTGCGCGATCTCCGCCTCGGTCATGCCCATGGCGTAGTAGAAGGCCCGGTGCGGCGCACTCTGCGGGCCGACGGAGACATGCCGGCTGGGCAGTTTCGACTTGTCTGTCATGGATCACGCCTCCGCACCGCCATCCGTTGCAAGTTCAGGACGGCCGGTCGAAAACACCCTCATGTTAAGCCCGTCGAAGCGTGAGGGTGCTGTTGAAGGGACCCCGCCCCCCTCACCCTTCGACAGGCTCAGGGTGAGGGGCGAGGATGAACATGGCGTGACTCAAATATCCCCGTAGACGTGGCTTTCCTTGGCCGCGCCGGGGTGGGTGACGGCGCCATTCTGGGCCGGGCCGACGGTCTGGGCATAGCGCCAGATGGCGCCGGACTGGAACTCGTGCTCGCGAGGCTTCCAGGCCTTGCGCCGGGTCTCCATCTCCTCCTCGGAAATTTCGACATCAACCGTGCCCGCATTCGCGTCGATGCGAATGGTGTCACCCTCCTTGAGCAGGCCAATGGGGCCGCCGATCGCCGCCTCCGGCCCGACATGGCCGATGCAGAAGCCGCGCGTGCCGCCCGAGAACCGGCCATCGGTGATCAGCGCGACGCTCTCGCCGACGCCTTGGCCGTAGAGGGCTGCCGTGGTCGACAGCATCTCGCGCATGCCTGGGCCGCCGCGCGGGCCTTCGTTGCGGATGACCAGGACGTCGCCTTCCTTGTATTCCCGGCGCAGGACGGCGCGCAGGCAGTCCTCTTCCCTTTCGAAGATCCGCGCGGGGCCGCTGAAGTCGAGGCGCTTCATGCCGGCGATCTTCACGATGGCGCCGTCGGGGGCCAGGTTGCCCTTGAGCCCGACGACGCCGCCGGTCTTCGAGAGCGGGCGCGAGGTCGGGTAGATCACGTCCTGATCCTCTGGCACCACCACATCGGCCAGATTCTCGGCCAGGGTTTTGCCCGTCACCGTGATGCAATCGCCGTGGAGATAGCCGCCGTCCAGCAGGGCCTTGAGCAGGATGGGCACGCCGCCGACCTCGTAGAGATCGCGCGCGACGTATTTGCCGCCTGGCTTCAGGTCCGCGATATAGGGCGTCCGGCGGAAGATCTCGCAAACATCGTCCAGGGTGAATTCAATTCCCGCCTCATGAGCGATGGCCGGCAGATGCAGGCCGGCATTGGTAGAACCGCCCGAGGCCGCGACCACAACCGCCGCATTCTCCAGCGACTTGCGGGTGACGATATCGCGCGGGCGGAGCTGCGTTTCGATCAGGCGCATCACCGCCTCGCCGGCCAGGGTGGCGTAGGCGTCGCGCGATTCGTAGGGCGCGGGCGCCCCGGCCGAGCCGGGCAGCGCAAGGCCGATAGCCTCCGACACGCAGGCCATGGTGTTGGCGGTGAACTGGCCGCCGCAGGCCCCGGCGGTGGGGCAGGCCACGGACTCGACCTCCTTGAGATCGGCGTCGTTCATCTTGCCGGTCGAATGCTGGCCGACCGCCTCGAAAACATCGACGATGGTCACGTCCTTCTTGCGGAAACGGCCGGGCAAGATCGACCCGCCATAGAGGAAGACCGAGGGCACGTTCAGGCGTACCATCACCATCATCATGCCAGGCAGCGACTTGTCGCAGCCCGCCAAGCCGACGAGCCCGTCGTAGCAATGGCCGCGCATGGTCAGCTCAACCGAATCGGCGATCACCTCGCGGCTGACCAGGGAGGCCTTCATGCCCTGATGACCCATGGCGATGCCGTCGGTCACCGTAATCGTGGTGAACTCGCGCGGCGTGCCGCCGCCGGCCTTGACGCCCTTCTTGACGGACTGGGCCTGGCGCATCAGCGTGATGTTGCAGGGCGCGGCCTCGTTCCAGGTCGTCGCAACGCCTACGAAGGGCTGGGCGATCTCGGCCTCGGTCATGCCCATGGCGTAATAGAAGGCGCGGTGCGGCGCACTCTGCGGGCCGACGGAGACATGCCGGCTGGGCAGCTTGGATTTGTCGAACTTGCCGTTCGAGGCCATGAAGTCCCTCCTCTAAATCGTGGTTCGTGCGGAAGATAACCGCGCGCGGGCCAAGCTCCAAGGCCCAGCGCGCATATCGCTATTGCGGCAGCAGCGCGGCGCAGGCGGCGGGCAACGGCGGCGGCACCGGCTTAGGCGCATTCGGGTCCGCGGGGGCGTAGGGCTCATCCGTGAACCACCAATCGAGTTCGGCACCGCAACCGTCCCCTTTGGGCACCGGAGATTGCTCCACGCAATCCGGGCTTCCGATCGGACAGCCGAGGCGGATATGAAAATGAGCGCGATGGCCGTACCAGGCGCGGACCTTGCCGAGCCAGTTCCAGTCGCCGGTCGCGTTCTCGCAGAGGGCCTTCTTGATCGCCGGATGGGCGAAGATGCGCTCAACCTCCGGCCGCTCGGCCGCGCTGCCCACCAGGGCGGTTTGAGCCACGCCCCATTTCGCGTTCACCGCCGTCGAGCGGGCATCGTCGACGTAGTAAATCTCGGTCGGATCGGCGATCTCGGCGGCCGGCACCTCGCCTTCGGTCCAGGGATTGAGGCGGATATCCGCATCCAGGCCGACCTCATGACTGCCATGGCCCGAGATCGGTCCGCCGCGCGGCTGGCCCAGGTCGGCGACCAGCATCAGGCCGAGGCCCTGCTCCGCCACGGACTCGCCCAGGCCCCGTATGGTCGCGATCAGAGCGGGATGGCCCCAGAAGCGGCTCTGGTTCGGATGAACGACCCGGTAGCCTGGGCCGACCGGCGCCAGGGCTTCGGCCCCCAACACGCAACCGTTGGTGTGCCGCCCGACGGTCTGGGCCGGGCCGGGCGCGGGGTTGGAGATAATTCCGAAGGCGGTTTCGAGAGCCGGGTCGTCCGCGGCCCGGGCGGGCGTGGTCGCAGCGACGCAAACAACAACGCAGAGAAGACTAGCGATCCTAAGCACGGACTTCTCCTCACCCTCACCCCGACCCTCCACCATCGAGGGGCAGAGGGCTTTTCATTGTGCCGCAAAGATTCTCCCTCCCCCTTTTTGGGGGAGGGTCGGGGTGAGGGTGAGGAGAAGTCCGGCCGTTCAAAACGCGCTACGCCGCCGCGAAGCGGCGCAGGGCTTCGTCAAGCTTGGCGCGGGCGGCCTGGGCATCGGCCTTCCGCTCGCGCTGAATCTGGACGATCTCGTCGGGTGCATTAGCGATGAATTTGGGATTGGCCAGTTTCTGATCGATCTTGCCGATCTCACCTTCGAGCTTGGCGATCTCGCCTTCCAGGCGCTTACGCTCCTGGTCCAGATCGATGACCTCGCCCAGGGGCAGCACCACCGTCGCCTCGCCCAGCACGATCTGGGCCGAGCCGGTCGGCACGCCGCCGTCGATCGCCAGGGACGAGAGGCGCGCCAGGCGCATGATTTGATCCTCATGGGTGGCGAGACGCGCTTTGCCCGCCTCTCCCGCGCCATTGACGATCATCGGGATCTTGGCCGCGGCCGGCACGTTCATTTCGGCCCGGACCGCGCGCACCTGGGTGATCAGTTCGACCACCCAATTCATCTCGTCGGCGGCGTCGGCATCGATCAGGCCTGGATCGTCGGCCGGCCAGGGCGCCAAGATCAGCGATGTGGCGCGCTTGCCGCCCAGACGGCCCCACAACTCCTCGGTCACGAAAGGCATGATCGGGTGCAGGAGGTTCAGGATCTGGTCGAGGGTCCAGCCGAGACAGGCCTTGGTTTCAGCTGCCGACGCATCCTCGCCGTCCAGGATCGGCTTGGTAAATTCGACATACCAGTCGCAGAAAGCATGCCAAGCGAACTGGTAGAGGGCGCCGGCGGCTTCGTTGAAACGGTAGGTTTCGATCGCCTCGCGCACCCGCGCCTCGAGCCGCGCGACCTCGCTGACGATCCAGCGGTTGACCGTTTCCTCACAGGCGGCCGGATCGAAGGCCGGATCGTGGATCGCGCCATTCATCTCGCAGAAGCGCGCCACGTTCCACAGCTTGGTCGTGAAATTGCGATAGCCCTCAACCCGCTTGGTCGAAAGCTTGATATCGCGCCCCTGGGCGGCCTGGGCCGTCAACGTGAAACGCAAGGCATCCGCGCCGTATTCGTCGATCAGGTCCAGGGGATCGATAACGTTGCCCTTGGACTTGGACATTTTAGCGCCGTGCTCGTCGCGCACCAGGGCGTGGATATAGACCGTCTCGAACGGGCGCTCGCCCATGAAGTGCTCGCCGAACATCATCATTCGGGCGACCCAGAAGAAGATAATATCGAAGCCGGTGACCAGCACCCCTGTCGGGTAATAGCGGTCGAGATATGAGGTCTTGTCCGGCCAGCCCAGGGTCGAGAAAGGCCAAAGAGCGGAAGAAAACCAGGTATCGAGCACATCCGGATCGCGGATCAGTTCGGTCGCTTTGCCGTAATGGGCCTCGGCCGCGGCCAGGGCCTCCTCCTCCGTCGCTTCGACGAAGATGTGACGGTCGGGCCCGAACCAGGCCGGGATGCGATGACCCCACCAGAGCTGACGCGAAATGCACCAGGGCTGGATATTGCGCATCCATTCGAAGAAGACGTTGGACCAGTTCTCGGGCACGAAACGCACCCGCCCCTGCTCCACCGCTTCGATCGGCTTCTGGGCTAGGGTCTTGGCATCGGCGAACCATTGGTCGGTCAGCCAGGGCTCGACCGGCACGCCCGAACGGTCGCCATAGGGCACCGTATGGCGGATCGAATCGATCTTCTCGAGCAGGCCCTGGCTTTCCAGGTCCTTAACGACCTTCTTGCGGGCCTCGTAGCGGTCGAGGCCGCAATAGGGATCGGGCGCGTTGTTGTTGATGCAGGCATCCGCGTCGAGAATGTTGAGCATCTCGAGCCCGTGGCGGCGGCCGACCTCGAAGTCGTTGAAATCATGAGCCGGGGTGATCTTCACCGCACCGGAGCCCTGCTCGGGATCGGCGTATTCGTCGGCGACGATCGGGATATGGCGGCCGATCAGCGGTAGGACCGCGTGCTTGCCGACGAGATCGGTGTAGCGCGCGTCGTCCGGATGCACCGCCACGGCCGTGTCGCCCAGCATGGTTTCCGGACGGGTCGTGGCGACCGTGATGAAACGGCCCTCCTCACCCAGGATAGGATAGCGGATATGCCAAAGATGGCCGTCGACCTCGCGCGATTCGACCTCCAGATCGGAAATCGCGGTGTGCAGCTTCGGATCCCAGTTAACCAGGCGCTTGTCGCGGTAGATCAGCCCCTGCTTATGGAGATCGACGAAGACCTTCACGACCGCCTTGGACAGACCCTCGTCCATGGTGAAGCGTTCGCGGCTCCAATCGCAGGAAGCGCCAAGGCGGCGCAGCTGGCGCAGAATTGTGCCGCCAGACTGCTCGCGCCAGGCCCAGACCCGTTCTATGAAATCCTCTCGCCCGATCAGGCCCTTTTCGAGGTCGGGTTCGATCGTGCCGCGCGCGGGGCGGATGCCGTCCTCGGCCAATTGGCGTTCGACCACGCTTTGGGTGGCAATGCCGGCATGATCGGTGCCCGGCTGCCAAAGGACGTTCTTGCCCCGCTTGCGCTCGAAGCGGATCAGGATGTCCTGAATCGTGTTGTTGAAGGCATGGCCCATATGAAGGCTGCCGGTGACATTGGGCGGCGGGATGACGATGCAGAATGCCTCGCCCTCGGCCTCGGGATCGCAGCCGAAGGCCCCGCTCCCTTCCCATGCCTCGTAGATACGCGATTCGACCTCGTCGGGCCGATAGGTCTTGTCCAGCATCGCTGAACGTTCCCCCGTCCGTGTGTGAATTAGGCCGACCGTGTCCGGCCGCGAGATCCAGAATGGTCGATTTTCCCCGTGCCAGGCGGGGGCGGGCGCAATCTAGCGGTCTTCCGACCGGCGCACCATCTCCTTGATCTCCTTGCGCACGAGGCGCTGAACCAGATCAGGCAGATTGGCGGCGAGCCATTCGCGCAGCATCGGGCGCAGCATCTCGCGCACCAGATCTTCGACCGTGCGATTCGATCCGCCCAGGGACAAGGCCGCACCCGCATCCGTTCGCGGCCGGTTTTCGCCCAAGGCGCCGGCCAATTCCGCCAAGGCCGCGGATGCCGCCGTGGCCGCACTGTCTGTGATGATATTCCGGTCGTTGTCCCAATCATCATCTGGGTCGTCCGGCCGCGGGTCGGGCTCAATCGCGAAAGGTGCCGGGTCGTCGGTCAGATCCGGCCCACCACCATCAACGAGATCGATGGCAGCGTCCGCCTCGTCCTCTGCCGCTTCGGCAGCAACTTCGTCCGTATCGTTTTCCGTGCCCATGCGGCGCACGGCCGCCATCACCGATTCCACCGACGCGTCGTGACCGTCGTCTTCGGGTTGATCGAGTTCGCCGGAATCCTCCAGCTCGGCCAAAATCGCGATCGAATCCTCATCTTTCGGCGCAGCCGGTGTCGACGGAATAACAGCGGAAACGGGTCGCAGAGCGGCGGGCGACTCGACCATTTCGGTCAATTCGAGCACGCCGTCATCGGCGCGCTGCGACGATTGCGCAGACTCCCCCGGAGGCGCCTTCGGCGTCTCCGCATTGTCTTTTTCAGCCTCGTCGTCTTCCGAGATGATTTTTCGTATGGATGCCAGGATCTCCTCCATGGAGGGTTCCTGCTGTCCCTTTTGATCGGCCAAAACCCGCTCCTTCAACCGCGCGAATCCCTGTCGCACCTCGCAGGCGGCACGACTCCAAGGATCAATAACCTAGTTAGGTTAACGAATTCTGCAAGATAGTTGAAGCGTCACTCGACGTCGTCGCCGAGGCCGATCACCTTGTCGCGCACGTCGTCGTAGTGAACCCTCGGATCGTAATAGGCCACGGGCAGGGCCATTTCCTGCGCGGTCAGGCGGCCGATCGCCGCGATGACCTGATAGGCGGCCACGATCTCGTTGCGCTGGGACTTCACCAAATTGACGCGGGAGTTGAGCAGTTCCTGCTCGGCATCGAGGATGTCCAGCACCGTACGCAGGCCGGCGGTCGCCTCCTGCTCCGTGCCTTCGAGGGCGATCTTGTTGGATTCTGATTCCTTCTGAAA
>CAUZWC010000112.1:0-9238 GCA_963583595.1 Alphaproteobacteria bacterium | reverse complement strand
ATGCAAGGTCAGCCAATCGTATTCGGCGCTGCCTTGGCTTGATTTACCCTGGCCCTTGCGGGCCGATTCGGCAACCCTGGCGCATGCATACAGGGATCAGTATTGCGTGAGGCGCAGATCAGTTGAGACCCAAAGCCTCGGCGACCATCCTGCATCTTTCGGCCAGGGGCCGGTCGATAGTGGTGAGATATAGCCTGGCAATCTCGGCCGCAACCTCGCGCATCAGGACCTCGTCGCTACCAATCCCGCACTTTGGGGCGAGGATCGGGCTCGCCACCTAATTTTTAGAGTCGAACACGGCCGAAGAGAGAGTGTTTCGATGGTGCCGGCACGAATTCTCACCAGCAGAGCCTGTGCCGACGCCTGGAGAAAACGGGCCTAGGAGGAGATCAGTTCGACGCTGTCGGCCTCGGGTCCCTTGGGGCTGTCGGTCACGATCAAGCGGACGCGCTGGTTGCGTTCGAGGCTGTCGAGTTCGGACCGCTGGAGCGCCTCGACTGGGACGTAGATATCCTGGCCGCCTTCGTCGGGCATGACGAAGCCATAGCCTTGATCGGGGCGGAAGAACTTGACCGTGCCCTCCATGGTCGTGGTGCCCTCCGCGGAGGGTGGCGCCGTGCGCCGCGACCGTGCCGGGGCGGCATCTTGTGGCCGCGCCGCCATGGGCTTTGATTCTGCAGGGGGTTCGGCTGGGGCGCGGGGTTCGGGGGCGGGCCGGGGTTCGGGGCCAGGCCGTGGCGCGCGGGCAGGCGAGTGACGCGGCGGCAGGGCCGCCATCGGTTCGGCCTTGCGCTTCTGCGTCGGTTCCTGCGAGACGTCGCCCTGGCCGAGCGCGATATCGATTGCGGCCGCGGCGCGGCGCACCTCGTGCAGGCTGCGCTTGATGGCATCCTTGGCGTCTTCGTCCAGCCCGTCGCGTGCGGCACTGTCGAGGGCCGCCGCGCAGTCCTCCGCCGCTTCGGCCAGCCGCGTGGCGAGCGGGCTGTGCCCGCCCTTGGCGGTTCTCTTCGCCGGGGTCGGTCTTTCCGGTGCCGGCGCCGCGGCCGCCTCGGCACGCGCGGTTTCTGCCCGTACGGAGGATGCCTCTTCGCGCGCGGAAACCGAGGCCAGGGACAGGCGCGATACCGGTTTCGGCTCGGCTTTCACGACCTCGGCCATGTTTTCGGGCACGCTTTCGGTGCGGCTGGGTTCTTCAGTCGGGTCCGAGGTCTTGGCGTCCTCCGCCTCTCCCTGGGCGCGCAGCAGAATATTGCGCACTGTCGGCCCGGAAACCCCGAAATCCGCCGCGATGGCGGCATAGGTTTCGCCGTTTTCTCTCCGCTCCAGGATGGTCGGCCATTCGGAGCGAGGAATGCTGTAACGATCGGAAGAGGTCATAGGCTCGATGTTTCGTTGATGAATGCGGATCTGGCCAGCTGCGCCCGTCGCGACCGATATCGGCCCGAGGCAACAGAGACTGGCTGACCTGATAATTCCTGCATAGTAGAGGGTATTCGCTTTTTAAACCATGACACTTTTTAATTTCTGTTTGAAAACGAAAGACTCGCGAAGCTGGCGACAGTCGGTTCGCCCGTTATGCCGCCACGGATGACGCTTCGGTAGGCTCGTCTTTTCGCTCCGTGAGCTGCCGAAAAATGCTGGATGCATATACCGCGACGGCGCCCGAAGTCATGACCGTCAAAAACGCGAAGAGGAATTCGACAATGCCCACGCGCCAATCCAGGTCCAAGACTGGTTTGAGCGGCAGGTCGAGGGCGAAATAGAGTCCCAGGAGAAGCAATGCGAACGGGAGGTAGAGCAGGAAGAAAATCAGCCCTCCGCCGAAAATTGCCCGCCGTTGTATTTGGTCGGTACCCAGGCCCAGCTCAAGCTCCACTTTTGGCCAATCGCGGTCGCCGGAAAAATTATCAACATCCGGCACCAGAGTATGGCGGTGATCACAAACACGACGAAGGTCGCGATCATGAGGGCCCCCGGAATTGACTCGGAACCCTGAACAAACGCGTTCTGCACGACCGAAAGCGAGTAAGACGCAAGATTTAAGATCGCATACATCATAAGAAAACAGCCGTAAATTCCTTTTTCAAAACGATATTCCCGATCATCCAGGAGAGATAAGCGATGGAAGAATATCGCCACGAAAATGGATACCAACGCTTCCCCGATTGTCGTTACCGTGCCCAGAACGCCCGGCGATATCGTGCCGGCGAGCCCCCGGGACAGGCATCACAACGCGAAAACAAGCGGCGCGCCTAGCCATACGTTTTTGAGGGTAAATCCGATTTGGCCGCCGGTCATGGACCAGGCCTCTCCGACGGCCTTTTTCATCGAAATATCTGGTGCGGAAACCGTTTTACTGGTGTCGGTCATCGGAACGCGCCGCGCTTCGCTTCGATCAGCGCAGTATTGCAAGGTGACTGATACACGGCAAGGTGGTGAGGCGCCTCCCTTATTAGAATACGCCCTTGCGAATCAGATTCAGGCCGAGCAGGAACAAGAACACCAACATCCAGCGGCGGAAGTGCTCCTCGCTGAGGCGGTGGCGCAGGCGCTGGCCGGCCCACATGCCGGCGAAGGATGGGACAAGGGCCGCCAGCGAAATCAGCAGGAGCGACCCGCCATATTGCGCCTTGCCGCTCGCGGCCAGGGCCAGACCGCCGGTCAGGGCGACGGCGACCATGCCGGTCAGCTGCACCAGCCGGTTCTTGGGCAGTTGCAACCCGGTTAGATAGACCATCAGCGGCAGGGCGAGATTGCCCGTCGCGCCCGTCACGATCCCGGTCGAGACGCCGGTCAGCGGGCCGAGCCAGGGGATCGTGCTATGGGGCACGCGGATCGGCACGGTCGCGAGGCTCCAGGCCGTGTAACAGCAGAGCAGCACGCCGAGGACGCAGATTAGGATATACTGATCGATCCCGTAGAGCGCCATGGTACCGATCCAGATGCCCGCGAAGGCGCCGACAAATAGCGCCCAATGCTGACGCATCAGCGCCCGGAAGGCGCCGCCCTGAACGCCCTGGGCGAAATTCGCGGCGACCGCCGGAATGGCCATCACCGCGACCGCGTCGCGCAGGGGCATGAAACTGATCATCAAGGCGAGCGAGACGGTCGGCAGGCCGATGCCGACCGTGCCCTTGACCACCCCGCCCACAAGGAAAGCGGCCGCGATGAGCAGCAGGATTTCAGTGTCCGGGATGGTGAGTTTTCCCTTCGGGGACTAGATTGAAGGCGGTTCTTGATTGCGGACGCATTCCGGCCCAACTGCGCTGTGGACGTCAAGCGCCCTGCGTGCATGGCAGGGTCCGAATTGATGGCGGCAGGCGAGAGGGTTAGGCTCACGCCATGAAAGTGGGCGAACGGCACTATCGCACCATCTGGCCGACCGGCGACGGGCGAGCGGTCGAGATCATCGATCAGACCAAGCTGCCCCATGCCTTCGAAACCGTCCGGTTGGAAACGGTCGAGGACGCGGCCGTGGCGATCCGCGACATGTGGGTGCGTGGCGCGCCCCTGATCGGCGCGACCGGTGCCTACGGTCTCGCGCTCGCCATGGTGGCGGATGCCTCGGACGGAAATCTGGCGGCTGCCTACGAACTCCTCAATGCTACCCGCCCCACGGCGGTCGATCTGCGTTGGGGCCTGCGCCGGGTGCGGGAGGCACTAACCGACCTGCCGCCGGGCGCGCGGGCCGAGGCCGCCTTCGCCGAGGCGGCGGCGATCTGCGAGGACAGCGTCGCGACCTGCGCGGCGATCGGCGATCACGGCCTGCCCCTGATCGCGGCCATTGCCGAGAAGAAGGGCGGCGAGACGGTCAATATCCTGACCCATTGCAATGCCGGCTGGCTCGCGACGGTCGATTGGGGCACGGCGACGGCGCCGATCTACAAGGCCCATGACGCGGGCATCCCGGTTCATGTCTGGGTCGACGAAACCCGGCCGCGCAACCAGGGCGCTTCCCTAACCGCCTGGGAGCTGGGCCGCCACGGCGTGCCCCATACGGTGATCGTCGACAATGCCGGCGGCCATCTGATGCAGCGCGGGTTAGTGGACATGGTCGCCACCGGCACCGACCGGACCACGGCGGCGGGCGATGTGTGCAACAAGATCGGCACCTATCTCAAGGCCCTGGCCGCCCATGACAACGGCCTGCCCTTCTATGTCGGCCTGCCCCATTCGACCATCGACTGGGAGCTGGAGGATGGCATGGCCATTCCCATCGAACAGCGCGCCGACTCCGAGGTCGCGGAGATCGTCGGGCGGACGGCGGACGGCCGGATCGAACGGGTGCACCTGCTGCCGGAGGGCAGCCCGGCGCGCAACGACGCCTTCGACGTCACACCGGCGCGGCTGGTCACTGGACTGATCACCGAGCGGGGCATTTGCGAAGCCTCGCGCGCCGGACTGCTGTCGCTCTATCCTGAGCGTGGGGAAAGGCGGGCCGGATGAGCCTCGCCGGCAAGGTCGCGATCGTCACCGGCGGCACGTCGGGAATCGGCGAGGCGGCGGCCCTGCTTTTCGCCCAGGACGGCGCGAAGGTGACGATCACCGGGCGCAACGAGGGCCGCGGCGGGGCAGTTGCCGCCGGCGCGCGCGCCTTGCCGGGCGAGATCGAGTTTCTGGCCGGGGAGATCGTCGAGAGCGCGTTCTGCGACCGTCTGGTCGATGCGACGGTCGAACGCTTCGGCCGCCTCGATATCCTGGTCAACAATGCCGGCATCTATCCGCCCGCCACCGTGGTAGAAGCAACCGACGCGCTGTGGCGCGAGGCGATGGCGATCAACCTGGACGCGGTCTTCTATCTGACTCGCGCAGCCGTGCGCCGGATGCGCGACCAGGGCGAGGGTGGGTCGATCGTCAACGTCTCTTCCGATTGGGGCGTCGGCGGGGCGACCGGCCATATCGCCTATGGTACGACCAAGGGCGCGCTGCTGAATTTCACGCGATCCCTCGCCCTGGACCATGCCGGCGAAGGCATCCGCGCGAACTGCCTGTGTCCTGGCGTGACCTTGACGCCGATGGTCGAGGCCTCGCTCCGCAAGCGATTCGCCACTCTGGAGGAGGGGATGGCCTATCTGGGCCAGTATGTGCCGCTCGGTCGCGTGTCCGAACCCATCGAACAGGCCCGGGCGATTTGCTTCCTGGCGAGCGACGAGTCGAGCTATATGACCGGCGCGATGCTGTCGAACGACGGCGGCACCACGGCGAGGTAGGGGTGAGAAAAGGCATCCACGGCAACGGGTCACGCCCGAGGCGTGAGCGAAGGAGAAACCATGACCCTGAAAAACAAAACGGCGATCATCAGCGGGGCGACCTCGGGGATCGGGGCGGCGACGGCGCGGTTGTTCGTGGAGAGCGGCGCGAAAGTGATGCTGACCGGACGCGACGAGGCGCGCGGCCAAGCGAGCTTGAAGGCAGCGCGCGGCGCGGCAGGGGATGGCGGCGGCGAGGCCGCGTTCCTGGCTGGCGACGCGACCGACAGTGCCTTCTGCGATCGGCTGGTCGCGGCGGCGGTGGAACGCTTCGGCCGACTCGATATTCTGGTCAACAATGCGGGGGTGATCCACCGCACCGGCATCCTGGACACGACCGATGCCGATTGGCTGGAGGCGATGGCGATCAACGTCAATGCGCTCTTCTTCCTGTCCCGCGCCGCGATCCGGCAGATGACGGCGCAGGGCGAGGGCGGCGCCATCGTCAACATCTCCTCCGAATGGGGGGTGGCCGGCGCGCGCGGCCATATCCCCTATGGCACGAGCAAGGGCGCGGTGGTGAACTTCACGCGCTCCCTAGCCCTGGACCATGCCGCCGACGGCATCCGGGTGAACTGCCTCTGCCCCGGCGAGGTGCGCACGCCGATGCTGGAAAGCGGCGCCAAAAGCCGCTTCGGAGATGTCGAGGGCGGGCTCGCCACGATTGCCGAGAAGGTTCCGCTGCGGCGCATCTCGGACCCCATCGAACAGGCCCGCGCCATTCGCTTCCTGGCGAGCGACGAATCGAGCTACATGACCGGCTCCATCGTCGTGAACGACGGCGGCAATACGGCGGCGTAAATGGCGCGGGCCTGCCGGCTTCGCTTGCGGCTCGGGCATTCCTTTTCGATCTGTGGAAAAGGGGTGATTCGAAGCGAAGGGCGTGACAGCAATGGCGAACTACGGAAGCTTCACCGAAAAGGCGCCGCATGAGGACGGTTTCGCCGCCGTCTTCGCGGCCGAGATCGCGCCGCGGCTCGAGACGGTGGAAGCCGAGCGCAAACGCCGCCAGCGCGCGATCCGGACCCGGTCGCTGATCCTCGGGGGTGTTGCCGTTGCTCTCGTCGCCGTCGCAATCCTGGGGCTGTCGCTGCAAGCCGTCGAGGCGATGGGGGCCCTAGCCGCCGTCGTTCTGGCGGCGGCCGTCGCGCTGGGTTGGCGTTGGGTGTTCGGGCTGCGCAAGGCGCATCGCGACGCCCTGCGCGAGGTGCTGGCCGGCCCGATCTGCCGTTTCCTGGGCGGGCTGCGCTACGCCCGCGACCCCGAAGGTGCGGTGGACACGCGGCGCTTCTCCGCTTATGGGCTGGTTGCGGATCACGAGGAGGCCCATACCGAGGACCTGTTCGAGGGGAATCACCGGGGCACGAGCTTCCGGATGGTCGAGGCCCGGCTGCGCGCGCGCCATTCGGCCCGTGCGGGGCGTCGCCAGCACAATGTCTTCCAGGGCCTGCTGTTCGAGGTCCAGGTGCCGGTGCCTTTCGGCGGTCGGACCCTGATCAGCGCGGACAGGGGCCTCGTCGCGGACGCCATCGCGGGGCTGTGCGAGGCGGGGGACGCCGACTGCATCCAGAAGGTTGGCTTCGACGATCCCGCTTTCGAAGCGCGCTACCAGACCTATAGCGACGATCCTGTCGAGGCCTGGCGTTTGATGAATCCGGCCTTCCGCGCCAATCTCGTCGCCCTGGCCGAGGCCCATGAGGAACCGCCCCTCGGCGCGTCCTTCGCCGAGGGCATCTTCCGCCTCGCCCTGCCAACCAAGCGCGATCTTTTCGAGCCCGGCTCGATCTGGCGCTCCGGCCTGCGGTCGGAGACCGACGCCCGCCAGCTGCTCACCGAGGTCGCGATCCCGATCCGGGTGATCGATTGTCTTCATGGGGGTGCGGCCGAGCGAGGCGGGGTAGGAGTCGTCAAACCGCCGGTTCCTGCTGGGTGATGCAGTGGATGCCGGCGCCGAACACGGCGGAACGCTATCGCCGCAAGATGGTGAGTCTCTTCCCGCAATTGGCGGATGCGCGGATCGATTATGTCTGGGGCGGCTTCGTCGGCATCAGCCGGGTGCGCACGCCCCATCTCGGCCGGCTTTCGCCGACCACTTATTTCGCGCAGGGCTTCTCGGGTCACGGGGTTGCCTTGACCGGGATCGCCGGGCGGGTGATCGCCGAGGCCATCGGCGGCCAGGCCGGCCGCTTCGACCTCTTGCCAAGCTGCCCCGTACCGCCTTTCCCGGCGGCCGCTTGTTGCGCACGCCGATGCTGGTTCTGGCGATGACCTGGATCAGGATGCGGGAGCTGATCTAGTTTCCAGCCGGTCGAGGAACCGCCAGGCGGTGCGCATGGCCGACAGGACCGGGCGGCGCAATCCGTGGAAGGGCAGGGGACGTAGATCGGTGACGGGCCAAGCCTCGCGGCCGGCTTCGCCGCCCCGCATCCGCAAGGCCAGTTCGCGGCCCATCGCGGTCGCCAGAGCGACGCCGCGTCCCTGATAGCCGAGTGCTGCCCATAGCCCGGGCGCGGGATTGTGCAGATGGGGCAGATGGTCGGCTGTCATGGCGATCCAGCCTGTCCAGGCATGCTGCCAGGCATCCGCTTCGATCTGGGGAAACCGTTTGCCGGCATCGACACGCAACTGGTCGTAAAGCCGGGGCGAGGGCGCATGACCCAAGGCGCCGCGCCCGCCCATGATCAAATGGCCCTGGGCATCGAAACGAAAATAGGTCAGCAATCGCTTGGTGTCGGATTCGACCTCGCCGCCGGGCAGGATAGAGCCCCGCAGATTGGGTGAGAGCGGCCTGCTGGCGATCAAGACCGGTCGAACGGGCACGATGCTGCGCCCGAGACCGGGCCAGAGACCGGTGTCATAGGCATTCGTGGCGAGCACCACCGACTCCGCGACCACGGTTCCGCCCGCGGTCGCTACGCGCCAGCTCGCGCCGTCGCGTGTCAGGGAGGCGACCGGCGAGTTGCCATGGATCGCGACCCCCAGGCCGAGGCAGGCGCGGGCCATGCCGCGGACGAGGGCCAGGGGCTGAAGGCTGCCGCCGCGCCGGTCGATCCAGCCGCCGTCATAGCCGGTGACCCCGGTCATTTCCGCGACCTTGTCCCGGCTCAGGAGTCCGCAATCCACGCCGCGCTCGGCCCATTGTTCCGCCCGCATCGCGACCGTGCGAAGGCCGCGCTCGCCCACCGCCGGCTGGATCCAGCCGGCATTGACTAGTTCGCAGCGGATGTCGAAGCGCCGGATAAGGTCGTAGAGCATGTCGGGACCGCCGCCGCCGACACGCCACATATGGCCGCCGATCTCGGCGCCATACATCCGTTCCAAGGTCACAGGCTCGTATTTGAGGCCGGCGATCACCTGGCCGACATTCCGGCCCGAAGCGCCCCAGCCGGGTTCGCGCGCTTCCAGGACGACCGCGTCGGCGCCCATCTCTTTGAGGTGGAGCGCGGTCGAGAGTCCGGTATAGCCGCCCCCGACGATGGCGACGTCGGCATGCCGGTCGCCCTCCAGGGGCGGGCAATCGACGGGCGGCTCGGCGCTCGTCCCGGACCACAAGGCGTGGGCGAGATCCTGATGGTCGCTCATCCCGCGAGGGCCTATTCGAGAAGGTTGCGCAGGCGGTAGGCGCTGAAGGCCGATTCGTAGAAGGCTTGCCACAGGGTCCGGTTCTTGATCGGCCGGACGGGCGTCGAGGGCAGCGGCATATCCGCCGCCGGCTTGCCGTCCGCGATGCGTTCGGAAAGATGCTGGCCCCAGAACGTGCCGGGAGCGATGCCCCGACCGTTGTAGCCCAAAGTCATATAGAGGTTCTGCGCCGGCTCGTGCAGGCGCGGGATATGATCCGGGGTAAAGCCGAGCGTGCCGGCCCATTGAAAGCGCCAGGGCATGCCGTCGAGCTGCGGGAACATGCGGTGCCGCATCCGATTGACCCAGGCGCTGGTGCGTTTGTGATTGGCGCGCGGCAGATAGCCGAGCGAGCCGACCATCAGCCG
>CAUZWC010000111.1:0-9347 GCA_963583595.1 Alphaproteobacteria bacterium | reverse complement strand
GCCCCTACGGCTTGTTCGGCCCGTTTGGCTTGTTCGACAGTGATTGACACGGCAACGCGCGAGGAGTCCGCAATGACCACAATCCCCAATTCGCCCCAGGCGCGCGATATCGCCTACGCCCTCCACCCCTACACCGATCTCAGCCAGCATCAGAAGACCGGCTCGCTGGTGATCCGCGAGGGCAAGGGCGTCTATGTCTATGACGAGGTGGGCAAGTCCTATATCGAAGGGCTGGCTGGCCTGTGGTGCACGGCGCTCGGCTTCGGCGAACAGCAGCTGGTCGACCGGGCCACCAAGGCCATGAAGACCCTGTCCTACTATCACCAGTTCGGCGCCAAGGCGCATGAGCCGGGCATCGATCTGGCCGAGAAGCTGATCGAACTGGCCCCCGTGCCCATGTCCAAGGCCTTCTTCACCAATTCCGGTTCCGAGGCCAACGACACGGTCATCAAGATCGTCTGGTACTACAACAACTCCATCGGCCGTCCCGAGAAGAAGAAGATCATCGCGCGGATCAAGGGCTATCACGGCGTGACCGTGGCTTCGGCCAGCCTCACCGGTCTGCCCCACGTCCATAAGCATTTCGACCTGCCGATCGCCAATATTCTCCACACCTCCTGCCCGCACTATTACCGCTTCGGCGAGGCCGGCGAGAGCGAGGAAGAGTTCTCGACCCGCATGGCCGACGAACTCGAAAAGCAGATTCTCGACGAGGGGCCGGAAACGGTCGCCGCCTTCATCGCCGAGCCGATCATGGGCGCCGGCGGCGTGCTGGTGCCGCCCGCCGGTTATTTCGAGAAGATTCAGGCGGTGCTCAAGAAATACGATGTGCTGTTTATCGCCGACGAGGTGATCTGCGGCTTCCTGCGCACCGGCGAGTACTGGGGCAGCCAGACCTTCGGCATGAAGCCCGATATCATGAGCATGGCGAAGGCCCTCTCGTCGGCCTATCTGCCGATCGGCGCTGTGATGATCTCGGAAGAGATTTTCCAGGGCCTCATGAAGGGCTCCGACGATGTTGGCATGTGGGGCCACGGCTATACCTATACCGGCCATCCGGTCGCCGCCGCAGTCGCTCACGAGACCCTGAAGATTTACGAGGAACGCGACATCGCGGGCCATGTCGCCCGGATCGCTCCGCGCCTGCAGGCCGGCATGCGCGCCTATGCCGACCATCCCCTGGTCGGCGAGGTCCGCGGCGTGGGCTTGATGGGCGCCATCGAACTGGTCAAGAACAAGGAGACCAAGGAGCCCTTCGATCCCAAGGCCGGGGTCGGCCCCTATTGCGCCGCCCGCGTCCAGGAGCATGGCGCGATCCTGCGCGCCATGGGCGACGCCGTCGGCTTCTGCCCGCCGCTGGTCATCAGCGCCGAAGAAACCGACAAGCTGCTCGAAATCTTCGGCAAGGCCCTCGACGACACCTGGAAGATGGTCCAGGAAAAAGGCCTAGTCTGAGACCCTAAATAGAAAATGGGGCGCCGTCTGGCGCCCCGTTCGTGATCCGATCGTATAGGGGGCCGGTGCCTAGAGCAGGTGCTGGCCCCCTGTCACGAAGAGCTCGGTGCCCGTGACATATTTCGATTCGTCCGAGCACAGATAATAGACCGCCGAGGCGACATCCGTCGGTTCACCCATCTTGTGCATGGGAATCTGGGGAATCAGCGCCTGGTATTCGGGACCGATCATCGCGGTCTCGATCTCGCCCGGGGCGATCGCGTTCACCCGCACGTTGAGGGACGCGAATTCCGCCGCCATCTCCCGCGTCAAGCCGGACAGCGCCGCTTTCGAGGTCGAATAGGCCGAACCGGCGAAGGGGTGGACATGGTGCCCGGCGATCGAGGTGATGTTGACGATCGCCCCGCCGCCCTTGCTCAGCCGCTCGACGAAACCACGCGCCAGAATCAGCGGCGCGAAGAAGTTGATCTCAAAAACCTGGCGCCAGGTCGAAATATCGCCCGCGAGCACGCCGAGCCGCTTGTTTTCGGGGGTCTTGGGCGAGACGGCGGCGTTGTTAACCAGTGCGTTCAGGGGGCTGTCGCCGAGCAGTTCCTTGGCCTGCATGATGAAGGTCATCATGCTTTCGATATCGGTCAGGTCCGAGGTGAAATGGTGATGCCAGTTAGGGTCCCGCTTGCACTCCGGCGGCACCTCGTCGCGGCTGCAGGTGATGATGCGCCAGCCTTCGCGCGAAAACCGGGTCACGGTCGCGTGGCCGATGCCCCGGCTCGCCCCCGTCAGAATCAATGTCTTGCGCTCGTCTGCCATGACGGGAACCTAGCCTTATTCCAATTCCGCTACCACCCGGATGCACTTGCTGTCAGCGCCGCCCCACGGCCCAGGGAAAAGAGCCGTCAGGACAGGGCTTGGGCCTTGCGGACATTGACGGCGCGGAACGGCCGGCTCACGCCGTCATGCTCCGTGATCGAGACATATTAGCCTTCCGCGAAGGCGTGCTCGTCGAATTTGAAAATTGGCTCATCGTCCTCCTCGCCCGGCCAGAACCGGTGAACGATGCAAAGCTAGTGGTGGTCCTTCCATGCGTCGAGGTCGAGATGTCCCTCCGCATCGAGCGGCGCGGTGAACTCGAAACCATGGGCGGAAGACCCATCGGGGAATTCCTTGGTCCGCGCGAGCTCCAGGCGAATCGTTTTCAACGGCATGGCGAATTCTTCCGATCATGACCTCGTCCCCATCAGATAGGGACGACCGTAACCGGTTACGAGTGGTGCGGACGAATCAATCGGCCGCGCTTCAGGCGTCGGCCGAGACCGTCCGACCCGGTGGCTTTTCCAGCCCGAAAGGGTCCTGATGGATGATCACCTCGGCCCCGGGGAAAGCGCGGCGGATCTGGACTTCCACCTCGTCCGAGACGTCATGGGCGCGCAGCAGGGACATCGAACCGTGCAGTTCCATATGAAGCTGGATGAAGGAATCGCGGCCCGAGGTGCGGGTCCGCAGATCGTGCAGGGCCAGCACCTCCGGATGGCTTAGGACGAGGCCTTTGATGCGGTCGCGGTCGGCATCGTCGAACTCGCGGTCCATCAGATGATTCAGGGAACCGCTGAAAATCTGCCAGGCGTTCCACACGATATAAGCGGCGATCGCCCCGCCGATCACCGGATCGGCATACCGCAGGCCGAACTCGCCCGCGGCGACCAGGGCCAGGATCACCCCGGCATTGACCAGAAGGTCGCCACGGTAATGCAAGGAATCTGCGCTGATCGCCAGCGACTTGGTGCGCCGGATAACACGAGACTGAAAGGCCACCAAGGCAAAAGTCACGACGGTCGAGAAGACCATCACGCCGATGCCGATGGTGCCATGCTCAATGGCCTGGGGTTGCCAGAAACGCTGGCCCGCCTCGATCAGCAGAAAAACGGCCGAGCCGGCGATGAAGGCGGATTGGCCCAGTCCAGCCAGAGGCTCTGCCTTGCCATGGCCGAAACGATGCTCTCGATCGGCCGGCTGCAGGGCCTGGCGAACGGCGTAGAGATTGACCAGCGATGCCGCCGCGTCGAGCAGCGAATCGACGAGTGTCGCCAGCATCGAAACCGAGTCGGTCAGCAGCCAGGCGCCCATCTTCACCGCGATGAGCAGGCCGGCGACGGCGACGGCGGCATAAGTGGCGCCGAGCATGAGCCGCGCATCGCGCGTGGCCAGTGCCGCGGGCCCTTGGGGCTTATGCGGCGAAACCGTGCTCCGCCGCCCCTGTGCGTTCACGGGTAGAGCTTCTCGGTCCGCCAGCCGCTCCCGTCGCGGCGGTAGACCAAACGGTCGTGTAAGCGGAACCGGCCGTCCTTCCAGAACTCGATCTCGTCGGGGATCAGCCGGAACCCGAGCCAATGGGGCGGGCGCGGCACCTTGCCCAGCGCATGTTTCGCCGCCACCTGTGCCACCCGCTTTTCGAGCTCGTAGCGGCTTTCCAGGACCTCGGACTGTTTCGAGGCCCAGGCGCCGATCTGGCTGCCCCGGGCGCGGCTCCGGAAATAGGCATCGGCCTCTTCCTCCGTCACGGTTTCGATATCGCCGACGGCGCGCACCTGGCGGCGCAGGGACTTCCAGTGGAACAGCAATCCAGCCTGGCAATTGGCCAGAAGTTCGCGTCCCTTGCGGCTTTCATAATTCGTGTAGAAGACAAATCCGCCGCTATCCGCCGCCTTCAGCAGCACCATGCGAACCGACGGGCGACCGTCCGGCGTGGCGGTCGCCAGGGCCATGGCATTAGGATCGTTCGGCTCGGCTTCCTTGGCGTCGGAGAACCAATCATCGAATAGGCTGAAGGGATCTTGCGGGTCCTCGTCGGCCATCGGTCATCTCCGCCCGGATTACTCAGGATAGGCACCATTCATAAGCCAGCATCGGGGTTTTTCAAACCGGAAGGCGATTCATTCCGGCGAGGCTCTTCATTTCGCGACGAAACCACCGATATGCTGTCTGAATTAGGCCATGTTTTGTGCTATAATGAACTCTTCGCTCTATCCATGGCGAAGCGAGTGCGTGGGGAGAGGGTCGACGATGCAATCATCACGGATCGAATCGATCAGGAGAGACACGAGATCATGACCGCATTCAAGACCATCGTTATCGTATTTCTGGGACTGGCCCTGGTTGCTTGCACGCAGCAGCAGCAGAACCAGTCTGGAATCGGGACCAAAACCGTTCTGGGCGGCGCCCTCGGCGCGGCCGGCGGCGGTCTCCTCGCCTCCCAGCTCGGCGGCGGGGCCACCGGAATCGCGGCCGGCGTCCTGCTCGGCGGCCTGCTCGGTGGCGTGGCCGGCAACGCCCTAGACCAGAACGACCGCGAACAGATGAACAAGTCCACCTCCAGCACCCTGGAATCCAGCAAGACCGGCCAGACGACCAACTGGAACAATCCGGATTCGGGCAATTCCGGCACGATCACGCCGACCCGCACCCTCCAGCGCTCGGACGGCACCTATTGCCGGGAGTTCAGCCAGACCGTGAATATCGGTGGCGAGGTTCAGCAGGCCCATGGCACGGCCTGCCGCCAGCCCGACGGCACCTGGAAAATCGTCGAATAGACGCCGCATAGCCGGTGCAACGGGGCGGGCGCGGGCCGAACGGGCCGCGCCCGTTTCGATTCCGGGTCCGGTTCGAGGCGGGGCGTCGCGTTTCGGTCGCACAGCGCTTTCCTTTTGCCGCATCAGCCGATTGTGTAGGATGCGGCCGTCGCCAGCATGAATGGGGGGCACGGAGGGAGTGCGAATGGCAGGATCCGAGGGTTTGATGGCCGGCAAGCGCGGCCTGGTGATGGGCGTGGCGAACGACCGCTCCATCGCCTGGGGAATCGCGCGCGCGGTCGCCGAGCAAGGCGCCGAACTGGCCTTCACCTATCAGGGCGACACGCTGGAAAAGCGGGTCCGCCCCTTGGCGAATTCGATCGGCGCGACCCTGGTTCTGCCGTGCGATGTGACCGATGGCGACAGCATGGCCGCCGCTTTCGATACCATCGAAGAGCGCTGGGGCGGGCTGGATTTTGCGGTCCATGCCATTGCCTATTCCGACAAGGACCAGCTCAAGGGCCGCTATGTCGACACGACGCGCGACAATTTCCAGCGCACCATGGACATCTCCTGTTTCTCTTTCACTGAGATGTGCCGCCGTGCCGCAGCGATCATGCCGAACGGCGGCAGCCTACTGACCCTGACCTATTACGGCGCCGAGCGGGTGATGCCCCATTACAACGTGATGGGCGTGGCCAAGGCGGCGCTGGAGGCCAGCGTGCGCTATCTCGCCGTCGATCTGGGCGGCCAGGGCATCCGCGTGAACGCCATCTCCGCTGGCCCGATCAAGACCCTCGCGGCCTCCGGCATCGGCGATTTCCGCCATATCCTGAAATGGAACGAATTGAATTCGCCCCTGCGGCGCAACGTCACGACCGAGGAGGTCGGCTCGGCCAGCCTCTATCTTTTGAGCGACCTGGGTAGTGCCGTGACCGGCGAGACCCATCACGTCGACAGCGGCTATCACGTCATCGGCATGATCGCCGTGGATCAGGCGGCCGAGCTGGCCAGGATGCTCGGCGAGTTCCCGCAGAAAACCTAGACCGGACCCAGCCATGTCGGACAACAGCTTCGGCCGGCTCTTCCGCTTCACGACCTGGGGCGAGAGTCACGGCCCCGCCATCGGTTGCGTGGTCGACGGCGTGCCGCCGCGCATTCCCCTGGCCGAGACCGATATCCAGGGCTTCATGGACAAGCGCAAGCCGGGCCAGTCGCGCTTCACCACCCAGCGGCGTGAGCCGGACACGGTGCGCATCCTCTCGGGCGTCTTCGAGGGGATGACGACGGGCACGCCCATCGCCCTCATGGTCGAGAACATGGACCAGCGCTCCAAGGACTATTCAGAGATCGCCGACCGCTTCCGCCCGGGCCATGCCGACTACACCTATCAGGCCAAATACGGCATCCGCGACTATCGCGGCGGCGGCCGCTCGAGCGCGCGCGAAACCGCCATGCGCGTCGCCGCCGGCGCGGTCGCGCGCAAGACCCTCGACCATGTCCTAGGCAAGGCGGTGACGATCCGCGGCGCCCTGGTCCAGATCGGCCCCCATGCCGTCGACCGTTCCAATTGGGACTGGGCCATCATCGGGGACAACCCCTTCTGGTGCCCAGATGCCGCGACCGCGAAGACCTGGGAAAGCTATCTCGACGGCGTGCGCAAGGCCGGCTCCTCGGCCGGCGCGATCATCGAAATCCATGCTTCCGGCCTGCCGGCGGGCCTGGGCGAGCCGGTCTACGGCAAGCTCGACTCGGACCTCGCCACGGCGATGATGACCATCAACGCCGTCAAGGGCGTGGAGATCGGATCGGGCTTCGCGGCCGCCGCCATGGCCGGCGAGGACGCTCATGACGCCATGCGCATGAAGGACGGCAAGGTCGCCTTCGAGAGCAACCATGCCGGCGGCATCCTGGGCGGCATCTCGACCGGCCAGGACATCGTGCTGCGCTTCGCCGTCAAGCCGACCAGTTCCATCCCGATCCCCCGCCCCGGCGTCACCGCCCAGGACGAGGAGGTCGAGATCCGCACCACCGGCCGCCACGACCCCTGCGTCGGCATCCGCGCCGTGCCCGTGGGCGAGGCCATGGCCGCCCTCGTCCTGGCCGACCACCTGCTGCGCCACCGGGGCCAGGTTGGGCTGTAGAAACGCGGCTGTGAAGCCGTGCCACTTCATCCCTCGAGACGCGCGCCAAGCGCGCTCCTCAGGATGAGGAAACGTTGCTCGCTCTAGGCCCTCACCCTGAGAAGGCCCGACAGGGCCGTCTCGAAGGGCGAGGGCCGCTTGGAACATCCCGACGAACGGAGCCCAACCATGCCCCAGCCCGACCATATCCAGGCCCTGCCCGTGCCCGCGCCGGAAGCGCTGGACCCCGATCTCCAGAAATACATGAAAATCTGCGAGGAGAAGCTGGGCTTGGTGCCCAATGTCATCCGCGCCTATGCCTTCCGGCCCCAGCGCCTGCGCAACTTCATCGCGACCTACAAGGAGTTGATGCTGGAGGAGACCGCCCTCTCCATGCTCGAGCGCGAGATGATCGCGGTCGTCGTCTCCTCCGCCAACCGCTGCTACTACTGCCTCGTCGCCCATGGCCAGGCGGTACGCCAGCTATCTGGCGATCCGGAGCTGGGCGAGATGATGGTGATGAACTACCGCATCGCCCCGCTGGACGCCCGGATGCGCGCCATCCTCGACTTCGCCTGGAAGCTGACCACCGCGTCCATCGACATCGACGATACAGACCGCCAGGGTCTGCGCGATGTCGGCCTCGACGACCAGGGCATCTGGGACGTGATCGAGACGACGAGCTTTTTCAACTACACCAACCGCATGGCCGCCGGCCTCGACATGATGCCCAACCGCGAATACCACGCGATGGACCGGTAGGGATTCGACCCGGACGCCCCGCGGTATCCCCGCTTAAATCGTCATTGCCCGGCGAAGTCCGGGCAATCCAGAGGGTGCGGCAGACTGGATGCCCTGGACCTAAGCTCACCGCATCCACCCATCCCACACCAAATACCTACACCTCACACCGCCGTCGTCCCGGGACTTGTTCCCGGGACCTATTAGCGTCGGCCCTTGGCATCACGCCGCGAAGATAAATCAAATCGGCGAACCAGCGCGCAACGGTCTCTACGACCGTGTGACCGGATAGGGCGGATGGGTCCCGAGAACAAGTCCCGGGACGACACTGTTAGTAGGGCGATTGCCAACCTATCTCGGCCAAGACAACGCGGCGAAGCGACGTTCAGGGCCGGACGGAATGAATGCGGGTTCTGCGCCCTACTCCGCCGCCTTGCCCGCCAGCTTGGCATGGCCGTCAAGGGTCTGGGGCAGTGTCATGTCCAGGATGGCCGCCCGGCGACCATCGTGCGCAAGATCTGCGCGGTGCCCGCTGCCGATAGTAAACATGCGCGCGTCGCGGGCCATGCGTTCCAGCGGATTGTTGCGGGAATAGCCAGCGGAGCCATAGAGCTGCAGGGCGTCGTTCGTCACTTTGATAGCCATCTCCGAAGCGAAGATCTTGGCCTGGGCCGCCATCAGCGGATCGGGAAAGGGCTAATCTTTCCCCGTGCTGGCCGCCGCCGCATGAATCATCAACCGCGCCGCGGAAAGCTGGATGCTCATATCCGCCAGCATCCATTGCAGGCCCTGGAATTCGGCGATGGGTCGGCCGAACTGCTCGCGCGTTTTCGTATGCGCCGGGCCCAACTCGTAGGTGCCCTGGGCGAGGCCCAGGGTCACCGTCGCCGCCCCGACCCGCTGGGCGTTATAGGCGTTCATCAGATCGGCGAAGCCCTTGCGCAGTCCGCGCCGCGGAATCACGGCCATATCGGCGGGCAGGGCCATGTCCTGGAACAGCAATTCGGCCTCCGGGATGCCGCGCAAGCCCATAGTCGCCTCGCGCTTGCCCAGGACCAAGCCCTCGGTCTCGTCGCGCAGGGCGATAAAGACGCCGATGCCTTCCTCCGCCCCGCTTTCGTCGAGGACCCGGGCGAAGATCAGATGGAGGCGCGAGACCCCGACCCCAAACACCCCAAGAATCGACCAATTGTCCCGTCACGAAGGCTTCCTCTTTCAGGGCGCGAGGCGCGGAAACTGACGTGCTTTCTTGAGCAAGCCGATGTCCTCGTCTCGCGACGTTTCGAACGGCGCGCAGCCGTTTCTCAGCCCGGCTCCACCAGTTCGAAATACTCGGAGGCCATCGGCGTGTCCTCGGTTATTTCCCGGCCGTGCAGGCGGCAATAGCCCTCGAAATAAGACCAATGACCCTGTTTCCAGTAGAGGATGCTGCCGCCACCCGCGGACTCGGCCTCGCAGAAGG
>CAUZWC010000110.1:0-9359 GCA_963583595.1 Alphaproteobacteria bacterium | reverse complement strand
TTCGCCGCCTGCAACAGTTCCCTCACGGCGATGGCCGAAAGCAGGGTGCTGTCCTTGAACATGGTCAGCAGATAGTTGCCCAGTACCGGCACGATGGGCGGAATGGCCTGGGGCAGCACCACGGCGCGGTAGCGCCGATAGGTCGAGAAGTTCAATGCCTTGGCGGCCTCCCATTGGCCGCGTGGCACGCCGTCGATGCCGGCCCGGTAGACCTCCGAAGTATAGGTGCTGAAATGCAGGCCCAGCCCGACCACACCGGTCTCGAAGGGAGATAACCGGATGCCCAGTTCCGGTAGGCCGAAGAACAGGAAAAAGAGTTGGACCAGCAGGGGCGTGCTGCGCACGAACTCGACCAGTCCGGCGGCCGGCCAAGCCAGGGCGCGGATCGGCGAGCGACGCATCAGGGCAAGCACCAATCCGCCGATCAACGCAAGAAAATAACCGCCGATTGTTGCCTGAATCGTGACCACGGCAGCCTCGCCAAGGCGAGGAAGGATTTCCCAGGCATAATCCCAGTCCCAGATCATGGATTCCGCCCGGTCATGACAGGCGACCTTCGCGCCCCATACTGCGGTTTAGCCGTGCCTCGATGGTCCGTATGGCGGCGGTCATGACCAAGGCCAGAACGAAATAGATGATCATGACCAGGAGAAATATCTCCATTGGCCGAAAGAACACGTTGTTGAGCTGCACGGCCCGCGAAGTCAGTTCCGTGATCGTGATGAGTGAAACCAGCGACGTCGATTTCAGGAACTCAATGGCGAGGTTTCCGAAGGGCGGCATCATCATGATCAATGCCTGGGGCAGAATTATCCGCGTCAGCCGCTGGCGCGGTGCAAAGTTGAGGGCCGTCGCCGCTTCGTGCTGACCCTTGGGCACAGCCAGCAGGGCGCTGCGCACGACCTCGGAACCGTAGGCCCCGGCATTCAAGCCGAGGCCGAGCACAGCAACGGTCAAAGCATTGAGGGTCACACCGAAATGGGGCAGGGCGTAATAGCCCCAAAACAGGATCAGCAGTGCTGGCGCTCCACGAAATATCTCGACATAGAATCGAGTGACGGTGCGGATGAGGCGCGAGCGGGCTAGACGCCCGGTCCCCGCGAGCATCGCTATCGCAACCGCTAAGGGAAAGCCCAATACCGTGATCTCCACGGTCATAACCGTCGCTTCCAGCAGCGTCGGCAGATATTTCAGGAAATCGACCATGGCCCCCGCGCGGTCCGAAATATTCGGCAGGCTGTTTCGGCAGGATGGGGGAACACGAACATTGTGCCGATCATCCTTCGAGACGGCTCTTCGAGCCTCCTCAGAGTGAGGCGGAAAGAATGTTTCCTCATCCTGTGGAGGCTCGAAGAGCCGTCTCGAAGGATGATTGGCACAACCCACCCGCCGTCCATCGGTCTGCTCGGAAACACCCCACTAGAACGCCAGAAAATGCCGGCCGGCCCCGGAGAGGGTGGGGCGGGCCGGCATTGTCGGCTACATGCCCGAGCAGATCTCGGACAGCGGCTTGTCGCCCGGCATCTGCGCCGCGCCGAAGCCGAAGGGCTCGATCATGGCCAAGTGCTTTGGCGTGTTGACGGTCTTGTCGAGACTGGCATTGATCGCGGCCAGCAGGTCCTCGTCGTCCTTGCGCACGGCCAGGCCGGCATAGGCGATCGCCTTCTTGCCCTCGAAGGTCGGATGGACGAAGGGATCGGCGAGTTCGACATCGCCGTCGGTCGTCTGGTTCAGGATGGCTTGGGCCACCGTCGCCGGTGCGCCGACCGCATGGGCGCGGCCGCTGCGCAGGGCGGCGAGGGCGGTCGGATAGTTCGGCACCAACAGGATCCGGTCGGCGGGGATGCCTGTGGCTTCCGAATATTTCGACTGCATGCCGCCCGTCGCCGCGGCCATGATCGCCGCCGTATTGTCGCGCACATCCTCATAGCTGTGGATGTTCATCGGGTTGCCCTTGAGGACCATGATGGCCTCGCCATAACGGGCCGTGGGCCGGGTGAAGCCGACCTGTTCGCAGCGTTTCGGGTTGATGTAGAGGCCGGCGGCGATGATGTCGAAGCGGCCGGCGATCAGGCCCGGGATCAGGGCGCCGAATTCGTCGGTGATGAAGGCTTCCATCTCGATGCCGCCCATATCCTCGAGCACAACGCGCAACACTTCGGGCGATTCGCCGGTGATCTTGCCGTCCTCGGTGACATAGCCGGCGGGCACTTCGTTGAAGATGCCGATCTTGATGACGCCTTCGCGCTTGATCTTCTCAAGGGTGGTTTCCGCATTCGCAGCCGATGCGAATGTCAGCGCGGCGATCGTCGCCGCGGCGGCCAGACCGGCCGCTTTGAAAAATGGACTCCGTAAGAAACTCATAACGTGCCTCCTCCTCTTTGAGGGGACCGGTTTGATTTTCGGCGTTCTGTTTCTTGGTCTTGTCGTCGTCCCGAATGTTGCGCATTCCACCCGGCGTTGCGCGTCTCACCGATCCCAATTGGCTTTTCCTGATCCGGACCGCGCCCGGTGGAAAGCGCGAAAGTCTCACATTTGCACTCCACTTCCGCAATCGTCTTGACCTTGGAATTCTGCGACCAATTGTCATTTAAATAAATTGGGTATAATATCCAACAGAGAATTTCACTCGAAAAGATCGATTTTGGGCCAGGGGGCCGGCTCGCCGAGCTGACTTAGCCGGGTCCTGCCAATTTGGGCGCATCGTGACGGCGCGCCCGAGAATGGGAGTTTTCATGACCGCGTCCGAGGAAAAAATTGCGGCCGGCAAGGCCGCCGACAAACTGGCCGCCACCGAAGAGAGAAACCGCATCGCCCAGCAGTCCAAGTTGATGAAAAGTATCCTTTGGGCGGGCGTGATCGGCTCTCTGCTCACGCTCTTCGTCATGACTTCGACGGGTTGGCTCACGACCCAGAAGATCGTCGAGGATGCGCGCGAGGAGGGCCAGGCACAAATCGCCACCCTCCGCGCGAACATCTGTTTTGCGCGTTTCGAGCAGCGCCCTGACGCGGCGGCGAAGCTGGCCGAGTTCGAAGCCATGTCCTGGGCCGATAAGGAAGCCGTCGCCCAGAAATTCGTCGCGGAAGAAGGTCTGGCGACCATGACGACGGAAGACGGTCCAGTACCCGGCGCCGTCGAAAATTGCGCTGAAATGATCGTGCGTTCCTGATCTCTCGAAACCCGATCTCGAAATAGCCATGCGGGCGGCGGTGCGCCGCCGTCCGCATCCGTTTACCGGCTGAGGGATACCCTAGCGGTTGTCGTGAAACCGACCGCACCTCGCCAGATCGCGACGGATCACGTGTCGCCGTCCGGCACGCCGATAACCTAGCGGCAATCGAGGCGCTTCTCACCATCGATAGCTGACCCATGACCGACTCGCAGAGCCGTCGGTTGCATCCCTGTGTATTGTTCGGCTGCAGCCCATCGTGCATGTTGCGCCGTCATCGGCGGCCGATTATCGGCTCCTCCACTTCCTCCCCGCAATCCATCTAGAGTTTCGGTGCTGAACGGGTTCATCCAGTTCATCGAGGCTGGCCATTCCTGGTATGTCGAATGCGCAGGGCTGTTTCTGATCCCGTTCCTTCATGAAGATGTCGCGATTCTGGCCGGCAACCTGATGCTCGTGGAGCACCGCCTGCCGATGCCCCTGGCGGTCGGCAGCATTTTCGCGGGGATGGTCGCCAGCGATTTTCTGCTCTACGGGCTCGGCGTGCTGGCGCGTCGCAACCTATGGATCCATCGCCTCCTGTTGCGGCCGGGAACGGTTCGGATGGGCAATGGCTGGGCAGCCATGTCGGCATCACGGTGGCGCTCGGCCGGTTCATTTCAGGCCTGATTTTCCCGGTCTATCTCGGCTGCGGGTTCTACCGGATATCCTTTGCGCGATTCGCGGCGACGACGGCGCTGACCGCGGCGATCTATCTGCCCATCGTCCTGTACTTGATCATCCGTTTCGGCGAGCCGGTTCTCGCTAATCTCGGCTATTGGTCCTGGCTCCTGCTGATCGCCTTCCTGGCAATCGCGGCGATGAACTGGATTCGCCATCCCCATTGGAAGTTTCTGCTCCGCGTCTCCGTTGCGGGCGCGCGCGCCCGCAACGGAGACGCGGGTCGGCGGCGCGCTCGAATCCGCTGGCCAAATCAGCCATCGCGGGATGCCCGCCATCGGCCGGTTGTAGACCCGGATCGCCCTGGCTGAGCGCATCCCGATGCTGGTGTTCTACATTCCCCTGGTCGTGCAATGGGTGGGTCTGTCCCTGCGCTATGGCAGCATTTCGTTGCCGACGCTGGCCAACCCGAATGTCGAATTCAGCGGCCTTTGGGGCGGATCGAAAAGCCGCTGCATGGACATGATCGGCGAGGACCAGCGCCACTGGCTCGCGGACTACACCACCCTGCGCCGGGGCCACGGCGCGGCGGTGCGCGAGGCCGGTGCGGCGCGTGTGGTTAAGGTCGCGGGCGACGCCGGATTGAACGTTCCGCTGGTCGCCAAGCCGGATATCGGCTGGCGCGGCTTCGGGGTGCGCCTCGCCGGGTCGGAAGCCGAACTTGCGGACTACGTCCGCGCCTATCCCGAGGACGAGACGATTGTGCTCCAGCGCCTGATCGATTTCGAGAGCGAGGCCGGGGTGCTCTATGCGCGGCTGTCCGCCGAGACGATGGAGACCATCATCTCGGTGACCTTTCGCTATTTCCCCCATGTCACCGGCGACGGCGAGAATTCGATCCGGAAGCTTGTCCTGGGCGATCAGCGCGCGGGCTGGAAGGCGGGTTACCATTTCGGCTTCGAACCGGTCCATGCGTGTGCCGCCATCGGTGATCTCGACCGGGTGCCCGCGGAAGGGGAGACCGTGCGGCTGTCTTTCATCGGCAGTAACCGGGGCGGCGGCCTCTATCGCGACGCGCGCGAACACATCGCGCCCGAATTGACGGCGCTGTTCCACAGCGTTTCTCTGTCCATGCCGGATTTCTGTTACGGACGCTTCGATCTGCGCTTCGCCTCGGTCGTAGGGCTGCGCCTGGGCGAGGGGTTCAAGATCATCGAAATCAATGGCGCGGGCGGCGAATCGATCAATATCTGGGACCCCGACATGCCGATATCTGAGCCCTATCGCGAACTTTTCGCCCAGCAGGGTCTGTTGTTCAAGATCGGTGCCATGAACCTCGCCCCGGGGCTTTCGCCTTTCCGGCGGCATCAACCTTCTCTATGCCCAATCTTCTCTATGCCCAATGGAAGCAGCATCGCCTGATCCGGCACTACCCGCCGTCGTCCTGATCCTTCCTGATCCCCCTGGCCCGTGAAATTCCACTTGGGTTTCGGGTCGTGAGAACATAATATGAACATTCATTCTGGCCAGGCGCTCGCCCTGAGGCGGGGCGATTCGGCTCTGGCCCGCGGGGTGTCCGGCCGTATAAGGTGGAGCGAGAAACGGGGCAGGGCGCGATTTGCGCCGAATCGGGTCTTTTTTCACGCAATCGGGAAGCAATCCATGTCGGGCAGCGTCAACAAGGTCATCCTCATCGGCAATCTCGGGCGCGACCCCGAGGTCAAGACCATGTCCAATGGCGGGCGGCTGGCGAACCTCTCCGTCGCCACCTCCGAACGGTGGAAGGACCGCAATTCGGGCGAGCCGCGCGAGAAAACCGAATGGCACCGCGTGGTGATCTTCGACGACCGGCTCGTCGATGTCGCCGAAAAATTCCTCAAGAAGGGCTCCAAGGTCTATCTCGAGGGCCAGCTCCAGACCCGCAAATGGCAGGATCAGTCCGGTGCCGACCGCTATAGCACCGAGGTTGTGCTCCAGCGCTTCCGCAGCCAGCTGACCATGCTCGACGGCCGCGGCGAAGGCGGCGGCGGTGGCGATTACGGTGGCGGTGCCGGCGGCGGTGCCGGCGGCGGTGCTGGAGGTGCCGGCGGTGGGGGCGGCGGCGTATACGATCCCGGCCCCTCGGGCGGCGATCTCGACGACGAAATTCCCTTCTAGGGTCGGTTCCCGGGGCGGAAGCGTGGCGGCCACGAAACGGCGCATCGGACAGATCGGCTTGGGCGCTTTGGGTTTGCCCTTCGCCCGGCGTCTGCACAACGCCTTTGGCGCCCTGCGCGTCTTCGACATCCAACAGGACGCGGTCGCGACCGCGCGGGGTTTCGGCGCAACCGCCGCGCGCTCGCCCCGAGATCTGGCGGCGCGTTGCGCCCTGATCCTGCTGTCTTTACCCGATCCGGCCGCCGTGCGCGCGGTGATGGAGGGGCCCAAGGGCGTGTTGGCCGGCGCGAAGGCGGGCACACTCGTTATCGACACCAGCACGGTCGACCCCCGGACCAGCGAGGCCATGGCCCGGGCCGCGCGCGCCGGCGGGGTCGGCTATCTGGATGCCCCTGTCACCAGCGGCGAGCCCGGCTTCGCCGGAGTCGAGGCGGCCAAGTCGGGCACCTTCACGGTGCTGGTCGGCGGGCGCAAAAGCGATTTCCGCGCCGCCCGCCCGGTCCTCGAGGTTTTGGGCAAGCGGGTCGAGCATCTCGGCCCCTCGGGCTCGGGCAGCGTGATGAAACTCATCAGCAACCATATCGCCGGGATCGCAACATGGGCGGTGGCCGAGGGGTTGGCTCTGTCCGCTGCCTGCGGCGTGCCGGCCCTGCGTGCGATGGACGTCCTCGGCGGCACCGTCGCGGCCTCCTATGTGATGAGCGACGATGTCCGCCCGCGCGTCGAATCGGGGAATTTCGAGCCAGGCTTCTCCGTCGATCTCTACCACAAGGACCTGCGCCTGACGGCCGAACTCGGAGACGGTCTGGCCGTGCCGCTGATGTTTAACCAGCTCGCCATGGAGATGTTCCAGCGCGTGCGCGATCAGGGACGGGGCGGCAAGTCCCAGATGGACTGCGTCAATTACATGGCGGAACTGGCCGCGGTCGATATCCACGATCCGCCGTCGCGCGCCGCCCGCGCCAGATCGGTCCAACGGCGCAAGACGTAACGCACCCGGACGCGTTCCGGATGCTTTCGACGGCGGCGAGCCGGATCGGCCGTTCCGGGGTCAGCGTGGGGAAATCACCGACAGAATCTGCTCCACGGCCGGCGACGGCGAGGCCGCTACCTCGAATTCCTCCGGCATATGGCCCACGCCGATGAAGGTGATGACCACCTCGTGATCGGGAATGGCGAAGGCTTCGCGCAGCCGCTTGTCCTGCTCGCAATCCTCCGACCAGTTCAGCATGCAGGTGCCCAGCCGGGCGGCGTGCAACGCGTAGACCAGCGACATGGCGAAGAGCCCGCCGTCGATCCAGCCCTGGTTACGTTCGCCGATGATGTCGAATTCGCGCTGATCGACCGTCACCACCAGCACGGCGCCTAGCTTATGGCCGAACCCCCGGTTGCCGTTGTGATAGCTCAGCAGACGCTGGCGCAGATCCGGATCGTAGGCGACATGGATGCGGCGCATCTCGCGATTGCAGACGCGCGGTGATTTGATGGCAATCCGCACGGCATCCTCGATCGCCTCGGGCGCGACCGGCTCGCCTGTATAATGGCGCAGGCTCGACCGGGTCTGGATGAAGCGGTCGTAGTCGAAATCCGTGGCATCCTCGATCTGTTTTCGGGTCCAGGCGGTCGCGCCGCCCGGGAACTCGCGCTCGCCCATCGGAGCCACGAAGGCGCGCAGTTCCGCTTCGATCTCGACCGGCAGGGGCAGGCCGCGCTCGTCGTGGAAACGCAGATAGGAGCGCATGCAGCCGCGCGCGCCGCGGGTGGCGAACTCGGCATGGCCGATGCGTTCCAACTCGACGATGGCGGCCAGGATCGGGCGGATTTTCGGGAGTCCGAATCCCGCCCTGGTGTCCTCCATCGCCAGCCCTTTCTCGATGGCGTGATAGGCCGCGGTCAGGAAGGCGGCGAGGGCCACGGGATCCGGATTGACCACCCCCGTGCTGGAGTAGCGAAGGAACTTCTCCCTATCGTAATCGTAGTTTCGCTTCGCCTCGGCCGAGTCGGCCTTGGGATTGTAGTCCTGGCGGGCCTGCGTCAGGTCGATGGCTGGCGGCGTGCTCGCGCTGTCGGGCATAGGGCGTTTCCTCTTGGCTGATGTCGGCGGAAAGTTCGGGCGATCCTTTCGCGAGGAATACCATGGCGGTTGCCGGAAATCGAAAGCCGGCCGCGATCCGGGGCGGCACGATGGGGGCCGGGCCTCGGGATGATGGGGGATGCTTTCCCGCCGGCGCCGATGCAAGCTCCATAGGACCGTCGCAGGCAGGCTGTGAAAGGGAGAAAAGAGATATGGCGATGGAGTCGGTGAAGGCGGCATTCGTTTCGGAATACCCATTTTCCTATCGCGATGCCGGCGGCAACCTGACGGGCTTCGATATGGATCTGTTGCAGGAGGTCGCGAGCCGCATCGGGGCCGAGCCCGTTTGGACCGAGATCCGCTGGCAGGACATCCTGGGCGCTTTGGAGAAGGAGCGCTTCGATATTATCGTCACCGGCCTCGCTTGGCACGCCGATCGGATGGAGCGCGGGCTGCCCTCGGAGCCGCTCTATTGCGTGCGCAGCATGGGCTTCGTGCCCAGGGGCAACCCCGCGGATATCCATTCTGTCGAGGACATGGCGCGGCTCGATCGTCCGGCCGGCTCCATCATCGGGTCCCTCGAACTGAAGGTTATGTGCCGGGTCTTGGGCGCGCAGGCGCAGGGTTATGCGGAGGAGGCCGAACTCTGGGCCGATCTGGCTGCGGGGGAGATCGGCGCGGTCTGTTTCGCGGAGACCGCCGGGCTGTGCCATATCGCCGCCCATCCCGAGCATGGACTCGAGGCGGTCGATGGCTTCTATTTTCCGATCCTGCCGGAGACCGGCTGGTTCTTCAGCAAGGGCGGCCATGCTCTCAAAGCCCGCGTCGACCCCGCGATCCGCGCCCTCAAGAACGAGGGGCTGCTGGCCGCGATCCTGGCCCGCCACGGCTACCCCGCCGAGCTCGCCCTGCCGCCGGGCGCAACCGCCCAGACGGACTTGGAGCCGGGCTTCTGATCCATTCCCAAACCGGGATGGGCCGGGACGGTGAAAAAGACATAAAAACGCCGTATCTCGTTGTTCGCACCTGCGAAATATGCTATATGTTGCAGATTGGTGACGGCCCGGCCGGGTCGCGCATTTTGCCCATCGCATAGCGAGCCCTTCCTTGGCCGAAACCCCGCCGCCACCCCCACAAGCATTCGAATATCCGCCGGTCACGATCGAAGACGAGATGCGCCGTTCCTATCTCGATTACGCGATGAGCGTGATCGTGAGCCGAGCGCTGCCCGACGTGCGCGACGGCCTCAAGCCGGTCCATCGGCGCATCCTCTTCACGATGAAAGAGGGCAACTACGA
>CAUZWC010000109.1:0-9427 GCA_963583595.1 Alphaproteobacteria bacterium | reverse complement strand
TGTCCAGAATCGAATAGCGCGCGGAATATTCATTCACATTGGCCGTGCGATGGCGGATCCACTGGCGCGCCACGAAGATCGGCAGCTTCACATGGAACTTGATCTCGCACATCTCGAAAGGCGTCGTGTGACGATGACGCATCAGATAGCGGATCAACCCCCTGTCCTCGCTGACCCGCTTCGTGCCCCGGCCATAGGAGACCCGCGCGGCCTGCACGATGGCGCCGTCGTCGCCCATATAGTCGATGACCCGAACGAAGCCATGGTCCAGGACCGGATAGGGCTCGTAGAGCACCTCCTCCAAGGCCGGAACGGTGGCTCTCCGTGTCGTGTTGCTTTCGGCACGCTGGGCCTCGATATCGGCCCGCTGCTTGGCCAAGATGGCCGTTTTCCGCCTGTCGTTCATATGCACTCCAATTTCATGGCGACAGTTTAACAAATTGCTTCCGAAGTCGCGCCTGGTTTCGACCTCTAATCGCGAGGAATGGAGCCGAAGCCGCCTGGCCAGCGAACCTGGGTGGTCGGGAAGTCCTTTGCAGTCGGCCTCTCCGACCCTATATTCATAGCTGCTGGCTTCGGCCGGCTATGGCGATAAACGCCCTGCTTGTTAGGCGTAACGGACCCGGGGGCAGTACCCGGCGCCTCCACCAAATTCAGCGGGTCATGGCCCGCTCCCTGGGGGCGAAACAGGATCGACGTGCGTTGAAAGGCTTGGCTTTTGCTCGGCATGGTACCACCGTCATCGGGCCGTTCCAAAAGTGCCAATGACAACCATGAGTTGGCCCTCGCTGCCTAGCTATAGGTAAGCGCGGCCCGGGGGGCGCCGGGCAACAGAAGCCCCCCACCTGCACCCCTTTGTTGGGCAAGGCGCCGATTGGAAAGGTTACGCATGGCCAGGGACGTGCTGCGATACGACCGCATGATCGAGGATGCATTGCGCAGCGTCGTGCGCGACAGCCTGAAGAAGGCGGCGGAAACCGGCCTGCCCGGTAATCACCATTTTTACATCACTTTCGCCACCGGCCATGACGGCGTCTCGATGCCCAAGCAGTTGCGGGCCCAGCATAGCGAAGAGATGACGATCATCCTGCAGCACCAGTATTGGGATCTCGAGGTCGGCGAGGACAGCTTCGCGGTCTCCCTCAGCTTCAACCGGGCGCAGCAGCGGCTCCACATCCCCTATGCCGCAATCACCACTTTCGCCGACCCGTCGGTGCAACTCGGCCTCCAGTTCCAGGCCCGCAATGCGGAAGACGAGAACGAGGCCGTCATCGAAACCGACTCGCCGGAGAAACCCGCAATCGCCGAAAACGGCGACCGGGCGGTGGTCCAGGCCGAAGCCCAAGACGGCGCCGGCGAAGTCATCGCCCTCGACAGCTTCCGCAAGAATTCGCCCTGAACCAAATCTTCGGGGAGCGCGATCCGGTCCTTCCGGACTTGTTGCGTCCGGGGCTTGATGTCGTGTTCTGCGGCAGCGCGGCAGGCCCCGTCTCGGCCCGCCTCGGCGCCTATTACGCCGGCCCGGGGAACCGCTTCTGGTCGACCCTTTTCGAGACCGGTATCCTGCCCCGACCGCTTGCACCCGAGGAATTTCGCGCCGCGCTCGACCACGGGATCGGGTTGACGGATCTCGCCAAGTTCGCCTCGGGCGCCGATAGCGCCCTGGATCGCGCCGCCGACGATCCCGAAACCTTCAAACGGAAGATCGAGACGGCCCGTCCGCGCGCCCTGGCTTTCGTCGGGCGGCGCGCCGGCCGGGTCGTGCTCGGCAGGGCGGTGGAGCCCGGCCGGCAGGAGGATCGCATCGGCCGCGCGGCCGTCTTCGTGCTGCCCTCGCCCTCTGGCGCCGCTCGCGCATATTGGGATCCGGAACCCTGGCGCGCGCTCGCTATCTTCCTCGGCCGCGCCCCGCTTCAGAAGCCGTAAAGCCGCGCCGCGTTACCGGCCAGCAAGGCCTGCAAACCCGCCTCGCCGCCACACCATCGGGCCGCCAGATCGAGCAGATCACCGTCATTCGGCATCGGCCCGTAATGCGCCGGATGAGGCCAATCGGTGCCCCAGACGACCCGTTCCAGCGCGGTCGCGATCAGCCGCCGCGCGACCGGTTCGACATCGTCATAGGGTGGTCCCGCCACCGTCACCCGATAGGCCCCGCTCAGCTTGACCCAGGCTTTGCCGTCGGCAAGCAGGCCGAGCAGCACCGCGAAGCCCGGATGGCTCTCGCACTGATCGGCGGGGATATGGCCCATATGGTCGATCACCAGATCGACCGGCAGGCGGCGCAGGCGGTCGGCATGTTCGGCCAGGGAATCCCCCGCGATCAGAAGCTGGATATGCCAGTCATGCTCCGCGATCAGCGCGGCCACCGTCTCGAGCGCGCCGATGGTGGCGCCACCCTTGAACATCAGGTTGAAGCGCACGCCGCGAACCCCGGCCGCATCCATCGCCGCGACCTCCGCGGCCGTGACCGTCTCGTCGACCACCGCCACGCCGCGGCAGCACGATCCCAATTCCGCCATCGCCGCCAGGGTGCAGGCATTGTCGGTGCCGTAAACGCTGGGCTGGACGATGACGCAGCGTTCGATGCCGACGGTGTCCATAACCTTCCGGTAGGAAGCGACCATCGCCTCAGGCGGCGTGAAGCTGCGCTCCGCCTGATAGGGAAATTCGCCGAGCGGGCCGAAAATATGGAAATGGCAATCCGTCGTGCCGGCCGGCGCACACAGACGCGGCGGGCGCGGCGCCGGATCGGGGCCTGGGCAAGCTGGTGCTTCTGTCATCCGATTATCCTCCCTCGAAACGGTCTCTGGACCTGTACCTTCATCCCCATCGCGTGCATAAACTCGCCCCGAATCACCGCCCTGCCAACCCCGCTCGACGAGAGGCCGCCATGACCGCCAAATTCCGCACCGAATCCGACACAATGGGCCAGATCGAGGTGCCGTCCGATCGTTACTGGGGCGCGCAGACCCAGCGCAGTCTGGAGAATTTCCGCATCGGGGGCGAGCGCATGCCGGAACCCCTCGTCCGTGCCCTGGGGATCGTCAAACAGGCGGCGGCACGGACTAACATCGCGCTGGACAGTATCGACCCCAAGCTGGGCAAGGCCATCGAGGAGGCCGCGGGCGAGGTCATCGACGGCAAGCTGGCCGATCACTTCCCGCTCGTCGTCTGGCAGACCGGCTCTGGCACGCAAAGCAACATGAACGCCAACGAGGTCATCTCGAACCGGGCGATCGAGATGCTCGGCGGCGAGATCGGCTCCAAATCGCCGGTCCATCCGAACGACGATGTGAACATGGGCCAGTCCTCCAACGACACCTTCCCGACGGCCATGCATATCGCGGCTGTCGAGCAGATCCACCATGCCCTGATCCCGGCGCTTGACCATCTTCACGCCGCTCTCGACGCCAAGGCCGGGGAATTCGCCGATATCGTCAAGATCGGCCGGACCCATCTCCAGGACGCCACGCCCATGACCCTGGGGCAGGAATTCTCGGGCTATGCCCGCCAAGTCGAACTCTCCGCGATCCGCATGCGAGAATCCCTCGCCCGCCTCTATCCCCTGGCCCAGGGCGGCACGGCCGTCGGCACCGGCATCAACACCAAGCGCGGCTTCGACAAGGGCTTCGCGCGCGAGGTGGCCGAGATTACGGATCTGCCCTTCATCACGGCCAAGAATAAATTCGAAGCCCTGGCCGCCCATGACGCCCTGGTCGAGGCCTCCGGCATGCTCAACACCGTGGCCGTCTCGCTGATGAAGGTCGCCAACGATATCCGCCTGCTCGGCTCCGGGCCCCGCTGCGGCATCGGAGAGTTAACCCTGCCCGCCAACGAACCCGGCTCCTCGATCATGCCGGGCAAGGTGAACCCGACCCAATCCGAGGCCCTGACCATGGTCTGCGCCCAGGTCATGGGCAATCACGTCACGGTCAGCGTGGCCGGCAGCAACGGCCATTTCGAGCTGAACGTCTTCAAGCCGGTCATCATCTACAACGTGCTGCAATCGATCCGGCTCCTGGCCGACGGCGCGCGCAGCTTCACCGACAATTGCGTGATCGGGATCGAGGCGAATCGCGAGCGGATCGACAAGCTAATGCGCGAATCCCTGATGCTCGTCACCGCCCTCAACCCCCATGTCGGTTACGACAATGCGGCCAAGATCGCCAAACACGCCCATGCCCAGGGTTCGACCCTCAAAGCCGCCGCGGCCGAACTCGGCCTGCTGGCCGAGGAAGATTTCGACCGCCTCGTCCGCCCCGAGGAAATGACCGGCCCGCGCGACTAGGGCCAAAGCTCGGATGGATCGCCCATGGCGCTGAAGCACTCCGTTGTCGTCGCCGGGCACAGGACCAGCATTTCGCTGGAAAATTCCTTCTGGGATGCCTTGCGGCTCGCCGCCGAGCGGCGCGGGACGACAATCCCGGCCCTGATTGCCGAGATCGACCGCGATCGCGAAGTGAATCTGTCCAGCGCAATCCGCGTCTTCCTGCTTGCCGAGGCCCGCGCCGGACGTCTGGGCGAAGGTCCGGAAGAAGCGTCCTAATCCACCCGGGCTATTCGTCCAGGAGGGGCGGCCTGCGGTCGCGCCAGGGCTGCGCCGCTTCGAGCTGCGCGGCAATCCGGAACAGGACCGCTTCGTCGCCGAACTTGGCGCCGAATTGCACGCCGACCGGCTGGCCCGATTCGGTCCATTGCACGGGGACACTGGCGGCCGGGCAGCCGGTCATGTTGAACAGCGGGGTGAAGGGCAGATAGCCGACCAGATCGGCCATATAGGCGTCGAGATCACAGCCGCCCGTATCGATCTCGCCCAGTTGCAAATCGAAGCGGCCGACGGTCGGACTGAGCAGAAGATCGTATTCCTCGAAAAACCGGCCCATCTCGCGCCCCGCCATATGGATAGCATGGATCGCGCGGGCGAAATGCGGGGCCAGGGTCGCGGCCCCCTCTTCGCCGAACAGCCAGGACACCGGCTCGACCTCGCCCGGGCTCACCGGCCGGCCGCGCCCCATGCCCACCATGTCGAACATGTTGCGCAGATTGCAGGCGATGATCGTGCGCATTGCCCAGACCATGCGCTCGACATCGATGGCCGGTTTTGCTTCCTCGACATGGTGGCCCAGACTTTCGCAGAGACGGGCCGTGTCCTCTGCCGCCTTGCGGCAGGCCGCATCGACCGGCGCACCGTCGAACCCGGCGGTGAGAAGGGCGATGCGCAATCGCTCGGGATCGGCGCCGACCTCCTCGGCATAGGGCCGCAGCGGCGGCGGCGCGGCATAGGGATCGCCGGGCGCGGGGCCGTGGGTCGCATCCAGCACGGCGGCGCTGTCGCGCACTGTGATCGACACGGCATGGGCGGTCGAAAGCCCGTTCCAGCCCTCGCCCCCGTCGGGGCCTTGCGGGTTCCGCCCGCGCGAGGGCTTCAGGCCGAACAACCCGCAATTCGCCGCCGGGATGCGGATCGAGCCGCCGCCGTCGGTCGCATGGGTCACCGGCAGGATCCGTGCGGCGACCGCCGCGGCCGATCCGCCACTCGATCCGCCGGCGCTGCGCGTCAGGTCGTAAGGGTTGAGCGTCGGGCCGAAACGCGCGGGTTCGGTGCTGGCATTGAGACCGAATTCCGGCGTGTTGGTCTTCCCCGCGATCACCAACCCCGCCCGGCGGATGCGTTCAATCAGTGTGCTGTCATGATCCGCGACGACGCCCTCGAACAGGCGGCTACCGTTCGAGGTCTCGACCCCCTCGCAAACGGCATGGAGATCCTTGATCAGATAAGGCACGCCAGTGAGCGGCCCGTCGGGCAGTCCCCCCGCGACGGCCGCCCGGGCCTGGTCATCCATGCGCAAGACGACCGCGTTGAGCGCCGGATTCCGGGCTTCGATCCGGTCGAGACAGGCTTTCAACACCTCTTCGGCCGTCGCCTCGCCGGACCGGATCAAGGCGGCCAGACCGACGCCGTCATAGTTTTCGTAATCCGAAAACCCCGCCATCTTGCCCTCGATGTGCCGTTGGAACCTGCGCTAGCCGCCCAACCCCTTCAGAATATCCTTGATGAACTTCTGCGGCGTGACCTCTTCCGGTTCCGCCGGGGCCGGCGTCGGCGCAGCAGGCGCCGGCGATGCGGTATCCGCCGGGGCAGAGCCCTTGCCCCCACCGGTCAATCCACCGAGCCCGGGAACGAGTTGCTGCAACACGCCCAGCCCGCCCTGCGCGCCGGCCGTGAAAGCCTGGCCGCCGACCTTGATGTCGGGCTCGTCGAGAGGACCCCTTGCCCTTGCGGTGAAGACCGGCTCGGCCGCGCGCCCCACATTGACCGTCGCGTTCATGTCGATCAGCCAAAGCGGCAGATTGACCGTCCCCGTCACCAGGGCGCGGCCCTGCTCGCTCGCGAGCAATGTGTCTTCCGTCGCCACGATGCCCTTCTGGATCTGATAAGTCCCGCTCAGCGCGGCAGGACCGCTGCCGAAGGCCGTCAGCACCGAGGTCGTCACCCCCGCGATGCCCTGCAATTCGCGTATCTGGGTCGAAAGAATGCCGAGCAAGGCCGTGCCCGCCGCCTCTTCCTTCTTGGTATGGACGCGGATATCGCCGCTGATCTGCCCCGTGCCGTTCAAGTTTCTTACCAGATCGAACTCGCTGCCCCCCAGGCTCTCGACCTGGAACTGCAGGCTCGCTTTGCCCGAGCCCCGATCCGTATCGGTCAGGGTCTTGAGCGCCTCGGCGACATCGACGCCCTCGGCCTTGACCGTCATTTCGATCGCCGGCAGCTGACCCGCCCCGGCGATCCGCCCGGAGGCGGCGATCGCGCCGCCGAAAATCTGGCCCTTCGCGCTGCGCAAGGTCGCCACGCCGTCCTTGATGCCGAGATCGAGCTGCGGGTTGGCGACGCGATAGACATCGTAGGTCAGTGCCGGCATGGCGAGCTTGATATCCGCGTCGAGCGCCGAGAGATCCGAGAAATCGATCGGCTCCTTCGACCAGCGTTCGGTCCCCTTGCCGCCGCCCGCGGAACCACCGCCACCGCCGCCGGATCCGCCGCCAGAGCCGCCCCCCGCCTTGGCCGCCAGGAACGGATCGACCGCCACCTCGTTGGCGCTGATCTCGGCGGTCAGGCTCGGCCTGGCCCCGGTCAGGTCGATGGAGCCCTTGCCCTTCATATTGACCGGCCCGACAGAGCCCTGAAAGGTCGAGAGATTCGCGGCCGTCTCGTTGCCCTCAAGCGCGGCCAAAAGTTTCAAGCCGCCCAGATTCTGTCCTGCCGGGCGGTAATCCGAGGAGATCGCGCGAACCAGACGAACGAAATCGGGAAAATCGACCGCGATATCGAGGTCATAGGCGAGGACCGCGCCCAGCCCCGAAATATTGCCCTTGCCCGTCATGCTGCCGCCGGCCAGTTGGAGCGCCGCATCGACCGTCATGTCCTGGCCGCCCGCGCCGCCGGGCCCGCCCTTGAGCGACGCGCGCAGGCCCAGCGCCTCGAGTTCGTTCAGGCTCGGCGGCGCGCCGCCGGGAACGAGCGCGAACAAGCGCGCCGGCTGGGGATGATCGAGGCCGACGGTGACATCGTAGCGCGGCGCAGCCGCGAGGTCCGAGACCGTACCGGCCACGCTCGCCTTGCCGCCCGCCGCGTCGAGTTCCATATCTATGGTGACCCGGTTGCCATCCGTATCGGCCGAGCCCTTGAGGACAACCGCGCCGATCTGCGCCGCGGGGATGGGCAGATCCACCCCGGCGAGCTGCGCGAGAGGGCCGATATCGGCCGCGCTCAGGTCCACCGTGCCCTTGACCGTGGGCGTGCCGCCGAAGCCACCGACAGTGCCCGCGAGTGCCGCCTGGGCGCCCGCCAGATCCTCGACAGAAAATCCGTTCACCGTCAGCACGCCATCGTAGAGCGTGCCGTCGAAGGCGACGCCGCGCACGGGCACATCGTTATAGGTCAGCCGTCCGATCCGGGCCTTGATATTGGCGTCGAACCCGGCCAGCGCGTTGAGTCCCTGAGGTTCATTCTCCGCAGCGCCCGCCCCGCCGAGCTTCGCGCCCGCCGCCGCGCCTTCGGCGGGGTTCGCTACTGCCGCCGGATCGGCTCGCTCCACCGGCATATAGGCGTCGATATTGATGCGGTCGAGATTGACGCTGAGTCCGAAGGCGGGCCGGTCGCGCAGGGCAACCGCGACACCGCCGGTGATGGTGCTCGAATCGAGCGCGATACGCGTATCCGACACCTGGATCTGTTCGCCCGTCGCGATCACGCTCGCGGCCAAATCCAGCTTGCGCAGGCGATCCGCCGGCACCGCCGCGACATCGATCTTGAGCCATTCCAGCAGGGCGCGCGCATTGTCGGAGGCCAGTTCGACCATGCCCTCGAAACGGGGCTGGCCGTCGGGCAGTCCAACAAAGCCGAAAACCGAAAGTTCCGATCCGCCCGGCAGCGACGCACCGATCTGGTTGACTGTGATCTCGCCATTGTCGAGCACGGCATGGGCGCGCAGGTTGCGCAGCACGGCACCGTTATAGGCGACGGCATCGACGATCAGATCGACCGAAGCGGTCATGCCCTTCGGCAATCCCGCCGCCGCCTTGTCCGTGGCGCTCGAAGCATCCGCCCGGTCGCCATTCTCCGCCTTCGAGGCTGTCGCGGGCGGGGTCAGGGTTGTCGTGTCCCCGCCGGTTTTCCCTGGTGCCTTGCCGGCCAGCAAGGCGTCCAGATCCATCGCGCCCACGACCAGGGCCAGATCCGCGCGGGGCTGGTCCGCCAGGGCCAGGTTGAGGGCGCCGGTCGCGCGGGTCTCCCCCAGGGCCAGTTCCATATTGCCGAGATTGCCGCCGAACTGGGACAGGAGGACCGAGCTTTGCAGATTGAAGGGCTGGGCGAGACCGGCGGGCAGTCCGGATGCCGCGCCGCCCTCGCCGGGCATCAATACCGCAAGCAGGGCGCGAAGATCGCGCGATTCGGCCTCCAATCGGCCGCTCAACTCGCCGGCCGGCCCCATCTCGGACAGCGCGCCATTGAAGCGCAGGCGGCCACGATCCTCGGTCGCGCCAAGGGAAAAGGCGACGGCCATGGGACCGTCGCCCATGCGTCCCGTCTTGAGCGCGAGTTCGAGAGGCAGGCCGCGCGCGGTCATGCTGCCCTCGGCCTCGAACGGCCCTTTGAGGGATGTCGCCTTCAAGGTCAGATCCAGATTCTCGATCCGCTCGACCGTCCCCGCCGCCTGATCGCGAAAGATCACCGTGCCGTTCTCGATGACGACACTGTCCAGGCGGATCACCTGATCCGGCTCCGACACCCCCCCATTACCGGTTTGACCACCAGCCCCGCTGTCAGATTTAGCCTCCGAACTGCCGGCCGGCGCTTCGGCCCGGAAATCGAGATTGGTCCCGCCGTCAGCGAAGATTTCGATCTCGATGACGGGCTCGCTGAAAA
>CAUZWC010000108.1:0-9443 GCA_963583595.1 Alphaproteobacteria bacterium | reverse complement strand
GTCATAGACGAAGCTATCCAGCTCGACCTCGCTGTTGCTGACTTGCAGCTTGGCCTTGTCGAGGAAGCGCAGGTTGGTCATGCCCTGGGCCCCCGGTGCGCACGGTTTCGTTTGGCCAGACCTCGGTCCTGTATTCCAGATGCCTCGGTCTCGCCGGATACCCGATGGCCCCTGGCGCTCAAAAAGGCTTTCTGGCTGACATAGCCGATCTCCTTTTCACCGTCCTGCGCGGCAGCGGGGACGGCGACCGCGAAGCAGAGGGCGAGCAGGGCGATCAAGGAACGCGCAAGTGTCGCTTTCATCGGTCTTCCTCTTCGTTGTCGCTGCGCCGCGATGGCCAAACCTTACCGACCGAAGCAACTGGAGTTAGTTGAGGAACGGTTCTAATAGCCACCGCCGCCGCCGCCATCACCGCCGCCGCCCCCACCCGATCCGCCGCCGCCTGCGGAATCGCCGGACAGGTTCATGCCGCTGCCGATGGCATCGCCGGCTTCGGCGCCGCTAACGCCGAGCCCGTTGGCTGAGGCGCTTTGGCCGGCGCTCAGATTGGTTTCTCCGCCGCCGGTCAGGGAAGACAGGGTGACGTCGCCCGCCAGCACGCTCACCGTCGTTGTGCCGTTGGGCGCGACGCTGACCTTGAAATCGGTCCCGCGAATGCCGATCGCGGCGGTAGGGGTGCGGAGGTCGAAACCGTCCTTGTTGGTCATTTTGCCGGTGACGAAGCGGAAGGTGCCCTTGGCGAAGTTAATCGCGGCCTGGCCGGTTTCAGTTTTGTCGTTATAGACGAAGCGGTCGAGCACGACTTCGCTGTTATTGCTCACATAGAGGATCGTCCGGTCGAGAAAGCGCAAAGTGGTGGTCGCCTGGCCGCCGGTGCGCACGATCTCGTTCGACCAGACATCTGTGCGATAGCGTAGATTCTCGACCACGCCCGAGACTCGCTGGCCCGTGGCGTCGTAATAGGTCTGCTGGCTGACATAGCCGATCTCGTTCTCGGCTTCCTGCGCCGCCGCCGGGGCGGCTGACATGCTCAGGGCGAACAGGACGATAATACAACGCGCGTTGGTTCTGGTCATGGGGCCTGCGAGCCTCCCGTGCTAGTTTCACCGTCGATCATGCGAAAGACTAGTCGTCATCCGGAGTCCGGACAGTAATATCCATCACACATCTTCAGGTGGAGGGACAGACCATGGCGCGCATCGTCGCCGGCGGGTTTCAGCACGAGACTAGCACCTTTGCGCCGACCCCGGCGGGTTACGAGGCGTTCGCGACGCCTGGCGCCTGGCCCGCCCTGCAGCGCGGCGAGGGCTTGTTCGAGGCCGTTGAGGGAATCAATGTCGGCATGGGCGGATTCGTGCCCGAGGCGCGCGCGGCGGGGGCCGAACTGGTGCCGGCCGTCTGGGCCCAGGCCAATCCCTCCGCGCCGGTCACGCGCGACGCCTATGAGCGTATCGCAGCGATGATGCTGGAGGATATCGCTGCCGCCCTGCCGGCGGACGGCATCTATCTCGAACTGCACGGCGCGATGGTGACCGAGCATTTTGAGGATGGCGAGGGCGAGCTGCTGCGCCGGGTGCGCGAGATAGCCGGGCCGGACATGCCGATCGTCGCCAGCCTGGACCTGCACGCCAATGTGACTCCCCTGATGGTCGAGCAGGCCAGCGCCCTGGTCGCCTATCGCACCTACCCTCATATCGACATGGCGGAGACCGGGGCGCGGGCGGCTCGCCTTCTTCTGGGGCTGATCGGCGGATCGGGGTATAGCCATAAGGCCTTCTGGCAAAGCCCGTTCCTCATTCCCCTGACCAGCCAATGCACCATGACGGCGCCGGCCGAAGCGATCTACGAGGCCCTGGGCGTTCTGGAGCGGGACGCGGTCGGGCATGTCAGCCTGTGCATGGGGTTCCCCCTGGCCGATATCCGCGAATGCGGGCCGAGCGTCGTCGCCTATGCCCGGAACGCGCGCGATGCGGAGGTCGCGGTGGAGACCGTCGCCGCGGCGATCGAGGCGGCCGAAGGGGAATTCGTCTCGGAATACTGGTCGCCTGGCGATGCGGTGCGCGAAGCCATGCGCATCGCTAGATCGGCCACGCGCCCCGTCCTGCTTGCCGATACGCAGGACAATCCCGGCGCCGGCGCGGATTCGGACACCACCGGCCTGATCGAATCGCTCATCCGGCTCGGCGCGCAAGGTGCGGTTGTGGGTATTCTGAACGACGCGGCCACGGCCGCGGCCGCCCATGCGGCGGGGCAGGGGGCTGTGCTCTCTCGGGGCATCGGAGAAGGCTCGGGCCTGCCCGCGCGCAAGCCGCTCGAAGGGCAATGGCGGGTCGCGGCCCTGGGCGACGGGGAATTTCTGGCCACCGGGCCCTTCTACAAGGGCAGCCGGATGCAGCTCGGCCCGATGGCGTTGCTGGAAAGCGGCGGGGTCCGCGTGGTGGTCAGCAGCCGCAAGCAGCAGGCCGCCGATCAGGCGATGTTCCGCCATCTGGGGGTGGAGCCGGCGGAGGTGCGGATCCTGGGCCTCAAGAGCTCGGTCCATTTTCGCGCCGATTTCCAGCCCCTCGCCGAGGCGATCCTGATCGTCACCGCGCCGGGGCCGAGCATCGCGGATACTCTGGCGCTCGACTATAGGAAGCTGCGACGGGGTTTGCGCCTGGCGCCGCATGGCCCGGTCTTCGCAAGACCGGTGGCCGGCTGAATTCGAGAGAGGGGGGGAAAGATCATGGCGCTTTTGGTGAATAGCGAGAATCACGACGACGAGGAATGGGCGCGCCGGCTGCGCGAGCAGGATCCTGAGATAGAGGTGCGGATCTGGCCCGATCTCGGCAAGCCGGAAGAGATCGACATGGTCCTGGTCGGCCAGGTGCCGGACGGGCTCTTCGCCCAACTGCCGAATCTCAAGGCGATCATGAAACTGGGCGCCGGGGTCAACAATATCCTGGACGATCCGCACCGCCCGGAAGGGGTGCCGCTCGCGCGCCTGGTCGACCCCCTGCTGGTCGTCGAGATGGCGCAATGGGCGATCTACGCCCTGTTCCATTTCCATCGCCGCATGCCCGAATACACTGCCCTGCGCGAGCGGCGGGAATGGGTCAATCTGGGCGCCACCGATCCGGAGGATACGCGGGTCGGGATCATGGGCATGGGCGCCATCGGCGGCGATGTCGCTCGCAAGATCGCGCACCTCGGCTTCCCGGTTTCGGGCTGGAGCCGCACGGCCAAGCGGATCGACGGGGTGCGCTGCTATCACGGCTGGGACCAATTGGACGATTTCCTTGCCGGCTCGGATTTCATGCTTTCCGTCCTGCCCATGACGCCGGAGACCGAGGGCATCATCGATAAGGACAGGATCGCTAGGCTGCCGCGCGGCGCCGTCGTCGCGAATATGGGGCGGGGCGGCCAGCAGGTCGAAGCGGATATCCTGGCGGCTCTCGATTCCGGGCATCTATCCGGCGCCGCCCTCGACGTCTTCCAGCAGGAACCGTTGCACCAGGACAGTCCGTTCTGGACCCATCCCAAGGTCCTGATGACTCCCCATGTCGCCGGCTTTGCCCGGCCCAAGACCGCGGCGGCGCAGGTCGCCGAGAACTATCGCCGCGCCCGCGCAGGCGAACCGTTGCTCAACGCCGTGGATTTCGACCGGGGCTACTGACCGGTGCTATCGCGCGGCGGGGGGAGGGTCAGCTTCTGCCGCCGGAGCCGCCCTCCTGGTGGGGCAGGCCGTCATCCATCTTCATCCAGGAGATGGCTTCCTGGGCGAAAAGATGGCGGGTCGGCTGCGCCAGTTCTGGATTGTCGAGGCAGCCGACATTGAAAGAAACCCTCTCGGGGTGCTTGTCGAACTGGAAGGTCAGCTGCGAGCCGCAATCTGGGCAGAAGCCGCGCGCGGCGAAGGCCGAGGATTTGTAGATTTTCGGCGCGCCCTTCGTCTGGGTCGTGTCATCGACCTTGAACCCGATGAAGGTCACGACCGGCGCGCCGCTCGCCCGGCGGCACATGTCGCAATGGCAATGGCTGGTGCTCACGGCTTCGCCCCGCGCCTCGAATCGGACGGCGCCGCAGAGACAGCCGCCAGTATAGAACTGGTCTTGGCTCATCGCATGGTCTCCTCTTCGCATCGCATCAATAGGCCTCGCGTTCCGGCAGGCCGTCATTCATGATCAGCCAGTTGGTCCGGCTGCCGGTCCAGATGTGTTTTTTCGGATGAACCGCTTCGGGATCGTCCAGGGTGGCGGCGGTCACGTCGACTTCGTCCGGCAGGTTCAAGGCGTCGAAGGTGATTTGGCTGCCGCAGGCGGCGCAGAAGCCGCGTTGGCCCTGTGGGGTCGAGCGGTATTTCCTGAGGATCCCGCGGGTCAGGGTGAAATCGCCCGGGGCCACGGTCACCCAGGTGACCACCGGCGCGCCGCTCGCCCGGCGGCACAGGTTGCAGTGGCAATGCGTTTGCTTGCCCAGCGGCCCCGCTATCCGATATCGAACCGCGCCGCAGAGGCATCCGGCTTCGAGTGTTCTGGTATCAGTCATGGCGAACAGGATCGCGGTGAGACCCCCCCTGTCCAGGGCATCGGCACGGCCGAGGTCCTCGAAGTGCAACCCCATCGGGGAGCCTTCGCGCATCGGGTGGATTGCAGGTCTTCGATCGAAATAGGGAAGAGGCTGGTTATGGGACGTGGTGCGGCGTTCGTCGCGTTGGGATGCGCAGGCGCCGCTCAGGCGGCCGAAGACCCGGTCGCCCGCGGCAAGTATCTCACCGAAATCATGGACTGCATGGGCTGCCACACGCCCGGCGCGATGCAGGGCAATCCGGACATGAGCCGGTTTCTCGGCGGCGGCGATACCGGTTTCGAAATTCCCGGTCTCGGCATCTTCTATCCGCCCAACCTGCCCCCCGACCCGGAAACCGGCCTGGGGTAGTGGAGCGAGGAGGAAATCGTCTTGGCCGTCACAGGTATGCGGCCCGATGGGCGCCAGCTGGTCCCGATCATGCCCTGGCCGTCCTATGGCGGCCTGGATCGGTCCGATGCCCGCGCCCTGGCGGTCTATCTCAAAACCTTGCCGATCGTGGCGTTTCAGGTGCCCGGTCCGCTCGCGCCGTGCGCCGAGTCACCGCTGCCGTATTTTCACCTGAAGCCGCCGCAATAACCGGCTTCCGATGAGAGGGCGAGGGGCGCCGCCTCAATCTTCCAGAGTGCACCAGACAGGGGTGTGATCGGATGCCTTGGGCTTGCCGCGCGGACCCTTGTCGATATCCGCCTCGATCAGGCGGTCGGTCGCCTGGGGCGAGAGCAGCAGGTGGTCGATTCGAACCCCTTCGTCCTTCTGCCAGCGCCCGGCCTGATAATCCCAGAAGCTGTAGCGGTGCGGCTCGGGATGCAGGGTCCGGAAGGCGTCGGTCAGCCCCAGGTTGACCAGAGTCCGAAAGCGCCGGCGTGTCTCCGCATGGCACAGGGCGTCGTCGCGCCAGCCGACCGGGTCGTAGACATCGGCACCGGTCGGGCAGACGTTGTAGTCGCCGGCCAGGACGAAACACTCGTCCAGGTCCATCAAGCCCTGGGCATGGTCAACCAGCCGGTCCATCCAGCCGAGCTTGTAGGGGAATTTTTCGGTGTCGATGGGATTGCCGTTGGGCAGATAGATCGAGGCGACCCTCACCGGCCGCTCGCCGCATTCGACCAGCGCTTCGATATAACGCGCCTGTTCGTCACTTTCGTCGCCGGGCAAGGTCCTGTGCTCGATCGCCAGGGGGTGCTTGGAGAGGATGGCGACGCCGTTATAGCTCTTCTGCCCGACCACGGCGGTGTTGTAGCCGAGATCGCCGATTTCCATCTCCGGGAAGTTTTCTTCCAGGCATTTGATTTCCTGGAGCAGAACGACGTCCGGCGCCGCGCTCTCCAGCCAGGCCAGCAGGTTCGGCAGCCGCGCCCTGACCGAATTCACGTTCCAGGTGGCGATCTTGATCATGGCGGAGGAGCCCTGCGGACAAGCGATTAAGGAACCGCCGGGTCTTAGCACAGGGCGCGCGGGGGAGACAGCGATGCGGGCGGGTCCTTCCGGCCGCCAAGCCGGATCCGGCGTCGTTCAGATCGAAAACGAACTGCCGCAGCCGCAGGAACTGGTGGCGTTGGGGTTCTCGATCTTGAAATAGGCGCCGACGAGTTCTTCCTCGTAGCGCAGTTCGGCGCCATCGACGAAGGAGAGGGACATTTCGTCGATCACCAGGCGCACGCCATCGCGTTCGAAGACGAGGTCTTCCTCGCCCATTTCCGTGTCGAAACTGAATTCGTACTGGAAGCCGGAACAGCCGCCGCCGGTCACGGAAACGCGGAAAAACGATGCGGAATCGTTTTCCTTGGCGAGCATGGCCTTGATGCGCCTGACGGCGCCGTCGGACAGGCCGAACCGGCTTGCGGCGACCCGCTCGGGGCCCTCCAGGTGCAGGGTCTCGGCCGCGGCGTCTGTCGCCCCATCTGTCGCCTGTCTCGTCGCTTCGGTCATGTGCTGGCACTTCCTCGCGGAAAAGACTGCCTAATTGGCGTCGCAATCGCTATGTAAGCATTGCGATGGTGATGTCAAACCGAACGGCCTCCAAAGACCCTGTCTGGGCGCCCGCGCCCTACGCATCGCGCCCGGACGCGAGCCGGGGCCGTCTGCATGCCGAATCCGAGGATCCGGGCCGCTCCGCCTTTCAGCGCGACCGCGACCGCATCATCCATTCCACGGCTTTCCGCCGCCTGCAATATAAAACCCAGGTCTTCGTCTATCACGAGGGCGACCATTACCGCACACGCCTGACCCATAGCCTCGAGGTCTCGCAGATCGCCCGCAGCATCTGCCGGCGCCTGGGGTTGAACGAGGATCTGGGCGAGGCGGTCGCCCTGGCCCATGATTTGGGCCATACCCCTTTCGGCCATGCGGGGGAGGATGCGCTGGACGCCGCCATGGCACCCTATGGCGGCTTCGACCACAACGCCCATGCCCTGCGCCTCGTGACCGAGTTGGAGCGGCGCTACGCCGCCTTCGACGGCCTCAACCTGACCTGGGAGACCCTGGAAGGGCTGGCCAAGCATAACGGGCCTATCGCCCTGGCCGCCGGTGACGCGCCCGAGGCCCTGGAGGCCTATCTGGCGCGCCATGACCTCGAAGTCGGCACCTGGCCGGGGCCAGAAGCCCAGATCGCCGCCCTGGCCGACGATATCGCCTATAACAACCACGATCTCGACGACGGTTTGCGGGCCGGCCTGTTCGAGCCGGAAGATCTGATCGAACTGCCCTTGGTCGGCGAAGCCTTCGCTACGGTGGCGGCGCGCTACCCCAATATCGAGCGCCCGCGGTTGATCCATGAGGCCGTGCGCCGCCTGATTCATGCCATGGTCGAGGATCTGATCGCCGAAACCGGCCGGCGCGTGGCGGAGGCGGCGCCGGCGGATGTGGCGGTGGTGCGCGCGCTCGGCCGGTCCTTGGTCGGTTTTTCCCGGGCCATGGAAGCCAAGAATATGGCGATCAAGGCCTTCCTCTATACCCGCATGTATCGCCATCCCCGGGTGACGGTGGAGACCGACCTTGCGGCGACGGTGGTCAGAGACCTCTTCACCCTGTATCTCTCCCAGCCGGACCGTCTGCCGGCGGAATGGCGGATCGAGACGAAAGAGGCCAGCGATACCCGAGCCGTGGCGCGGATCGTGGGCGATTACATCGCGGGGATGACCGACCGTTTCGCCTTTGGCGAGCACGAAAAACTAACCAAATAAAGATAGTTAGAGATAATAAGTTATGAATATTTACAGTCAGTTCGAAGATATTATTCGCAAAAAACTTGAGAATATGGCAGCGGCTGGTGATCTGCCCTCCGGCCTGGATCTCTCGCGCGTCACCGTGGAGCCGCCGCGCGACCCGTCCCATGGCGACCTTTCGACCAATGCGGCGATGGTTCTTGCCAAGCCGTCGGGGCGCAAGCCGCGCGACATTGCGGAGTTGCTCGCCGCGCGCCTCGGCGGTTTGCCCGAAGTCGTGAAGGCCGGAACCGCCGGTCCCGGTTTCGTGAACTTGTGCCTCGCCGATTCGGTCTGGCACGGGCTTCTGGCTGAGGCGCTGCGCACCGGCCCTGCCTATGGCGATTCCGCGATGGGCGCGGGCAAGCGGGTCAATGTCGAATATGTCTCCGCCAATCCGACCGGGCCGCTTCATGTCGGCCATGCCCGGGGCGCTGTGGTTGGCGACGCCCTGGCGGCCTTGCTGGAAAAGGCCGGATACGCGGTCGAGCGGGAATATTACATCAACGATGCCGGGGCCCAGGTCGATCAGCTCGCCGGCTCGACTTTCCTGCGCTATCTCGAAGCCCTCGGGGAGCCGGCGACGGAAGAAACCTTCGCCCGCTACTGTCCGGACCAGGAATGGACCTATCGCGGCGACTATCTCGTGCCCGCCGGCCAGGCCCTGGCGGCGGCAGAGGGCGGGCGCCTGCGCGACATGGCGCCGGCGGAATGGCTGCCCATCGTCCGCGCCTTCGCGATCGACGCGATGATGGGCCTGATCCGCGAGGATCTGGCGGTTTTGGGCATCCGCCATGCCGGATTCAGCTCGGAACGGGCTCTGGTCGAGGGCGGACGGGTCGACGAGGCCCTGGCCGATCTCGAATCCCGGGGCCTGATCTATACCGGGGTCCTGGAGCCGCCCAAGGGCAAGACGCCCGAGGATTGGGAGCCGCGCCCCCAGACCCTGTTTCGCTCGACCGATTTCGGAGACGACGTGGACCGGCCGCTGAAGAAGTCGGACGGCAGCTGGACCTATTTCGCGTCCGACATCGCCTATCACTGCGACAAGTTCAAACGCGGCTTCGACGATATGATCGACGTCTGGGGCGCCGACCATGGCGGCTACGTCAAGCGCATGAAGGCGGCCGTCCAGGCGATAACGGGCGGAAAAGGGGCGCTCGACGTCAAGCTCTGCCAGATGGTGAACCTGCTGGAGGACGGCCATCAGGTCAAAATGAGCAAGCGGGCGGGCACTTTCGTCACCCTGCGCGAGGTCGTGGACCGGGTCGGCAAGGATGTCGTGCGCTTCATGATGGTGACGCGCAAGAATGACGCCCAGCTCGATTTCGATCTGATCAAGGTGACCGAGCAATCGCTCGAGAACCCCGTCTTCTATGTGCAATACGGCCATGCACGGGCCTATTCAGCCCTGCGCAACGCGGCCGAGGCGCAGCCGGGGCTCGACTCCTCGCCCGAGGCCCTGGCCGAGGCCGATCTGAGCCGCTTGACCGACCCCGACGAGCTTGGTTTGATCCGGCTGATCGCCGGATGGCCGCGTCAGGTCGAATTGGCGGCCGAGGCGCATGAGCCCCACAGGCTGGCCTTCTACCTCAACGATCTTGTCTCGGCCTTCCATAGCCTGTGGTCGCGGGGCAACAAGGAAACGGAACTGCGCTTCATTCTTCCAGA
>CAUZWC010000107.1:0-9504 GCA_963583595.1 Alphaproteobacteria bacterium | reverse complement strand
TATTACTTCCAGACCCAATACGACGGCGCTTTCAAGAGCCAATACGACGTCGTCCGCACCTCTCGATCCGGCTTCGACACGACCTGCAATCGCGACATGACGGCCGAAACGCGCAGCGCCTTCGACAAGCTGGAGAGCATCCGGAGCCTGTTCCGGTGAGCGACCTCCGGGTGGCGCTCGATATCGGCGTTCGCCTGGGGGAGGGGCCGGTCTGGTGCCCGCGCGAGCAGGCACTCTATTTCGTCGACAGCATGGCGCCCGAACTGCTGTGCTGGCATCCGGACACGGGCGCCCTGACGCGCTGGCTGCTGCCCGATCTGATCGGCAGCTTCGCCCTGCGCGAGGGCGGGGGGGCGGTGCTGGCCCTGCGCCACGGCTTGTTCACCTTCGATTTCGAGAGTGGTGCGGCGGAGCAGGTCGTCGATCTGGCGGCGGAGAACCCGGAGAATCGGTTCAACGACGGCAAATGCGACCGGCGCGGCCGCTTCTGGGCCGGAACGATGCATTTCGCGGGTCTGCCGCGCCGGCCCAAGGGATACCTCTACCGCTTCGAGGCGGATTTCACCCATGCCCGGCGGGAAAGCGGCATCCGCACCTCCAACGGCATCGGCTGGAGCCCGGACAACCGCACCATGTATTACACCGATACCCGGGTCGGGCGGATCTATGCCTATGACTACGACCCGGCGGCGGGGGAAAATTCCGACCGCCGCGACTTCGCCGTGGTGGACGAGGCGACGGGGCGGCCGGACGGCTTGACCGTGGATAGTGAGGGCGGGGTGTGGAGCGCCAATTGGGGCGGCGGGCGGGTGTTGCGCTACCGCCCCGACGGGACCATCGACCGGGTGGTGGAAACCCCGGTCGAGCGGCCGACCAGCCTGACGATCGGCGGCCCGGAGCTGAAGACCCTCTACATCACCTCTGCCTGGGACGGTCTGGACGACGAGGCCCGCGCGCAGCAACCCCTGGCCGGCCATGTCTTCGCCCTAGATCTCGATATTCCCGGGCTGCCCGAGCCGCGCTTCGCCGGCTGAATCCGGTGCGCCGTTAACCTCTCGTTAGCCATGCGGGCGCCATTCTGCCCGCCATGACCCCCAGCACCTCCCTCCTCCATGCCATCTCTGGTCTGACCGCGCCCAAACCGGCCGCGCCGCAGGCCGCCACGCCCAAACCCGCGCCGGAACCGCTTGCCGCGTCCACCGCGCCGCGAGGCCGCTATCTGGATATCGTCGCCTAGCAGGCCGTTGAAAAAGGCAGGGAGGTCCTTCGAGACGGCTCTGCGGGCCTCCTCAAGGTGAGGCTAAGGTGTTATTTTCTCATCCTTCGAGGCGCTCGCGTGAGCGAGCGTCTCGAAGGATGATGGGCACAACACTCCTTTTTCAACAGCCTGCTAGACCGGATACCTTGCCAGCGGCAGGCATCCATCCCAGAGTTCCGGGATGACCACGCAGGATCACGACTTGAAAAAATTCCATCGCCGGGTGCCGGAAGGCGACAACCAGGAACGTCTGGTCTGCCGCGATTGCGGCTATATCCAATACGACAATCCGAAGGTGGTGGTCGGCTCGGTCTGCACCTGGGAGGGCCGCGTCCTGCTCTGCCTGCGCGATATCGAACCGCGCAGCGGCTTCTGGACCTTGCCCGCGGGCTATCTCGAACTGAACGAATCGCCCATGGCCGGAGCGGCGCGCGAGGCCCATGAGGAGGCGCGGGCTAGAATCGCGATCGACCAGCTTCTGGCGGTCTACGACATCCCTCGGCTCAGTCAGGTCCAGCTCATCTACCGCGCCCGACTGCTGTCGCCGGATGTGGTGGCGGCGGAGGAGACGCGCGAGGTGCGGCTGTTCGATTGGGACGACATTCCCTGGGACGATATCGCCTTCCCGACCGTGCGCTGGGCGCTTCATGCCCATCGCGAGACGCGCGATCTGCCGAGCTTCCCGCCCTTTGCCAATCCGGCGGGCGAAACGGCCGACCGGCTGGTGCAGCGCTAGGCTTCTCCGGCCTCTTCGGGCTCTTCGATCATATGGCGTCGGATCAGAGGCATCTGGGTCATCGCGAAGAGCAGGGTGATCGGCAGGAAGCCGAAGACCTTGAGATCGACCCAGGTATCGGTCGACATCGAGCGCCAGACGATCTCGTTCAGGATCGCCATGGCGATGAAGAACACGCCCCAGCGCAGGGTCAGGATGCGCCAGCCTTCGTCGCGCAGCTTGAAGGCCATTTCGAACAGGGGCTTCAGCAGCAGCCGCCCGGTGGCCAAGCCGCCCAGCAGCACGATGGCGAAGGCGGAATAGACGATGGTCGGCTTGAGCTTGATGAAGGTTTCGTCGGCCAGCCACAGGGTCAGCCCGCCGAAGACCATCACAACCACGCCCGTCACCAGGGGCATTTTCGGAATGTGTCGCTCGATCGCATAGCTCACGGCCAGGGCCACGATCGTCGCAGCCATGAAGGCACCGGTGGCGACCATCAGGTCGCCCTGATTATAGGCGATGAAGAAAGTGGCCAACGGACCGATATTGATGAGGAAGCGGGTGAACTGGTTCATCGTCGCTCAACTAGGGCAGGACGGCGCCCCGGTCAAATGCTGGGTCAAATGCTGGGTCAAATGCTGGGTCAAATGCTGGGTCAAATCCCGGCTTAAACTTCTCGCCATCCGGGCCTAGTGTGGGGACCTAACCCGGAGCCGAGGAGCCCGCCATGCGCATGCCCGAACCCCTTGCCCTGAAGAACGGCCTGGCCCCGCTCGTCGCCTTCGTCGAGGACACGCCGCCCGAGGCCATCGTCGGGGAAACGATCCGCCGCCTGCGCGACGGCACCGCGCCGCGCGATCTGCTCGCGGCCGCGGCGGTGGCGATCAGCCGGGGCACGGAAATCCCCTTCGATCATCACGGCGGCCCCCTGCATATGGTCACCGGACTCCGCGCGGTGGAGGGTGCGGTCGGCCGCCTGACGGGCGACTGGGCCTATCTGCCTGTCGTCCACAGCGTCCATCTGGCCAACCAGCAGGTCCATTCCCCCGCCATGGGTCCCCATGTCATGGCCGAACTGGGCGATGGCGGGCTGGCTGGCGATGCCGCCGCGGCGGCGCTGGCCGATGCGATCCGCGACCAGCTTCCGGTCGTGGCGGAGCGCCATCTGCGCGCGGTGCTGCGCGATTGCGGCCCCGTCGCCACCTTGGCCACGATCCTCGACGCCGCGCTTTGGCGCCATGCCCTGGACGATCATTTCCTGCTCTATCCGGTCTTCGCCTCTCAGACCCTGGACCTGATCGGCTGGGACAAGGCGGAATTCGTCTTGCGTCCGGTGGTCCGTTGGCTGGCTTCGCCGCCGCTCTCGGTGATCCAGGGCGATGGCGCGGCTGATTTCTTCCGCGCCGGTCTCGATGTCTATGGCCGCCTCGGCGAATTGGAGGAATTGATCGCCCGGCACGGCTTGCTCGACAATCCGCCGCCGGTGAAGACCGGCCCGGCCGAGGACAATGCCGTCGCCGATCTCGGCGCGCGCATCGGCGCCGTGACGGATTTTGACACGCTGCCGCCGATGATGGCCGAGGCGCTGGCCGGCGGCCTGTCGATGGAGGGGGTGATCGAGGCGCTCGCGGGCGGGGCGGCGGTGATCCATATGCGCAGCGATTACGGCAATCCGCTCGACGTCCATATGCATAATGGCGTTTCGGTGCGGCGCTATCTGATTGGGCTCGACAAGATGCCGTTGCGCCTGAAGCTGCTGGCCCTGTTGTCCTGGGCCTTCGGTCCGGAAATCCGCCTGAGCCAGGATAAGGTCAAGCACGAGGCGACATTCGACACGGCCGGCCTGCCCGAGGATGCCGATGCCCTGCTGGCGGCGCTGGACGCTGCCGTCGCCGTCAAGCCGCCAGTCGGCGACGCGGTCTTCTCGGGCGGCGGCCGCGCCGGCATGAAGGCCGATGAAGGCACCCGCCATGTCATGGCCCTGGCCCGGAAATACGCCGATTGCGGCCACGATCCCGACCGCTTCCTGCGCCGGCTGACCGAGATGGTCTGCCGGGACAGCTTCACCGAGATGCATGCCTTCGAGCATGTCGACGACGCGGCGCGGGAATTCGCCCATGCGCGCAAGCCCCACGGCGCCGCGCAGCTGGTCTCGGCCGCCAAGATCGCCTATTGCGGCTACGGCATCGACCAGACAGTCTTCGAAGCGGCCCGCCCGCATTTGTCTCTTTAGGTCGGCCGGGCGGGGCGACCCGCGAATCCGCATATCGGCCGAGACGGCGCAATCTTTTACCTCTACCGTGGCAGCGTTGGCTTTTGCAGGGAGTAAAAGCGATGGCGGAAGCGGCGGTTTCCATGCACGGCCAAGCGCCGGCCACGGCCCTGGCGGCGCGTTACTACACGGACCCGGCGATCTACGAGCGGGAGAAGCGGGCGATCCATTTCCGCACCTGGCAATATGCCTGCCATCAGTCGGAGATCGCCCAGCCCGGCGATTATGTCGCCTTCGATATCTGCGGCCAGGGCCTCTTCGCCCTGCGCGACCGCGCGGGCGACATCCGCGTCTTTCACAATGTCTGCATGCATCGCGGGCACGAGCTGGTCGAGGGCAGCGGCAATGCCCGCGTGCTGCGCTGCCCCTATCACGCCTGGGCCTACGAGCTGGACGGCCGCCTGCGCGCCGCGCCCAATGCCGAGAAGGTGCCGGGTTTCGATCTCTCCGCGATCTGTCTGACCGGCGCCAAGGTCGAGGTCTTCTGCGGCTTCGTTTTCGTGAATCTGGACCCCGAGGCGAAACCGATGGGGGATTGGTATCCCGAACTCGAACATCAGCTGCGCGCCTATGTGCCGGCGATCGATTCGCTCCGCCCGGTCCTGACCAACGCGGTGCTCGAGGCCTGCAACTGGAAGGTCTCGGTCGAGAATTACAACGAGTGCTATCACTGCCGCGTCACCCACCCGACCTTCTCGACCGGGGTGGTCGATCCCAACGCCTACGACATCCGCGCCCAGGGCCATTGCCTGCGCCACACCACGGTCGCCGCCAATCTCGAGCGCATGACCTATCCGGTCGATCTCTCGGCCAGCGAACATGCCGGGCAGTACAGTTCCTGGTTCCTCTGGCCCGGCTTCTCCTTCCAGGTCTATCCCGGCAGCCTGCTGAACACCTATCTGTGGCGGCACGACGCCGTCGGTTCGGTCGATGTCTACCGCACCTGGTTCACGGCCGAGGGCGCGCCCTCCGGCACGATCGAACGGCTCGCCCGCCAGGACCTGGACACGACCGTGGCCGAGGACGTGCGCATCGTGAACGCGGTCCAGCGCGGCCTGGGCAATATCGGCTACCGCCCCGGCCCGCTGGTGATCGATCCCGCGTTCGGGGTCAACAGCGAACACTCGATCCGCACCCTGATCGACTGGACTCTGGAGGCCTTGGACGGGCGGTAGGGCGCCCTAGAAATCCGGCTTGCATCGGAGAGGCCATCGCACACCAAGGCCCGTCATGCCCCGGCGAAGCCCGGGGCATCCAGATGCCGGCGGCTGGATCGCCCGGGCTTTGCTGGGCAACGATGGTGCTTAGGGTTATTCAGCCGCCGTCGTTGTTGAACGCGATTCCGTCGGTCCGATTTTTCGGGTCGGCATTACCAGGGTTACTCACATTCATTTCGTCATGCCCCGGCGAAGTCCGGGGCATCCAGATTCCGGTGGCTGGCTTGCCCGGGCTTCGCCGGCAATGACGGCAAGATGGGTTTCGGTTTGCCGCCTCAGGCCGAATCGAATTTCCGCAAGAACGGGATATCGAGGGGCAGCTTTTCGCCCAGCCAGAGGGCGTGCTCGGCATGGTCGGCGACCACGTCCTCCGTCTCCGGATGGATCAGGATGGCCAGCGAGCCGCGATTGAGGGCGAGCCAGGGGACGATGGCGGGGAAGACATCGGGGGCGAAGGCGACTTGGAACATCGGGCGGGGATGGGGCCCGACCGGCTCGTCTCGCCAGCGGCCCATGCGCATCTCGAAACGCGCCTCGATGGCCTCGCGCAGCACGGCGGCATGGCCGCGCTCTTCCGCGTCCTTGTAATAGATATGGGCGTGCCAGCCTGTGATGTCGGATTCGTCGCGCAAGGTCATGATGGCAAGACTCCCAGATCGGCCTCATGCTGAGCTTGTCGAAGTATGAGGCCGTGGCACGGCATTGGAGTGCCATCCTCCCCCTTCGACAAGCTCAGGGTGAGGAAGGATGGATCGGGGATAAAGGTCAGTCGTTGGGTCTGTTCACCCCTCCAACCCCATCAACCCCCGCGCGAAGTCGCGGGCGGAGAAGGGGCGCAGGTCTTCGGCGCCCTCGCCGACGCCCACGGCGTTGACCGGGATGCCGAATCTTTCAGCCAGGGCGACGATCACGCCGCCACGGGCGGAGCCGTCGAGTTTGGTGACGACGAGGCCGGTCAGGGGGGCGGCCTTCTGGAAGGTTTCGACCTGGGCCAGGGCGTTCTGGCCGGTCGTGGCATCGAGCACCAGCAGGGTCGCGTGGGGCGCTCTCTCGTCATGCTTGCGCAGCACCCGGATGATCTTTTCCAGCTCTTCCATCAGATGCGCCTTGTTGTGCAGGCGCCCCGCCGTATCGACCAGCAGCACCTCGGTGCCCTCGGCCTTGGCGCGGACGAAGGCGTCATAGGCCAGGCCGGCCGGGCTCGCGCCCTGCTTGCCCGCGACCACGGGCGCGCCGATCCGCTCGCCCCAGATCTGCAGCTGTTCGATCGCCGCTGCGCGGAAGGTGTCGCCGGCGCAGAGCATGACCGATCGGCCCTCGTCGCGCAGGCGTTTGGCCAGCTTGCCGATGGTCGTGGTCTTGCCCGTGCCGTTGACCCCGACGACCAGAACGACGAAAGGCCGTTTCGCGGGATCGATCTCCAGCGGCCGGGCGGTCGACTCCAGGATTGTCGCGATCTGTTCGGCCAGGGCGCCGCGCACCTCCTCCGGCGTGACGTCCTTGCCGAAGCGCGCGCCGGCGAAATCGCCCGCCACCTTGGCCGCCGTGGCCGGGCCGAGATCGGCCATGATCAGCAGCTCTTCCAGTTCGGCCAGGGAATCCTCGTCCAGCTTGCGCTTGGTGAAGATATCCGTGATGCCGCCGGTCAGCTTATCGGAGGAGCGCCCGAGCCCGGATTTGAGGAGGCCGAACCAGCGCCGGCCTTCCGCCTTTTCGTTTTCTTCGGGGCCCTCGGCGGGTGTCTCGCTCATGCCGCCTCCGCGATCAGTTGGCCCTCGGCCAGCCCGGCGATCCGCACCGCGATGATTTCACCTGGCTCGGCCGTATGGGGCAAACGAACGGGCGCATAATGTTCCGTCCGGCCGAAGCCCGCTTCCTCGACCAGGACCCGCGCGGTCGCGCCGACCTGGCTTTCGAGATAGCGCCGGAAGGCCGCCGCGCCGGCCGCGCGCAGGCGCGCGGCCCGTGCCTTGCGCCGATCGCCCGGCACCTGGGGCATGCGCGCCGCCGGGGTGCCCGGCCGGGCCGAGAAGGGAAAGACATGCAGATGGGTCAGGCCGCAATCCTCGATCAGGCGCAGGCTGTTCTTGGCCATCGCCTCGGTCTCGGTCGGGAAGCCGGCGATTAAGTCGGCGCCGAACACGGTATCCGGCCGGCGCCGGCGGATCTCGGCGCAGAGGGTCACGGCATCGGCCCGGCTGTGGCGCCGCTTCATGCGCTTCAGGATCATGTCGTCGCCCGCCTGCAGGCTCAGATGCAGATGCGGCATCAGGCGCGCCTCGCTACCGAACAGGGTCATCAGGTCCGGATCGATCTCGACCGCGTCGAGAGAGGAAAGGCGCAGGCGCGGCAGTTCCGGCACGGCGGCCAGCAGGCGGCGCACCATCTGGCCCAGGCTCGGCTGCCCCGGCAAATCGGCGCCATAGGCCGTCATATCCACCCCGGTCAGCACGACCTCGCGGAAACCCGCCTCGACCAGGCGGCGGACTTGTTCGGCGATGCGCCCCATGGGCACGCTGCGGCTCGGGCCGCGGCCGAAGGGAATGATGCAGAAGGTGCAGCGATGGTCGCAGCCGTTCTGGACCTGGACGAAGGCGCGGGCGCGTTCGCCGAAGCCGTCGATCAAATGCCCCGCCGTTTCCTGCACGGTCATGATGTCGCCGACCTGAACCGGGTCGTTCGGCGCCGCCGTCCAGCTTTTCGGATCGAGCTTCTCGACATTGCCCAGGACCCGGGCGACTTCCGGCATCGCGGCGAAGCGGGCCGGGTCGATCTGGGCGGCGCAGCCGGTCACGACGATCTTCGCCCCGGGCCGCTCGCGCGCCGTCCGGCGGATGGCCTGGCGGGCCTGGCGTTCGGCTTCCTTGGTCACGGCGCAGGTATTGACGATGACGGTATCGTCCTGGCCCGCCGCCAAGGTCCGCATGATCTCGGATTCATAGGCGTTGAGGCGGCAGCCGAAGGTCAGGATGTCGGGGGCGGCCATGGTGGGGTCAGCCAGCCAGGGCGCCGGCGAGATCGCGAGCAAGATAAGGGGCCAGCTCGCCCGTGAAGCTCAGGGCCACGGGGCCCGCCATGCGGACATGGCCGTTCTCCAGCCATTCGATGACGAGCGGTCCGCCATCCAGGATCACCTCGGCCTTGCGCTCGCTCAAGCCGCGCCGGGCGGCGGCGACCAGGCTGGCGCAGGCGCCCGAACCGCAGGCGCGGGTCACGCCAACGCCGCGCTCCCAGACCCGCATGCGTAGCCGGTCGCGGGCCAGGACCTGCACGGCCTCGACATTGACGCGCCGGGGAAACAGGGGGTGCTTCTCGACCAGAGGGCCGTATTCCTCGAAGGCGATGAGGTCCATGTCGTCCACGAAGAAAACGATATGCGGATTGCCGATATTGACGGCGCAGCCGTCGGAGAAGGGGCCGACCTCGATATCGACATGGTCGGTATCCGTCTCGCCCGCCAAGGGAATCTCGTCCCAGCGCGCGCGCGCCAATCCCATATCGACCGCGACCAGCCCGCCTTCCACCCGCTCCGCCGGCAGCAACCCGTAGACGGTTTCGATCACGGTGCCGTCCCGCCCGCTCTCGCGCATCAGCAGATCGGCCACGCAGCGTGAGGCATTGCCGCAGGCTTCGACCTCGTCGCCATCGGCGTTGAGGATCTGCATGAAGGCCTCGGCCCCCGGATCGCGCGGCGGATGCACGACGATCAATTGGTCGCAGCCCACCCCCAGCCGCCGGTCGCTGATTGCGCGCGCACGCTCGGGATCGATACGCATCGGATGCGCCCGGCCGTCGAGCACGACGAAATCGTTGCCCAGGCCGTGCATCTTCATAAAAGGCGTGGTGACCATGAGCGGCCTTATATGGCGCGCGACGCTGCCTTGTCCAACGGGAGCGCGGAATTCGGACGGGCTATCGAGGCAGAAGCTTCTCGGCGCCATCCCTCTCACTCAGCTCCGCCTAGGCGCTAAAGCGCCAAGGCTCCGCAACCCTCTCCCCCTGGTGGGGGCGAGGGGGCAAACACGAGGATTCTATTGAT
>CAUZWC010000106.1:0-9641 GCA_963583595.1 Alphaproteobacteria bacterium | reverse complement strand
AGATCCGGTGGTCGTTGGGGCCAGGGGTGTCGATCTCGGCTTGGCGGTCCTGCTCCCCAACCCCGCAGAAGTCGGGGAAGACCGGCTGGTCAATGCCGTGGCCGCGCAGGCCCGCTATCCGGGCGAGAAAATCATCGTGGATTTCGGCACGGCCACGACCTTCGATATAGTGGATGCCGAGGGCAGCTATATCGGCGGCGTCATCGCCCCCGGCGTGAACCTGTCCTTGGAGGCGCTCTATATGGCGGCCGCGCGCCTGCCGCGCATCGGTATCGTGCGGCCCGAACAGGTCATCGGCCGGTCCACCGTTCCGGCCATGCAATCGGGGATTTTCTGGGGTTATGTCGGGATGGTCGAGGGGCTGGTCGCGCGCATTCGCGCGGAATACGGGGCGAAGGACCCGACCGTGATAGGCACTGGAGGACTGGCTGTGCTCTTCGCAGATGCGACCGAGGCGATCGACTATGTCGATCCCGACCTGACCATGCGCGGCCTGCTGGAGATCTACCACCGGAACCGCCCGAGATGACCGTTCCACGCGACGAAGAGCTGCTGTTCGTGCCGCTGGGCGGCTCGGGCGAGATCGGCATGAACCTGAATCTCTACGGCCATGCCGGCAAATGGCTGATGGTCGATCTCGGCATCACTTTCGCCGATGAGGACCTGCCGGGCATCAATGTGGTGATGCCGGATCCCACCTTCATCGAGGCTCACCGCGACGACCTGGTCGGCCTCGTCCTGACCCATGCCCATGAGGACCATCTGGGCGCGGTGCAGTACCTCTGGCCGCGCCTGCGCTGCCCTGTCTACGCCACGCCCTTCACGGCCGCCGTGCTGCGCCGCAAGCTGGCGGAATACGATCTTCAGGACGAGGTTCCGCTCCATATCATTCCCATGGACGCGAATTTCGAGTTGGGACCGTTCCGCATCCAGCTTGTCACCCTGACCCATTCGATCCCGGAACCCGAGGCCCTGATCATCCATACGGATCTGGGCACCGTACTCCATACCGGCGACTGGAAGCTGGATCCCGATCCCATGGTGGGCCCGCAGGCCGACGAGGCCACCCTGCGCGCCTTGGGGGATGAAGGCGTTCTCGCCATGGTTTGCGATTCGACCAACGCCCTTTCGCCGGGCCATTCCGGCTCCGAGGGCGCCTTGCGGGACAGCCTGATCGAACTGGTCAAAGGCCTCGACCGGCGCGTCGCCATCGCCTGTTTCGCCAGCAATATCGCCCGCCTCGAAACGGTCCATGCGGTGGCCCAGGCGACGGGTCGCCATGCCGCCCTCGCGGGACGTTCGCTCTGGCGGATGCTCGAGGCGGCGCAGGAAACCGGCTATCTCGACGGGCTGAATTTTCTGAGCGATGCCGAGGCCGCCTATATGCCGCCCGAGCGGGTATTGATCGCCTGCACCGGCAGCCAGGGCGAGCCGCGTTCGGCCCTATCGCGCATCGCCAATGACGACCATCCGCATATCACCCTGAACGCGGGGGATACGGTGGTTTTCTCCTCGCGCATCATCCCGGGCAATGAGAAGTCGATCTTCGCGCTCCAGAACCAGCTCGCGGGCATGAATGTCGATATCGTCACCGAGAAGGACCATTTCGTTCATGTCTCCGGCCATCCGAACCGGGACGAACTGACCCGCATGTATCAATGGGTGCGCCCGGAAATTTCGGTGCCCGTCCATGGCGAATTGCGCCATATGCAGGCCCATGCCGTCCTCGCCCGCGACTGTCGGGTGCCCCTGGCGATCGAGCCCTATAACGGCTCTATCGTCCGCCTCGCGCCCGGCCCGGCCGGCATCGTCGGCGAAGTGCCCGCCGGGCGTCTGGCCCTGGACGGCACCAAGTTGGTAGAGGTCGAGGGCACGGCGATCCGCCAACGACGCCAGATAGGCTGGAACGGCTCGGCGGTCGCGACCCTGGTCGTCGACGGGGAGGGGCATCTGCTGCGCGATCCCCAATTGACGGTTCATGGCCTCTCCGACAGCCCGGACGGATCCGGCGTGGAGGAGGCGATCTTGGCCGTCCGACTCGCCGTCGAAGGGATGCGCCTGCGCGAGCGCAAGGACGACGAAGCCCTGCGCGAGACGGCCCGTCGCGTGGTGCGCCGCTCTCTCCGCGACAGCCACGGCAAGCGCCCGCCGACCGATATCCACATCGTGCGCGTCTAGGCGCGTCACCCGCCCGAGCTATATGGTGAAAGCATGATCGGAAAGCTCAACCACGTCGCCATCGCCGTGCCCGACCTGTCCGGCGCCGCGGCGGTCTACCGCGACCAGCTCGGCGCCCGGGTCTCGGAGCCCGCAGCCATGCCGGAACATGGCGTGACGACGGTTTTCGTGAACCTGCCGAACACCAAGATCGAGCTGCTGGAGCCGCTGGGCGATAGCTCACCAATCGCCGGTTTTCTGGCGAAGAACCCGGCCGGCGGGATGCATCATGTCTGTTACGAGGTCGAGGATATCCTGGCCGCGCGCGACCGTCTGAAGGCCGCCGGCGCGCGCGTTCTGGGCGATGGTGAGCCGCGCATCGGCGCTCATGGCAAGCCGGTCCTGTTCCTCCATCCCAAGGATTTCTGCGGGACCCTGGTGGAACTGGAGGAGGCCTGAGCGATGGATCTGGCCGGCAGTATCGTCGTCTATATCATTCTGTGGTGGCTGACCCTTTTCATGGTCCTACCTCTCGGCATCAACCGCGAGGCGGATGCGCCGGAAGTCGAGGGTCAGGCTTATGGCGCACCCAAACGGCCCCGATTGCTGCTCAAGTTCGCGGTGACGACCTTGATCGCGAGCGTTCTCTGGGTGGTGGTCTATTTCGTCCTCGATTCCGGCCTGATCTCGTTCCGCGAGATGTCGCGTGGCGGCTGACCCCTTGCCAGAGGGCAGTTATTGCGCCATCGCGCCGGGCCATAAATGGCATGGGCCCTATCACGATACCGAATACGGCTTTCCGGTTTCCGACGACCGGGTCCTGTTCGAGCGGCTGGTGCTGGAGATCAACCAGGCCGGCCTGTCCTGGGTGTTGATGCTGAAGCGGCGCGAGGGCTTCCGCGCGGCCTTTCTGGATTACGAAATTGACCGGATCGCGGCGTTTGGCCCGGACGATGAGGCGCGGCTGCGCGAGGATGCGCGGATCATCCGAAATCGCCTCAAGATCGGGGCCGTCATCCACAATGCCCGCGTCGTTCAGGCCCTTGCGCGCGAGCACGGTTCTTTCGTCGCTTGGCTGGACGAACAGCATCCGATGGACCTGCCGTCATGGACCAAGCTGATGCGCAAGACCTTCAAATTCATGGGGCCGGAGGTCGTGAACGAGTTCCTGATGAGCACCGGCTATCTGCCCGGCGCCCATCACGCGGCCTGTCCTGTTCATGCGGAAATCGCGGCCCTCGCGCCGCCCTGAATGCGGGCAGGGCGCTAGCCGGTTCGGCGGTGGGCAGTCAGCCCGATCTAGGCATCGTTGCGCAATGCCGTCACCATGCCGGTCAGGCTGTCCTCGTGGCTGGCGTCGAGCCCGGCCTGGGCCGCTTCGGCGACGTCCAGTTCCTTGGCATCTAAACGCTCGAACAGCCCAGCGGTCTCGTCCTGGCTGAAGGCCACCGTGGCCAGGGAAACGGCCGATTCGAACAGCTCACGTTCCTCCGGCATGCCGGGCGGCAGATCGTCCTGGGGCATCATGAATTCGGCGATTCGGTCGGCCTCCTTGTCGCGGGCCGAGGCGAAATCGGCCAGCAGGCGGACATCGTTCCTGGTGCAGGATTCGGAAGCGGCGCGGTGGCGCTGGGCCGCTTCGCGGCAGGCAACGACGACATCGTGCAGCGCGGCCAGGAAATTGTCTCTCAGCATGGCTTTGACTTTCCCTTCCCGATCATTGGTTCGCAATATGGGGCGGCGGCTCCCGCGCGAATACCTCGAGGGCGCCGCGCAGGAGGCCGAAATGGGCGGGTGTCTGTTCGCGGAGATCGTCATCGACGTTAATGCTGCGCGGGCGGGCGGTCGTGATCTCGATAGCGGTGGCGGTGAAAAATTTCACCTCCGCCTCTTTCTCCAGTCGCCCGAGCCGCAGAGCCGGCAGCAGCCGCATCAAGGTAAACGTGGCCACTGGTTGAAGGTTATGGGCATAGAGCTGGCCATCGTCGATATCCGTCGACTTGGCAATCGTGAGCCCGCCGCCGTAATGACGGCCATTGCCCACCGCGATCTGGATGTAGCGGACACGCCGGCTGACGCCATCGGCCACGACCGTCGCATGATACGGCCTGTGTTGATGCCAGGCGCAGGCCAGGCTGATCGCGTAGTTCAGGGTGCCGAAGATGCGCTTGAGAAATCCGCTTTCCTCATGCGCGCGGGCGATTTCGACCCCGAGGCCTATGCTGGCGACATTGACGAAGGGTATGTCGTTGATCGTTGCCAGGTCGATCCGCCGGGTCCGTCCCGCGGCGATGATCTCGACGGCCTCGGCAGGCTCGAACGGAATGCCCAGGGTCCGGGCCAGATCGTTCGCCGTGCCCAGGGACAAAAGGGCCGAAGGGCCGGTCAGCTTTCATCAGGGCGAGGAGGGAATGGCTGACCGTGCCGTCGCCGCCGCCGAGAACGATCGCATCGAAGCCGGGGCCGTCCTCGCGGATGATTGCCGAGATGCTCGACGGTTCATCTGGGCCGCGCAGATTGACGGAAAGCCCGGCCGCCTCCATCCGCGCCACCGCGTCGTCAAGCGCTTCCGGACCCCGGCCGCTCCCCGCATTGACGATGGCGAGAATGCTACGGATGGGGTCAGCCGATCGTGAAAATGGGATCGCCCAGCACATCCATAAGCGGCTCGATTCCCAAACCGGGTTTGTCGCTCGCTGCCATGCGGCCATCGACCCGTTGCGGGGCGCCTTCCGCGGTCGAAACCGTGACATAGCTGTTGAAGTCGGTCGCCGCGAAGCGGAACTCCTCCGGCGTCGAATGGGAGAGATGCGCGATGGCCGCCGTGGTGATATCGCCGCCCCAAGTGTCCTCGATCGTCATGGCATAGCCGAGCTGCACGCAGAGATCGCGGATCGTGCGAGCACGGGTCAGGCCGCCGACCTTGGATATCTTGAGGTTGATGGTGTCCATCGCGCCGTCGTCATGGGCGCGCAGGAAGGTCGAAAGACCGTCGATCGATTCGTCCAGGATGAAGGGATGGCTGGTGCGCCGCCGGATGGTCAGGCATTCCTTGTAGGATAGGCAGGGCTGCTCGATATAGACGTCCATGTCCGAGACGGCGCGCACGACCCGCGCGGCGCCATGCATCAGCCAGCCGGTATTGGCGTCGGCGATCAGAATATCGCCGGGGATCAGCTTCTTGCTGGTCTGGCGAATGCGCTCGATATCGACATCCGGATCGCCGCCGACCTTGAGCTGGAATTTTGTATAACCCTCGGCCCGGTAGCCGGCGACCCGCGCCGCCATCTTCTCCGGCGCCTCCTGCGAGATCGCGCGGTAGAGCCGCACGGACTCGCCGTAGCGTCCGCCCAGCAGGGCGCAGACCGGCAGACCGGCGACCTTGCCCAGGATATCCCAGCAGGCCATGTCGATGGCGCTCTTGGCATAGGGATGGCCCTTCAGGGCCTTGTCCATGACACCGTTCAGCCCGTCGAGATAGGTCGGGTTCAGTCCGATCACATGGGGGCCGAGTTCCTGGATGCCAGCGCGCGCGCCGGCCGCGTAGGACGGCAGATAGAACGGCCCCAGCGGGCAGATTTCGCCCCAGCCCGTCACTCCGGCATCGGTGTCCACGCGCAGGATGGTGGAATCGAAGACCGAAACGGATTTCCCACCCGACCAGTTGTAGCTGCCCTCGCCGACCGGCATATCGACCTGATAGGCCGTGATCTTGGTGATTTTCATGATGCGGATGCCTCGGTTCAGGGGCTCGGTTGGGTTCTAGGCGTATTCGGCGAGGGGCGTGCCCAGCTTCTTCGGGTCCGGCTCCAGCCCCAGTCCAGGGCGGGTCGAGACCGGCATCTCGGCGCCCTCGGCCTTGGGCGCGTGATCGGCGAAGCTCGGCGTTACATAACTGTTGAAATTAAAACTCCAAAACCGCACATCGGCCGGGGTCGCGGCGGCGAATTGGTTGACCGTGGCGGTCACGATATCGCCGCCCCAGCTTTCGGTCGAGGTGAAGGGAATGCCGAGATGGGCGCAGAGATCGCGCACCAGGCGCGATTTAGTATAGCCGCCCATGCGGCTGATCTTCATGCCCATGGCGTCCATCGCGCCGTCCGAATGGGCGCGCAGCACGTCCTCGACCGTCAGCAAGCATTCGTCGAGCAGGAAGGGCAGGGAGGTCGAGCGCCGCACCTTCAGGCATTCCTCGTAGCTCGAGCAGGGTTGTTCGATATAGACGTCCTGGTCCCTGATCATGCGGCAGAAGCGGATCGCCTGATCGGCCCGCCAGCTCGCATTGGCGTCCACGACCAGGCGGATGCCTGGCCCCAAGGCCTTGCACACGGCGCGCACCCGCTCCGCGTCGTCGCCCGGCTCCTCGCCCACCTTCATCTGGAAGATCTTGAAGCCCTTGTCCCGCTCGGCCACGGCCTTGGCCGCCATCTTCTCCGGCGCGTCAATGGTCAGGGCGCGCATCAGGTCCAGCCGCTCCGTATGGCGCCCGCCCAGCAGGACCGAGACCGGCAGGCCCGCTGACCGCGCGGCGAGGTCCCAGAAGGCGACGTCGAGCGGCGCCTTGGCGTAGTTATGACCCTTGAGCGTCTTGTCCATCAGATGCCCAAGCCGGCCGAACTGGCGCGGGTCCTCGCCGATCAGCAGGGGGGCGAGTTCGGCGATCGCGGCGCGCGCACCGGTCGCGAAGGCGGGCAAATAGGCCGCGCCCAGCGGGCAAACCTCGCCCCAGCCGGTGAGGCCGGTATCGGAATCGACGGCGACGACGGTGCTGTCGAGGGAATCGACATAGCGACCGCCGCCCCAGCCGTACCGGCCTTCGGTAAGGGCGAGATCGACTCGCCAGACGCGTATGCGTTGGATGCGCAGTTTATTGTTATCCGGTCCAGAAATAGACGACGAAGACGGCGGCGACCGCATACATGGCCGGGCTGACCTCGGAAAAGCGGCCGCTCAACGCCTTGACCGCGACATAGGTGATGAAGCCGAGCCCGATCCCCGTCGCGATGGAGAAGGTGAAAGGCATCGCCAGGGCGGTGACCACGGCAGGCACCGCGTCCGTCATCTCGTCCCAATCCACATCAGCCATGCCGCGCGCCATGATGCAGGCCACGAAGAGGATGGCCGGCGCCGTGGCATAAGCAGGAATGGCGCCCGCGATCGGCGCGAAGAGCAGGGCGAGCAAGAAGAGCAGGCCGACGACCACGGCGGTCAGGCCCGTGCGGCCGCCCACTTTCACGCCGGCCGCGCTTTCGATATAGCTGGTGACGGGCGAGGTGCCGAGGGCTGCGCCCACCATCGTCGCCGTCGAATCGGCGATCAGTGCCTTGCGCAGGCGCGGCAACTTGCCGTCGGCATCGAGCAGATTGGCCCGCGCGGCGACCCCGACCAGGGTACCCGCCGTGTCGAACATGTCGACCAGCAGGAAGGCGAAGATGATCGACAGCACCCCGACCGCGAACATATCGGAGAAGGAGAAGGCCAAGAAGGTCGGTGCAATCGACGGCGGCATCGACGCGAATGTGTCGGGCGGCGGCGAGATGCCGAGGACCATGCCGACGACGGAGACCGCGAGAATGCCAATGATTATGGCGCCCGGCACGCCCTTGCGGTCCAGCGCGACGATGGCGAAGAAGCCGAGCACGGCCAGGATGACGGTCGTCTGGGTCAGATCGCCGACGGTCACCAGGGTGGCCGGATGATCGACCACGATGCCCGCCGATTTCAGTGCGATCAGCCCGAGGAAAAAGCCGATGCCGGCGCTGATCGCCATCTTCTGGGATTTCGGAATCGCGTTGATGACCCATTCGCGCACGGGAAGGATGCTCAGGATCAGGAAGAGGACGCCGGAGACGAAGACCGCGCCAAGGGCGACCTGCCATGTATAGCCCATGGTGCCGACGACGACGAAGGCGAAGAAGGCGTTGAGACCCATGCCCGGCGCTTGGGCTATCGGGTAATTGGCATAGAAACCCATGATCGCGCAGCCGATGGCGGCCGACAGGCAGGTCGCGACGAAGACCGCGCCCTGATCCATCCCGGCGGCGGCCAGGATGCTTGGGTTGACGAAGATGATATATGCCATGGTCAGGAAGGTCGTGACTCCGGCCAGGACCTCCGTTCGCACGTTCGTTCCCAATTCTTTGAGCTTGAAACAGGATTCTAGCATGGCTGCCGATCCCCCCACTGTATTCCTCCCGGACCCATCGCCGGTCAGATAGCGTGCATTATCGCTGCATTATGCATCCACCGCTAGCTATCGCAGTAAGATACTTGAGCTAGTGCGGTCTCCGACAATTCTGGCGGGCCTGTTTTTGCCGAGTCTCGCGGCGGCGGCCGAGCCCACCGTCACCCGGGACGATTACGCCCAGACCGTGCGCCACGAACCTGCGGCCGATGTCGCGTATCGCCCGGGAGAGGACGTCCAGGGGCGGGCGGTGTTACTCGCCCGGCCTATTCCCAGTTCCTTTGCAATCGCAGAACCCCCCATTCCACTATCCGCAATTCCTTGACCCTCGCCACATCCACAGAAGGTTTTCGTCCCTTACAGACCCCTCAGACACTATGCTGAGGGGTCTTTTGCGTTAGGTCAGGGAAGGGTCGGAAAAGGGTGCCTGGGAGTTCCATCCAATGGGTCTAAGTCTGCGGGGTATGGGGTCTGGACCATCCACACCCCATTCTCTCTACCCATTCCGAATATTCTCTGTCAGACTTTCGATATGAGAAAACTGACCGCCACTGTCATTCCTTGTCACATTTACTGAGATATGGGCAGGAGCGATAAAGGGCGCCGATGACAGAACTTTGGAAAAACTTATCTAGAAGTGATAAATTGGGGATATACGGACTTCTTTCCTCATATCCCCAGGAGAACAAAGATGCTTTTCACTTTCGCGTGGACCCATGCGCCGCAAGCACGAAACGAAACAATCACGAAATTCATGGCTACCGGTGGCATGCCACCCGAAGGTGTGCAAATGCTGTCCAGATATCATAATGTCGATGGGTCCGGCGGCTTTGCCGTCTGTGATACAGATGATGCAAGTGCACTGGCGAGCTGGGCATTAGATTGGAATGGTTTGATTGAGATTAAAGTCACCGCAATCATGGATGACGAGACCATCAGCGGAGTTTTGGGGCCACGTGCCGAAGCCGGTGATTTTAAATAAGACTTCACATCATATGTTTCTCTGAGGTCACACTCGGACACCCCTCAGACATAACACCGACAAAGACCTCTCAGTCACCATGCTGAGGGGTCTTTTGCGTTGAGGTCGAGAAGGTTCCAGAAAAGATGCATGATGGTCACGGTGCCGGGATTCTCATCGCCAAATCAGCCCGATCAAGAGCCGATCGCTACCTACCGTGCCAGTTTAGGACCGGCTTTGACATCGGCCTCCCGTCGTGCTCCCGTCGTCAGCATCCGAGTGGGCCATATATGGGGAATATCGGATGGAACGAGACTCGTCGTAGCTCCGTGAAAACAA
>CAUZWC010000105.1:0-9671 GCA_963583595.1 Alphaproteobacteria bacterium | reverse complement strand
CCTGCCGGATCGAGCGCCGCGCCGCCGCGAAAGACGAAATAGACCGCGATCAGCGGGATGGAATGGTCCTCGACCAACCAGCCCGTGATGCCGCCGGGACTGACCACCTCGCGCACTTCGGCGGTGCGCGCGGGCGCAGCGGCGAGGCCCAGAACGAGCGCCAGGGAGACTGACAGGGCCGCGGCGAATCGGGCCATCATTGCGCGGGTTCCTCGGGCAGAAGGAGCGCGGTGACAGAGCGTTCGGGTCGCAGGACAGCGCGGGCGGCGGCGTCGACTTCCTCGGCCGTGACCGCGACGATCCGCTCCGGCCAGGCCTCGACATCGGCAATGCTGCGGCCGGCGGCGACCGCCACGCCCAGGGACCGGGCGCCGGCCTGAAGACCGTCGCGGGCATAGACGGCGGCGGATTCGAGACGGGCCGTCGCGCGGGCGACCGCTTCCGGATCGACGCCCTCGGCGAGAACGGCGGCGATCTCCTCATCCACGGCCTTCTCGACCTCCTCGACCGAAACGCCGTCGCGCGGGCTAACATAGATCGCGAAGCGGGACAGGTCGATCGTATCCGGCGAATAGTAGCTGCCCGCGGATGAGGCGAGCTTCTGCTCCACCACGAGACGGCGATAGAGGCGGCTGGTGGCACCCCCACCCAGCACCCCGGACAGGACCTGCAGGGCATAGGCCTGATCGCTCTCGCCCGCCAGATAGCTGGGCGCGAGATAGCTGCGGTTCCATTCCGGCTGCCGGACCAGCGGACTGGCCATCTCGACCCGCCGCGCGGTCAGCGGCGGCGGCTCCTGCACGCGCTGCCGGGCCGCGATGCCCCGCGCCGGGATCGGGCCGTAGTATTTCTCGACCAGGGGCCGCACTTCATCGACTGTCACATCGCCGGAAATGACCAGAACGGCATTGTCGGGCGCGTAATGCCGAGCATAGAAGGCCCGGGCATCCTCCGTCGTCAGCCCTTCGATCTCGTGCATCCAGCCGATGATGGGCATGCCGTAGGGATGATGCAGGTAGAGGACCGCGCCGGCCCGCTCGTCCAGCAGGGCGCGCGGATCGTTGTCGATACGACTGCGCCGCTCCTCGATCACGACGTCGAGTTCGGGCCGCGCGACCGCGTCGGTCAAGGTGAGGTTCGCCATGCGGTCGGCCTCCAATTCCATGATCAGCTCGAGCCGATCCCGGGCGACGCTCTGGAAATAGCCGGTGTAGTCCCGGGAGGTGAAGGCGTTCTCCTGCCCACCGTTGAGCGCCACGAGGCGGGAAAATTCTCCATTGGGATGACCTTTGGTGCCCTTGAACATCAAATGCTCGAGGTAATGGGCCAGGCCCGACTTGCCCGGCTCCTCGTCTGCCGCGCCCACCTTGTAGAAGATCATCTGGGTGACGGCCGGCACCCGGTCGTTCTCGACCACGACGACCTGAAGGCCGTTCTCCAGGGTGAAGGTCTTTGGATTCCAGATCGCCGCGCCCGCCGGGCCAGGCACAAACAGCGCCGCAACCAGCAAAAGCAACGCCGCCAGCGAGCGGGCGGCGAAGGGGGCGGCCGCGGCAAGGGGCCGTATCGTCACGTCGGGACCTCCAATCCGGTGGGCGGCGGCACGCAGTAACCGCAACCGATCCCGCTCATATGGTTAGAAGACGGACTGGAGCAAGCCTTCCTTCTTGCGGATCACCACGGGAGGCGTGGAGTCATCCGCCTTTTCCTCGACGATCGCACCTTCCACGCCCACTACTTCGGCTTCGGCATCCCCGGGCGGTGCGTTCTTCTGCCATTTCAGGAGCTTGTCGGTGAACTGTTCCTGCGAGCGCTCGATCGCGACCGATTCGGCGTCGATTTCCTCGCGAATCATGGGATTGACCGACGCGATGCCGACCCGGTCGAGCAACGCCTGCTCGCCCGCGCTGGGCCGGCCCGGCACGGCGGCGACGACCGTGCCGTCGGCTGTCGTGACCGGCTGGCTGGGCGGCAAGCCGAACACCCGCTTCCGAGCGGCCTGGGTCGCGACCCGGCTGTCGGAACCACCGCTGACCGGCGGACGCAGATTGTATTCGGGCGGCAGCGCCAGGGTCGGGCCCTTGACGTCGCCATACAGCGCGTCGTCGGCCGGATCCCCGCCGACGACGGCGTCCTGGAGATCCGCTATCGACTGGCAGGCGCCCAGAATCAGCATCGCTGCGATGGCAGATCCCAATCGAATCGTCTTCGCGTGGTCCATGTTTTCCATCGAATCGGTCAGAGAGGGTCGCTTAGATATTAGGTGCAGCACGCTTCTCGAACAAGCTGTCGACCAACATCACGATGACTCCGACCGTAATCGCGGAATCAGCCAAATTGAAGGCAGGCCAATGCGCGCCGGCCAGATGGAAGTCCAGAAAATCGACGACCTCGCCATGAACCACACGATCGAGAGCATTGCCCAAGGCGCCGCCGACGATAAGGCCGAGGGCCACGGCCAGCCAGGGCCGAACGGTTCGCGCGATCCAGACGACGAGCGCCACCGCGATGGCGGCGGCCAGACCGGCAAGCAGCCAGCGCCCCTCGCCGCTGCCGAACATGCCGAAACTGATGCCCGGATTCCAGACCAGAACGAGATTGAAGAACCCCGTGACCTCGATCATCCGGGGCGGCGCCATGACATCGAGAAGAATCCACCATTTCGACGCCTGATCGAGAATCAGGACGAGCGCGGCGAGGCCAATCCCGCGGCGCAGCATGACGGGCGATCCCATCGCGGGCCTAGGCGGCGGCCGGGCCTTGGCGATCGACCGCGTCCGCACAGCGGTCGCAGAGATCGTCATGGCCTTCGATTTGGGCTACCGAAAGCAAAACCTTCCAGCAGCGCTCGCATTTTCCGCCCTCGGCCAGGCTCGGGACCACGCCGACGCCCTGAACATCGGGCAGGGTGAAGGCCCCTTCGGGCACCGGCTCGAAACGCAGATCGACCGCCGAGGTGATGCACAACTCGGCCAGATCGATGCCTTCGACGGCGGCCGCGTACTCCGCAGGGGCATAGATCACCGGCTGGGCCTGGAGGCTGGAGCCGATTCGCTTCTCGGCCCTTTCGCGCTCCAACGCGCCGGTCACGACCCGGCGGAGGTCCCGCACGGTCCGCCATTTCGCGGCGAGCGCGGCGTCGGACCATTCGGCTGGCGCCTCCGGGAAAGTCCGGAGATGGACGCTGACCGCCCGGCCGGACGCGTCGGCCCCGTCCTGGATGCGGGCAAGCCATGCCTCTTCCGCGGTGTAGCAGGCGAAGGGCGCCAGCCAGGCCGTCAGATGGTCGAACAGGATATCGAGCACCGTGCGCACGGCCTGGCGGCTGTCCGAATCCGGTGCGTCGCAATAGAGTGCGTCCTTGCGGATATCGAAATAGAGCGCCGAGAGATCGACCGCGCAGAAGGTATGAAGCCGCGCGAACAACGCATGGAATTCGAAGCTGTCGCAGGCCTCGCGCAGCCCCGAATCGAATTCGTAAACGCGGTGCAGCACCCAGCGTTCAAGCTCCGGCATCGCCTCGTAGCCGATCCTTTCGCTTTCCTCGAAGCCTTCGAGGCCGCCCAGCAGATAGCGCAGGGTGTTGCGCAGGCGCCGGTAGATATCGGACATCTGCTTCAGGGTTTCCGGGCCGAAGACCGGGTCCTTGGTGTAGTCGGTCCCGACCACCCAGAGGCGCAGGATATCGGCGCCGAATTTCTCCACGACGTCCTGGGGCGAGAGCGCGGTGCCCGAAGACTTGGACATCTTCTGCGCCTTCTCGTCGAGGATGAAGCCATGGGTCAGCACGGCATCGAAGGGCGCGCGGCCGCGCGTGCCGCAGGATTCGAGCAGCGAGGAATGAAACCAGCCGCGATGCTGGTCGGTGCCTTCGAGATAGAGCGAGGCCGGCCATTTGAGGTCTTCGCGCTGTTCGAGCACGAAGGCATGGGTCGAACCCGATTCGAACCAGACATCGAGAATATCGTCGACCTTCTCCCAGTCCTCCGGATCGTGGCCATCGCCGAGGAAACGCGCGGCCGCGCCCTCCTCGAACCAGGCATCGGCCCCTTCCTCGCGGAAGATATCGAAGATGCGCCGATTGACCTCGGCGTCGATCAGCACCTCGCCGTCGGACTTGCGCACGAAGACCGCGATGGGAACGCCCCAGGCGCGCTGGCGCGAGATCACCCAGTCCGGGCGGGTCTCGATCATGCCGCGCAGGCGCGCCTTGCCCGACTCGGGCACGAAGCGCGTCGCATCGATCGCCTCAAGGGCGATCGTGCGCAACCCGTCCGCTCCCTTGTCATCGCCCATCGCGATGAACCACTGGGGCGTGTTGCGGAAGATGAGCGGCGCCTTGGAGCGCCAGGAATGAGGATAGGAATGGGTGACGCGGCCCCGAGCGATCAGCGCAGCCGTCTGCGCCAGAAGACCGACCACCGCGGCGTTGGCGTCGCCGTCCTTGCCCTTGTCGGTGTAGATCCGCTTGCCGGCCAGCAAAGGGACATGGTCGTAATACTCGCCCGCCTCGCCCACGGTATGCGGCACTTCGGTCAGTCCGACGTCGGCGAAGACATCGCGGTTCTGCAGGAAGGTGATGTAGTCGTCGGCGCCATGGCCGGGCGCCGTGTGGACGAAGCCGGTGCCGGCATCATCGGACACGTAATCCACCGCCAGCATCGGCACATCGTAGTCCCAATAGCCCTCGCCGCCGGAGAGTCCGCGGAACGGATGGGCGCAGCGCGCGATCCGGGAAGGATCGACAGCCGCCTTGCGTTCATAGGCTTCGACCCGCGCCGCCTTCATGACCGATTCGGCCAGGACGTCGGCCATGATCAGCCGATCGCCCGTCTTCGCCCAATTGTCGTCGGGCGCGGCAGTCACTTCATAGAGGCCGTAGTCGATGGATTTTTCGTAAGCGATCGCCCGGTTGGCGGGGATCGTCCAGGGCGTGGTCGTCCAGATCACGACCTCGGCGCCAGCCAGATCGTCGTCGGCGGCGACTACCGGGAATTTCACCCAGATCGTCGTCGAGACATGGTCGTGATACTCGACCTCGGCCTCGGCCAGGGCGGTCTTCTCGACCACCGACCACATGACCGGCTTCGAGCCGCGGAACAGGCGGCCGTTCTCGGCGAATTTGATCAGTTCGGCCGCGATCCGCGCCTCGGCCTCGAGGGCCATGGTCAGATAGGGATTCTCCCAGTCGCCGACGACGCCGAGCCGCTGGAATTCCTCCGACTGGATGCCGACCCATTTCTCGGCGAATTCACGGCATTCACGCCGGAATTCGATGATCGGCACCTCGTCCTTGTCCTGGCCCTTGGCGCGGTACTGTTCCTCGATCTTCCACTCGATGGGCAGGCCGTGGCAGTCCCAGCCGGGCACGTAATTGGCGTCCTTGCCCAGCATTTGCTGGGAGCGGTTGATGACGTCCTTGAGGATCTTGTTGAGCGCATGGCCGATATGGAGATGGCCGTTGGCATAGGGCGGCCCGTCATGGAGGACGAACTTCTCGCGGCCCTTCGACTGCTCGCGCAGGCGCTGGTAGAGGCCCAGTTCGGCCCAGCGCGCGAGCAAGGTCGGTTCGCGTTCAACCAGCCCGGCACGCATCGGGAATTCGGTCTTCGGCAGGAAGACCGTCGATTTATAGTCTCGGCTCATGATTCTACTCGTTCACCGCCGATACCCGCCGCCGGATCGGCAGCGAGGCGCGCCAGGACGGCCCGCGCGGCGTCGCAATCGCGGGCGATTTGTGCCTTCAAAGCGTCCAACCCGTCAAACTTCTTCTCCACGCGCAGCCGTTCGACCAGGGCGACGCGCAGATGTTCGCCGTATATATCGCCGTCGAAATCGAAGAGATTGACCTCCAGGGTCACGCTGCGCCCATCGACCGTCGGCCGGCGGCCCAGATTGGCCGCGCCGCCATGCCAGACGGTCTCGCCCCCCCGATCGATTCCCGCACGCACCGCATAAACGCCGTGGGCGGGCACGATGTAGTCGCCCAAAGGGACATTCGCCGTGGGAAAGCCGATCGTGCGGCCGCGCTTGTCACCGCCTTCGACCCGGCCCTCGATCTCCCAGAAGCGTCCGAGGATCGCCGCGGCGCGACCCGGCTCGCCCCGTTGCAGGAGGTCGCGGATGACGGTCGAGGAGAAGGTGATGCCCTCGGCGCTCTCGACCGGCGACACGCTGGTCAGGCCGAAGCCCTCGCGCTCGGCCAGGGCCAGGAGCAGTTCAACATTGCCCAGGCGGCGATGGCCGAAGGAGAAGTTGTAGCCGACCACAACACTATGCGCGGCGAGGCCGCGCACCAGGATATCCATGACGAAATCCTCCGCTCCGACGGCGGCCAGCGCCTCGTCGAAATGCAGAACGAAGAAATCGTCGACACCGAGTTCCTCGATTTGCCGCGCCTTGATTCGCAGGGGCGTCAGACGGTAGGGCGGCGCACCGGGCTGGAACACCTGGCGCGGATGGGGCTCGAAAGTGAGCACGGCCAGACGCCGGCCCGTGGCCCACGCGATCCGACCGGCCTCGCCGATGATGGCCTGATGGCCCCGGTGGATGCCGTCGAAATTGCCGATGGCGACGACCGCGCCGCGCGCGTCGTCCGGCAGATCGGTATGATGGTGAAATAACCGCATGCTGGCGCCGTCCTCTCCGCCAGGGAGACTAGCGGCTTCCCGGCGGCGTGCAACCTGCGTTCGCCTATTCGGCGGCCGCGGCCGCGCGGGTCGGAACCATCACCAGCGCCTCGCCGTCGAGCACGACGGTATCGCCCACCTTGCAGACCGTTTCCAGGCGGATCCGGCGCTTCTCGGCGATGACCTCGACGATGGTCGCACGGGTTTTGACGGTGTCCCCGACCCGCACCGGGGCGCGGAAGCGCAGGTTCTGGCTGAGATAGATGCAGCCGGGGCCCGGCAGCCGAGTGCCCACCACGGTCGAAATCAAGCTGGCGGTCAGCATGCCGTGCACGATGGGGCCACCGAACATGGTGCGGCTGGCGAAAGCATGATCGAGATGCAGAGGGTTGGTATCGCCGGAGACGCCCGTGAACAGGACGATATCGGCATCCGTGACGGTCTTGCCGTAGACCGCCGTCATGCCGGCGGTCAGATCCTCAAGGAAATAACCATGCTGCTCATGATCACCGAACGGACGCGCCTCAGTCGTGGCGGCGGTGGAAGCGTCTGGCGACATTTGACCTCTCTTTTTGTATTGTTGCACTGCAATATCTTGTGCGGCGCACTATAACCGCGCCATCCGGAGGCAGCAACAACGCCGTCGGCAGCCCGAAAAGGGCCAGGAATGGCCCTTGAGGAGCATTCCCACTCGCCAGGCCAGCCCGCGACTCATAAGATAGCAATGCGAAACAGGGGGCTCGGGCGTGACCAAGGGCGAAGAGCAATCCTTGGCCGGCATCGAATTGCTGGCGGAGCTAACGGAAGTCGAGCGGCAATCGCTCGAGAAGGCCTGCGCTTGGCGCAGCTATCCGGCGCATGAGCAGATCATCGACCGGCATAGCGATTCGCGCGACATCTTCTTCGTCGTCTCGGGCCGCGTCCGGGTCGTGAACTTTTCCCTGAGCGGGCGCGAGATTAGTTTCGACGATATCGATACGGGCGGCTATTTCGGCGAATTGGCGGCCATCGACGGCCAGCCGCGCTCGGCCAATATCGTCGCGCTGAACACCACGACCGTCGCGACCCTGTCGCCCCAGCGCCTGGAGGAGATGGCCCGCACCCATCCCGCCATATCCTTCGCGCTGCTCAAGCGCCTCGCCCAGATCATCCGGCGCGCGACCGACCGGATCATGGATCTCAGCACCCTGGGCGCCCATAACCGGGTCCACGCTGAGATTCTGCGTCTGGCCCGCGAGAACGAGAAGGACGACAACACCGCGCTGGTCCGCCCCATTCCGATCCATTCGGATATCGCCAGCCGGGTCAGCACGACGCGCGAGACGGTCGCCCGGGTGCTGGGCGATCTGTCGCGCGCCAAGCTCGTGACCCGCGACCGGAACGCCCTGATCGTCCACGATGTCGAGCGCCTGGAAGACATGGTCGAGGAATTTCGCGGGGAATAGCCCGGGAATGGCGCCTTGCCGACGGCCCGACATCCAGCGTTCGGAAGAAATTCGCACAAATCGGAAAAAAATATCCGCTGTGTGATGGCCATCACTTTCCGCGTGACGGGGGCGTCATATCGTGTGGGCATCGGTGGCCGGGTTGACGCCGATAGGGAAACGGAAACAAGGGAGGCAGAGATGACCGAAGCAGCAGCGCTCGTTATCGCGTTACAGCTCGTTTTTCTGTCCGCCGCGTTGACGCTCCCCACCAAGCTCTGGATCGGGCAACCGTTCTAAGGCTCCAGCCCACGGCTCCTGATGGAGCCTCCTCTCCAAACGCTAAGCTTGGGCCGGATCGATAGATCCGGCCCCTTTTTTTCCCGCGCCCTCACTTCTCCAGGGAGATGTGGACGCCGTCCCAGCCGCCGCTTCGGCGTCGGCAGCAAGCGATTGAGTGTCACGATCTCTTCGGCCCCAGGGCCCAGCAACATCCGGTCCTTGGCCTCGCAGCCTTCGTGCACAAGGAGCACCACCGCCGCCAAGGGCACGATGCCGCCTCCGACCATATAGTGCCGCCCTGTTGCCGCACGGCGTTCCAAGGAAAGTCCTCAGGCGATTCCGGTGGTATCCGCCAGTGCGCAGACTCAATGGCATCGGGCCTTCGCACCAGCCAATGTGCTTCTTACCTGCTCGCGCTGCCCCGAGGTAGGGGGCTGAATGCAGAGAGCATTGGCTCCCGGTTCCCGCCGCTCCCTCACAGAACCGGGCACTTCCTCGCCGCCTTCGGTGCGAGGCCGCGCCGATCAGGGCCATATCGGTGCGGATGCGGGTTTCAGGCGTCGGCGCTTGGACCGTCCAGCGGGAACAGGCGCCGGTACACGTGCCAAGAGGCGTGGCCCAGGACCGGCAGGATCACGAAAAGGCCGATCAATCCCGACAGGAGGGAGACGCCGATCAGTGCGGCGATGGTCGTACACCACAGGATCATGAAGGACCGGTTCACGACAACCGCTTTCACGCTCGTGATCATGGCGGTGATGAAATCGACGTTCCGGTCGAAGAGCATCGGGAAGGACATGACCGAGAACGAGAAGACCGCAAACGCGATCATCGCCCCGGCGAGGTGCCCGAACGCGAGGAACATCAGCCCCGCCGGCGTCGTGAAGACCAGGTCCAGCACGCTGGGCAGGCTGACGCGAAGATACCGCGCCATGTTACGGTCTCGCCGCGTTCCAGGATATGACTCACCGCGTAGAAGGCGGCCGCCATGAACGGCGCGACGAGGGCAAAACCGGCCGCGAGCGGGTAGACGAGAAACGACAGATCGAGCACTAGCAGAAGCAGGACCAGCAACCAACCGCCGACGGCGTAGAAGCCGCCCAGCACCAGATCATGGGCCGGTGCGGCGCGAAAATCGCGCAGCGCGACGCCCAGTATGTCCAGGATATCGGCCGGCGAGACGGCGGGAGCCGTGGCCGGTCCTCCCCGTCGTCCTGCTGTTTCCGCCGCGTTGTCGGTCGCGTTCATGGCCCCTGCCGCATATCTGCACAAAGACACGACGGCGATCAGGATCCCATTTCCCAAGCGGACGGCGACCCGATGCCGCGACCGTTGC
>CAUZWC010000104.1:0-9763 GCA_963583595.1 Alphaproteobacteria bacterium | reverse complement strand
CAGCGCCGCCCGCTCGGCCAATGCTCATGAATTCATCGCCCGCCTGCCCCAGGGCTACGACACGATGATCGGCGAGCGCGGCTTGCGCCTGTCGGGCGGCCAGCGCCAGCGTATCGCCATCGCCCGGGCGATTCTGCGCGATTCGCCGATCCTGATTCTGGACGAGGCCTTGTCGAGCGTCGATGCGGAGAACGAGGCGGTGATCCAGGAGGCGCTGGAACGGCTGATGACCGGGCGTACCACCTTGATCATCGCCCATCGCCTGTCCAGCGTGATAGGCGCCGACCGGATCATGGTGATCGACGCCGGCCATATCGCCGAATCGGGCAGCCATAAGGAGTTGATGGCGCGCAAGGGCTATTACCACGACCTGATGAGCGCCCAGGCCGCCGAGGGCCGCAAGGATGCCGGCGCAACCGTCAGCGATATCCTGGTCGGGGTGGAGAAGGGGCCGGAAGAGGCGGCGGCGGTGCCGCTGACCGAGCCGACCGACGCCATTCTGCGGGCCGAGGGCATGGGCTGGCTCAAGGTCTTCAAGGTGCTGGTGGCCATGATTGCACCGCGCAAGGGCCAGCTTGCCGCGACCTTCTTCTTCGGCGTCACCCGGGTGCTGGCCTTCATCGGCATCGGCGTGATCAGCGCGCTCACAGTGCTCGCGGTCAAGCGGGGCGAGCCCTTCGACGCCTATCTGATAGCCCTCGGCGTGCTGGCGCCGCTGGCGGGCATTCTGCACTGGACCGAGTCCTGGCTGGCCCATGACATGGCCTATCGCCTGCTGGGCGAGATGCGCGTGGCCTTCTTCCGCAAGCTGGACAGGCTGGCCCCGGCCTATCTCCTGCGCCGGCGCACGGGCGATCTGGTCGGTGTCGCGACCCACGATATCGAGATGGTCGAGTATTTCTTCGCCCATACGGTGGCGCCCGCCTTCGTCGCGGTGCTGATCCCGGCGGCCGTGCTGGTGATCCTGGCCACTTTCGCCTGGCCCATCGCCCTGGCCCTGTTGCCCTTCCTGGCCTTCGCCGGATTGCATCCCGTGCTGGTGCGCAAGCGGATCGACGATCTGGGATCGCGCGCGCGCGAATCGCTGGGCGATCTCAACGCCCACGCCGTCGATTCGGTGCAGGGCCTGGCCGAGATCGTGGCCTTCCAGCAGGTCGAGACGCGGGGCGATGCCTTCACCGCCAAGGTCCATGACTACGTGAATCGCCGTATGCCCTTGTTCCGGGACCTGACCCTGCAGCAGAATCTGCAGGAACTTGCGACCGGCCTTGGCGCCCTCGCCGTCGTCGTCACCGGCGGCGTGCTGGCGGGTCAAGGCGCGATCGAGCCGGGCATCCTGCCGCTGCTCACCCTGCTTGCCATGGCCGCCTTCCTGCCGGTCTCCGAGATCGCCCAGGTCGGTCGCCAATTGGCCGATACCCTGGGCGCGACCCGGCGGGTCCATGCCGTGGACATCGAACCGGTGCCGGTCACCGACGGCCTGGGCGCCCTGCCCGCGCCCCGCGCCGATGCGCCGGCCCTCGAGATGATCGACGTCACCTTCAACTATCCCGGCCGGGGCGAGCCGGCCCTGGCCGAGGTTACCTTTTCGGCGGCCAAGGGCACGACGACCGCGCTGGTCGGTCCTTCGGGGGCGGGCAAATCGACCATCGCCAGCCTGTTCCTGCGCTTCTGGGACCCGCAGACTGGTGCCGTGCTGATGGGTGGGCACGATATCCGCGAGGCGAAGCTCGACGATCTGCGCCGCCGCATCGCCCTGGTCGCCCAGGACACCTACCTCTTCAACGACACGATTCGGGCCAATGTGCTGATAGCCCGGCCCGAGGCGTCGGAGGCGGAGGTGCGCGATGCCCTCGAACGGGTCGCCCTTCTCGAATTCGTCGAATCCTTGCCCAAGGAGTTGGATACTGTGGTCGGCGAACGGGGCGCGCAGCTTTCGGGAGGCCAGCGCCAGCGGGTCGCCATTGCCCGCGCCTTCCTCAAGGATGCGCCCATCCTGGTGCTGGACGAGGCGACCTCCCATCTCGACGCGATCAGCGAACAGGTCGTGCGCGGCGCGCTGACCGAATTGATGGCGACCCGGACCACGGTGGTCATCGCCCATCGCCTGTCGACCATTCGGGACGCCGATCAGATCGTCGTGCTGAGCGACGGGCGGGTGGCCGAGATCGGCGGGCATGACGACCTGCTGGCCAAGGGCGGGCTCTATGCCCATCTGGTGTCGCGCCAGCTCTCGAGCGCGACTGAGGCGGCGGCGGAATAGGCGTTTGGTAAACCGTCTCAGTTCCATGCGGGACTTCGCCCCAGCGGAAATCGCGATTCGGTCGTGTGAATTCGGCGGGCCGGACAGACGAATCAAGGTCCGGACCGGCTGAATTCATCATCCACCTCGCGCCTGTCTTGGACAGGGGCGTAAAGCGAGACCTGGAAAGGTCGCGCAGGCGACGCTATATTTAACTTGTTTTCCGCTCATATTGTCCTCGTCGAAACTCGGTCGCCCATTGGGGGTATCGGGCGGCGGGGAAGTTTTTTCGGCGGGGGAGATCGAGGCCATGGCAGATCAGAAGAAGCCGAGCCGGTCCCATATCATCCTGACCTCCCACCCGGGCGGACGGGGCGAGAAGCCTGTGCCCATCACCTGGGGCGCGCCGACGGCAGCCGAACGCGGGCCGGTGATCGGCACCGTGACCGATCCCAAGCTGCGCAACGTGATCGGCACCCATTCGGGGTCCTATTCCGTGTACCGCGCTCTCGCCGTGGCATCGGGCGCCTTGAGCCCGCTGCATATCCCCGACCTGACCAACACCGCGCCGGCCGAGCCGATCGGGCCTTTCGGCCAGTGGTTCGATCCGGAAAAGATTGTCTCCCTCGACCCTTGGGGCCATATGACGAGCGAGGCTTTCGCCGGGATGCTCGCCCAGGGCTACGACATCCGGCCGACCATCGCCGTGACCAAGGCGCACCTGAAACTGCCCGAGATCGACGAGGCGATGGAATCGGGGCGGCTGCGCTCCGACAACCGGATTCTGGGCCCGACCGGCAACGCCCGGGTGACCAAGGCGGCAGTCGAGCCGGTCTGGTACCTCCCTGGGATCGCCGCGCGCTTCGGGATCGAGGAGAGCGAGTTGCGCCGCGGCCTATTCGAATATACCGGCGGCATGTTCCCCGAACTGGTCACGCGGCCCGACCTCAAGGTCTTCCTGCCGCCCATCGGCGGACACACCCTGTATTTCTTCGGCGACCTCTCGGGCCTGGGCAAGCCGGAGACGGAAATCGCCTGCCGGGTCCACGACGAATGCAACGGCTCCGACGTCTTCGGCTCCGATATCTGCACCTGCCGGCCTTACCTGACCCACGGCATCGAGGTCTGCATCGAGACGGCCCAGCGCGGCGGGTTGGGCGTAATCGTCTATAACCGCAAGGAAGGCCGCGCCCTAGGCGAGGTCACCAAGTTCCTGGTCTACAACGCGCGCAAGCGCCAGGAGGGCGGCGACCGGGCCGACCGCTATTTCGAGCGCACCGAATGCGTCGCCGGAGTGCAGGATGTGCGCTTCCAGCAGCTCATGCCCGACGTGCTCCACTGGCTCGGCCTCAAGCGCATCGACCGCTTCGTGTCGATGAGCAACATGAAGCACGACCATGTCACCGGCAGCGGCATCGAGATCGTCGAGCGGGTGCCGATTCCGGACGAGTTGGTGCCGCCCGACGCACAAGTCGAGATCGACGCCAAGATCCACGCCGGCTATCACAGCGACAAGCCGGCGCCGACGGAAACCGATCTGACCGTCGCCAAGGGCCGGAGCCTGAACGATTGATCGGGCGTGTCTCGTGAGCCTCGCGCCGGTTGAAAGGGCGGTGGCATCCTCCGACGATGCCGCGGTCGCCTGGCTGCGCTCACCCGAGGCCATCCGCGCGCGTTGCGGGGAATTGTTCGCCCTGGCGCGGGACGGTCGCTCGACCCATTTCCGCTATCGGCCCGAGCGGCTTGAGGGTGCGGCCGACCTGGTCCTGACCGTGATCCGCGAATCCTATCCTGACCTCGCCGTGCCCTATCACAGCCGCTGGCGTCATTTCGAGTTCGACGGGATGGACCGTTGGGCCGGGCTGTCCGCGATGCTGGACGATGCGGATGCGGCGGAACGCGCGCGGGCACGATTCGATCTGGCGGTGGTCAGTGTGCTGCTCGACGCTGGGGCCGGGCCGGATTGGTCCTATCGCGAAACGGCGGCGGGCCTTGTCCATCGCCGCTCCGAAGGCCTTGCCGTGGCTAGCCTGGATATGTTCGCCGCCGGGCGCTTCTCATCTGACCCTGATTCGCCCGTGCGTGCCGATGCGGATGCCCTCGCCGGAATTGATAATTCTATAATTGCCGAATCGTTTCAGGTTTCCACCGAGAATCCCCTTGTCGGGCTGGAAGGCCGCGCCGGATTGATGCGCCGGCTGGGCGCCGCGCTGCGCGCCAAGCCCCGGGTTTTCGCGGCCGAGGCTCCCCGTATCGGCAATCTCTACGATTATCTCGCCGGTCAGGCGCAAGACGGCGTGCTGCCGGCACGCCGGATACTCGAGGCCCTGCTGGACGCCTTCGAGGATATCTGGCCGGGCCGCATCGCCATCGGCGGGCGCAATTTGGGCGATGTCTGGCGCCATTCGGCCATTCGTGCGGAGGGTCCGACGGATGGGCTGGTGCCCTTCCACAAATTGTCCCAATGGCTGTCCTATTCCCTGGTCGAACCCTTGGAGGAGGCGGGCATCCGGGTGACCGGGCTCGACGAGATGACCGGCCTGGCGGAATACCGCAACGGGGGCCTGTTCATGGATATGGGCGTGATCGAACCGCGCGATCCCGGCCTGGTCTCACGCCCGCTGGCGATCGATGCCGAGCCGGTGGTCGAATGGCGAGCGCTGACCGTCTGCCTGCTCGACGAGACCGCCGCCCTCATCCGGGACAAGCTCGGCCTCGATGCCGAATCACTGCCCCTGGCCAAGGTGCTGGAGGGAGGGACCTGGGCGGCCGGGCGGCGCATCGCGCGCGAGAAACGCGCCGATGGCGGACCGCCCTTGACCATTGCCAGCGACGGCACCGTCTTTTAACCATCAGCAACGAAACAACGGGGGACAACCGCCATGGCAGGAGATGTCGTCGTCATCGATCATCCGGTGGTCCAGCACAAGCTGACCCAGATGCGGGACAAGCAATCGCCGCCGCACGAGTTCCGGCGCCATCTGCGCGAGATCAGCATGCTCTGCACCTATGAGGTCACGCGCGACCTGCCCTTGACCGAGCGGGATGTCGAAACCCCGGTGGGCCCGATGCGCGCGCCGACCCTGGCGGAGCGCAAGCTGTGCCTCGTTTCGATCCTGCGCGCCGGCAACGGCATCGTGGACGGGATGCTGGAGGTGCTGCCTTCGGCCAGCGTCGGCCATATCGGGCTCTACCGCGATCCCGAAACCCTGGTCGCCGTCGAGTATTACTTCAAGATGCCCGAGGACGTGGACCAGCGGCATATGTTCGTCGCCGATCCGATGCTGGCGACGGCGAATTCTGCCATCGCCGCCGTCTCGCGCCTCAAAGAAACCAATCCGCTCTCGATGAAGCTGGTCTGCCTGGTCGCCGCGCCCGAGGGCATCGAGGCCTTCCACAGCGAACACCCGGATATCACGATCTACACGGCCTCGGTCGACAGCCACCTGAACGAGCACGGCTATATCGTGCCCGGCCTGGGCGACGCCGGCGATCGCCTCTACGGCACGCGGTAGGGTTCCACCCTATTCTGTCACCCCGGCGAAGGCGCTAAGGGATCAAACGTTTCATTCTGGGAAGCGCCACTCTCGGGCCACTTCCTCGCCGTCGTCCCGGGACTTGTTCCCGGGACCCATTGATGTCCCGACATAGCGAGGCCGTGCCGGGTATTTCCTGCCAGTGAAGATCACGCTTTGCGCAAATCAGCGCCGCCAACGATCTTTCTTGGTGTTTCTCTGAGCGTCGACGGGACGTCGGCCCCAAGACTGCATGAACGAATAGGCCAATGGGTCCCGGGAACAAGTCCCGGGACGACAGCGGTGGATATCTCGAGAAGACTACGAGCGGCGACAGGATTGCGCAGGCGCGGCGCCATATCGGTAAGGAGTTTGGACTTCCGCCTTCGCGCAAATGACGGGGTTGTCCTGTATCCCGCCGCCTACTCCGCTGCTGGGCGGACGGTGAAGAGATCGGCGGCGTCGGCCCAGACCGTGTCGGCCATTTTCTGAACGTCGTGGATCAGTTCGGCCTCGTCGATATCAGCGTGGCGGCGGTTTTCGACCACCAGCCTGCCATCGACCATGACATCGGTCACGTCCGAGCCGTTGGCGTTGTAGACCAGATCGGCGACGACGTTTTCGCGTCGCACCGGGGCGACCCAGGGCGTGCGCAGATCGACCATGATGAGGTCGGCCTTCTTGCCCGCCTCTAGCGAGCCGATTTGGTCGGCCATGTTGAGGCAGCGGGCGCCGCCCATGGTGGCGAGTTCCAGGGCGTCCCAGGCGTCGAGCAGGGCCTGGTCGCCGGTCGTGATGCGGCCCAGCAGGATCGCCGCGCGCATCACCTTGAACATGTCGTTGCTCATCCAGTCCGTGCCGAGCGAGACCTCGACCCTAGAGGTGTAGAACTTGTCCATCGGCGGGTAGTAGGCGCGCTTCCCGACCAGATAGGCTGTGTGGGAGAAGCGGCTGTCCGTCTCCTCCATCAGGGCGATTTCCTCGTTGTCGACGAAGACGCAATGGACCAGCACCGTGCCCGGACCGAGGCAGCCGTGGTCATGGAGGAAATTCACCGCGCGCTTGCCGTAGGCCTTCTCCATGAAGCCCTGTTCGGCCGGGACCGAGGCGCAGTGAAGATGCAGGCCCAGGCCGTACTTGTCCGCAAGCTCGCGGCAGCGGTCCATGGTCTCCGGGCGCATCCGGTCGGGTCCGTCCGGCGCCATGCGGCAGGTCACCCGCCCGTCGCCCGCGCCTTGCCATTGCTCGAACAGGGCAACGGCGTCGTCGAGGTCGCGCTCGGCGACATCCGGAATCCAGTCGCGTTCGTTCCGGCTCGGGTCGATGGTGCCCGTGTTCATCTCGCGCACGCAGGCGCCGACGATGGCGCGGATGCCGAGATCGACGGCGACGCGCGCGCTCTCCGGCTGATGCCACCACATCTCGTTGACCGTCGTGGTGCCCGTGCGCAGCGCCTCCAGCCCGTGCAGCAGGCCGGGCAGATAGACATGCTCCTTCCGGACATGGTCTTCCTGGAACAGGATGCCGCGCTTGAAGGAATTGCCCCCCTCCTTCTTCGCATCCTCGGTCGTGGCCTTGTTGAAGGCCCCGACGAAATGCAGATGAGTGTTGATCAGGCCAGGCAGGACCGCCTTGCCCTCGGCGTCGATCCGTCGGTTGGGCCTGAAATCCGCGGGCAGACCGCTCTTCGGACCGGCATAGGCGATGCGGCCGTCCTCCACCGCGACGACCCCGTCCGGCCAGGTCACGCCCCGCCCGGTCATCGGGATTACCCAGCCGTTCTCGATCAGCGTCTTGGTCATCGTGATTCCCCCTTGCCTGTGCGATGGCGATAGTGCGGAGCGGACGGCCCCAGCTTCAAGCATCTTCCTTGTCGAGCGCGCGGAACGGCCCTTCGCGAGCGTCGAGAAAGGCCTTGAGCCCTTCCTCGAACAGCATGCGGAACCAGCGCCGGCCTTCATCCGTGCAGTGGAGTTGGGCCGTAGTCTCGGCGTTATAGGCCCAGGAATCGCGCATGCCGGCGATAAGCTGGGCGTTGTTCACGGCCAGCTTGTTGAATTTGATGCCCGGCACCGGCACCCGAGACAGGCGCCGGGTCATGCGCGTGGCCTCCTCCATCAGCCGGTCGGCTGGCACGGCCTTGTTGACCAGGTGATATTGCGCGGCCTCGCGCCCGTCGACGATATCGCCCGTGAACATCAGGTATTTCACGTGCCGGATCGGCGCTGTCCAAGGCATGAACAGGCTGGGCGGCGCGCTGGCATGGCGGATTTCCGGCTCGCCGATGCCGGCATCCTCGGCCGCGATGGCGATGTCGCAGGCCATCATCAGTTCCATCCCGCCGGCCAGGGCATAGCCGTTGACGGCCGCCACCGTGGCGATCGGCGCGCTCCAGATCGTATAGAGCCGCTCGGCATTGGCCAGTATATCGGCGCGCCAATCCTCGATGCTCATATCGTAATTCTCGGCGCCCAGATCGTAGCCGGTGGAGAAGGCGCGACCCGCCCCGGTCAGCAGCAGGGCGTTGATTTCCGGATCGGCGCTGGCCCGTTTGACCGCGTCGTCCAACTCGTCGAGCAGGGTGCCGTTCAGCGCGTTCAGCTTGTCGGGGCGGTTCATGGTCACGGTGACGAAGGCGTCTTCGGCATCGGGCTCGTAGAGAATCGTTTCATAGGCCATGGCATGCCCCTGTCCTGAATGTGAAAAGCGTCGGAATCGGCCCCCGTTTTGTAGCCTTCACCCGCCCCTCGGGGCTAGAGTGCCGCCGAACCAGGAAGGGAGCCCGCCATGACCACCTATCCGCCGGCCGAGCCGGGCATGCGCCTGGAAGATGTCGATACGCCTGCTCTGATCATCGAGTTGGCGCCCTTCGAGGCCAATCTCGCGCGCATGGCGAAGGACGCCAAGGCCGCAGGGATGGCCCTGCGCCCCCATGCCAAGATGCATAAATGCCCAGCCATCGGCCTCAAGCAGATGGCCTTGGGCGCCGTCGGTATGTGCTGTCAGAAGGTCAGCGAGGCCGAGGCTATGGTGAATGGCGGGGTGACGGACGTGCTGGTCTCGAACCAGGTGGTCGGGGCGCACAAGATCGCGCGCTTGGCTTCCCTCGCGACCCGCGCGCGGATCGGCGTTTGCGTCGACGACCTCGACAATGTCGATCAGTTGAGCGTCGCGGCCGTCGCCTTCGGCGTCGAGCTCGAAACCCTGATCGAGATATCCCTGGGCCGCTGCGGCGTCGAGCCGGGCGAGCCCGCGACGGCCTTGGCCAAGCGTATCGAAAGCGCGCCGGGCCTGCGCTTCGGCGGCCTTCATGTCTATCACGGCGGGGCCCAGCATATCCGCGAGAAGGACGGGCGGTGCGCGGCGATCGCCCATGCCACGGCGCTGGCGCGGTCGGCCAAAGAAGGTATCGAGGCGGCGGGTATCGCCGTGCCCCGCGTGACCGGCGCGGGCACGGGGACCTACGAATTCGAAGCCGCCAGCGGCGTCTATAACGAGTTGCAATGCGGCTCCTACGCCTTCATGGATGCCGATTACGGGCGCAACAAGGACGAGGGCGGCACGCCCTATGACCGGTTCGAACAGAGCCTGTTCGTCTATGCCACGGTGATGAGCTGTCCGACCCCGGACCGGGCGGTCTGCGATGCCGGACTCAAGGCCTCGAGCGTCGATTCGGGCCTGCCCGTGGTGGCCGATGCCGATCTGGACGCCGAATATGTCGGCGCTTCGGACGAGCACGGTGCCATGCGTGTGGGCCGCCGGGGCGCGTCGAACCGCGCCCTCAAACTGGGCGACAAGATCAAGCTGATCCCGGGCCATTGCGATCCGACGGTCAATCTCTACGACTGGTATGTCTGCGTGCGCGACGGAAGGGTCGAGGCGGTCTGGCCGATCGCCGCGCGGGGCTGCATGACATGACGGCATTGGTGTCGAACGGACGGGGCGGCGGGGCATGACGCGGGCGGATTCGCTGGCGCGGGATCGTGACGATCCGCGCGAAGGCTAT
>CAUZWC010000103.1:0-9777 GCA_963583595.1 Alphaproteobacteria bacterium | reverse complement strand
GCGCGCAAGCGCCGGGCGAGGTCGAGACAGATCGGCGTCTTGCCTGCGCCGCCCGCCACCAGATTGCCGACGCAGATCACCGGGATGCCGGCCCGATAGGGTCGGATGCCGGACCGCCGGATCGCGCCGCCCAAGCGCCACAGCCAGGCCAGGGGAGAGGCCAAGCTTGCAGCCAATCCGCCCCGGCCCGGTTCCCAGAAATCAGGCGCGCGCATGGCCGGTCGCGCGAGAGGCCAGGGGATCGAGGCAGGGGGCCAGGGCTTCCAGCACCGTCTCAATGGTGCCGCGGTTGCGTTCGGCGATCGCGCGACCGGCCCGGGACTGGGCCTCGCGGTGTTCCGGCCGGGCGAGGAGTTTTTCGATGGCCAGCGCCAGGGCCTCGGCATCGGCGACCTGGGTCACGGCGCCCGCGCGGTCCATCTCGGTGATAACCTCGGCGAAATTATGCGTATGGGGTCCGGTGATCACGGCGCAGTCCAGGCGCGCCGCCTCGACCAGATTCTGCCCACCATGGGGGACCAGCGAACCGCCGATGAAGGCGATGCCGGAGAGGCGGTAGAACAGGCCGAGTTCGTTCATCGTATCCGCCAGATAGAGCTCGGTCTTGGCATCCGGCGCGGCGCCGGTACTGCGCCGGCCGGTGGCTAGACCTGCCGCCTCGGCCTGGGCCGCGATCTCGGTCCCCCGCCTGGCGTGGCGCGGGACCAGGATGGTAAGCAGATCGGGCCGCGCGCTGCGCAGGCGTCGGTCGGCGGCGAAGATCGAGGCTTCCTCGCCTGGATGGGTGCTGGCCGCAAGCCAGACCGGCCGTCCCTCGACCGACCGCGCCAGGCTTGCCAGTTGGGCCTCGTCGGCGGGCAGGGGGCGGGCATCGAATTTGAGGTTGCCGGCGCGTTTGACCGCCCTGGCGCCCAACTTCTCGAAGCGGTCGGCCTCAGCGTCCGATTGGGCGAAGCAAGCTTCGAATCCGGCGAGCAGGGGCCGCACCAGATTGGGCGCGCGTTGCCATCCGGCGAAGGAGCGGGGCGACATGCGGCCGTTGATCAGGACCATGGGGATGGCGCGGCGCTGGCATTCACCGACCAGATTGGGCCAAAGCTCGGATTCGACCCAGAGGGCCAGGTCGGGCCGCCAATGGTCCAGGAAGCGCCGGACCCAGGGCAGGCGGTCGACCGGCACGAATTGATGGAACGCCCCCTCGGGCAGCCGCTCGGCGCAGAGGGCGGCCGAAGTGATCGTGCCCGTGGTCACCAGCACGGGCAGCCAGGGCCGCTCGGCGCGCAGGCGTTCGAGCAGGGACAGGACCGACTGGACCTCGCCCAGGCTGGCCGCATGGATCCAGGCTAGCGGTCCGTCCGGCCGGGGGCGTTCGGTTTCGCCCGTTCGTTCCGCGAAGCGCGCCGGGTCCTCCTTGCCCGCCGCGAGGCGGCGTCTGAGGTAGAGCGAGATCAGCGGCCCGCCCAACCCGGTCAGGAAACGATAGGCATGGGGCGTCACCTTCCGCCCTCCGCCAGGGTTCCGCCGGCGCGGCCCGGGCGCGCGGCCGCGGGCGCCGCGGCGTCGTGGCCGCACAGGGCATCGGCCTGCGCGGTTGCGGCATTGAGGCGGGCCTCGAGTTCGACGCGCAGGGCCTCTTCTTCCACTGGTCCGGCATCGGCCGGCACGCGCAGCGGCTCGCCCCAGACATAGACGCCCTTGTTGAAAGGCCAGGGCAAGACGAAATGATCCCAGCTGCCCAACACCTTGCGCCGCCGCACGCTATAGGCGGCCGGCAGGATCGGCGCGCCCGAGCGTTTGGCCAGGGCGATCGCGCCGGACTGGGCGCGCATGCGCGGGCCGCGCGGCCCGTCCGGGGTGATGCCGATACAGACCCCCGATTCGACCTCGCGCAGGATCTCGCGCACGGCCGCGACCCTTCCCTTAGTCGAGGAGCCGGCGACGGTGCCGATGCCGAAACGCTGGATCACCTCGGCGATCAGCAGCCCGTCGGCATGGCGCGAGATCAGCATCCGCACCGGCCGGCGGTCCGGCCAGGCGGGCGGCAGCATCGCCATGCGGCCATGCCAGAAGCAGAAGAGGAAGGGCGCGTCCTCGGCGCGGCAGGCGCGCACATGCTCCTCGCCCAGCATGGTCCAGCGGCTGGTCTCATGGACCAGGCGGATATAGCCGGCGACCAGGGCGGCGATCGCGCGTCGGACAGGCGGTTTCCGGTGTAGGCCGCGAAGAAGGCGCATGGCTCAGGCCCGGGCGCGGGCCGTCCGCGCCCCAGGGGGTAAAGGATCGGTCACAGGGTCGGATGCGGGATCGATATCGGCATTCGCCTCCGCACCGTCCGTCGCGGCCTCGACGGACATGTCCTCCTCGGCCCGCAGGGCGTAGAGCTGGGCATAGGTCGCGCCGAGCGCCATCAGCTCGCCATGGCTGCCGGATTCGATCACCCTGCCGCCCTCCATCACATAGATGATATCGGCATCGCGGACGGTCGAAAGCCGGTGGGCGACGACCAGGGTGGTGCGCCCGCGCATCAGTTCCTTCAACGCGGCCTGGACTTGACGCTCGGTATTCGCATCGAGCGCGCTGGTTGCCTCGTCGAGCAGCAGGATCGGCGCGTTCTTCAGCATGGCGCGGGCGATCGCCAGGCGTTGGCGCTGGCCGCCCGACAGTTTCACGCCCCGGCCGCCGACCCGGGTGTCGTAGCCTGCCGGCAATCCGCTGATGAAGCCATGCGCGCCCGCCTGCTCCGCGGCGTCGGCGATCTCCGCCTCGCTCGCTTCCGGCCGGCCATAGGCGATGTTGGCGCGCACTGTGTCGTCGAACAGGGCGATCTCCTGGCTGACCAGACCGATGGCCGCGCGCAGGGAGGAGATATCGACCTCGCGCACATTCTGGCCGTCGATCAGCACTGCCCCGCCATCGGCGTCGTAGAAGCGCGGAATCAGGTTGAGGACGGTGGATTTGCCCGCGCCCGAGGGGCCGACCAGGGCCACGGTCTTGCCAGCCGGGACCAGCAGATCGAGGGATTTGAGGGCAGGCTGTCCCGGCGCGTAGCCGAAATCCACCCCCTCGAACCGCACTTCGCCGCCGTCGACCGCCAGGCGCGGCGCCCTCGGGGTCGAGACGATCGTGGGCTCGACATCGATCAGGGTGAAGATGCGTTGCGCGGCGGCCAGGCCCTCCTGAAGATTGGCGTTCAGATTCGCCAGTTTCTTCATCGGTTCGTAGGCCAGCAGCAGCGCGGTCATGAAGGAAAAGAAGGTGCCCGGCGTCTTCGTGCCCTCGATTACCTGGGTGCCGCCGTAATAGATCACCGCGACGATGGCGATGCCGCCCAAGGTCTCCATGATCGGATGGGTCAGGGCGCGCGTCGTGGTCGCCTTGAACAGCAGGCGGAAGATGCTCTGGATCGCGGCATTGGCGCGGCGCTTTTCGTATTCCTCCATGCCATAGGCTTTGACATGGCGGACGCCCTGGAAGGCCTCGTCCAGCAGGGTTGAAAGATCGCCGATCTCGTCCTGGGTCGTGGCCGAGACCCGGCGCATCCGTCGGCCGATCTTGACGATCGGCAGGACCGCCGTAGGAAAGGCGAAGAAGGCGACGATGGCCAGGGCCCAGTCCTGGTAGAACATCACGGCGATCAGGAAGACCAGGGTGAGCGTGTCCTTGCCGATGCCGGTCAGGGTGTCGGAGACCGCCTTCCGCAGGACCTGGACGTCGTTGATGAAGCGCGAGACCAGACCGCCCGCGCTGTTGGAGTGGAAAAACGCCAGATCGGCCCGCATCAGATGGGCGAACATGCGCTCCTGGAAATCGGCGATGATCTTGAAGCCGACGAAATTCATCAGCACCGATTGGCCGAAAGTGCCCATGCCCTTGGCCAGGAAGGTTGTCAGCACCATGGCGCCGACGGCGACCAGGCGGCCCTGGTCGCGGTTGAAGAACACGTCGTCGAGCACCGGCTCCATCAGCTTGGCGAGGGCGGCGGTCGAGGCCGCGGCTACCGCCATGCAGATCAGCGCCCCGCCGATCCGCCAGTAATGGGGCTGGACGTGATTCTGCAGGAGTCGGCGGACGAGTCCGATTGTGTTGTCGTCCAATTGGATGGATTTGGATCGAGAAGAGGCCAAGGCGTCGGTCGCTGCCAGCCGGAATGATCGGGGACCATAACACGCTGGCCGGACCTGGCCAACGTCCCGGCGTTTGGCCGGAATCCAGGGGATTCAAGCGATTAGCGGCGATTCCTTGGGTACGAAGCCGGCGCGCGCGTGGTCGAGGTCTGCGCCCCGGCGCGCTCAGCCGCTGCCAGCCACGGTCATGCCGTCGATGCGGACCGTGGGCGCGTCGACGCCGGCGCGGAATTCCAGGTCGTCGGCGGGGATCAGCTTGGCGAACATGTCCTTCAGGTTGCCGGCCACGGTGATCTCGCTGACCGGATAGGCGATCTCGCCCTTCTCGATCCAGAAGCCCGAGGCGCCCCGGCTGTAATCGCCGGTCGCGCCGTTGACGCCGAAGCCGATCAGTTCGAGGATCAGCAGGCCGGATTCGATCTCGGCGATCATCTCTTCCTGCGTGACCGAGCCCGCCTCCAGCCAGAAATTGGTCGGTCCCGGCATGGGCTGCGTGTTCGCGCCGCGCATCGCGTGGCCGGTGCTGATCAGGCCCAGCTGGCGGGCCGACCGGCAGTCGAGCAGCCAGGTGGTCAGGCGGCCGTCCTCGATCACTGCGCGTCTTTCGCAGGCCACGCCCTCGCCGTCGAAGGCCTTGGAATAGAGCCCGCGCGGCTTGTGCGGATCGTCGTGGATCGCGATGCCTGGGGCGAAGACGGGTTTGCCCATGCTGTCCTTCAGGAAGCTCACCCCGCGCGCGATCGACGAGCCGTTGATCGCCGTGGTCAGGTGGCGCAGCAGGCTGCTCGAGCAGCGCCGGTCGTAGATCACCGGCACGCGGGCGCTGCGGGCCTTGCGCGGGTTCAGGCGGCGCACCGCCCGCTCGCCGGCCCGGCGGCCGATCTCGGCCGGGTCTTCGAGATCCCCGGCATGAACCTGGGCGCTGGCGGCATGGTCGCGTTCCATGCCCAGGCCCTCGCCCGCCAGGACCGCGGCCGAAATCGAGGATTGGGTCCGGCCATAGGTTCCGGAAAAGCCGTTCGTTCCGACCAGGGCGACCCGCCAGCGACCCCAATCCGCATCGGCCCCGTCCGAATTGGTGACCCCGGCGACGGCGCGCGCGGCGTCCTCGGCCGCCCCGGCACGCGCCGCCAGAACTTCCGGCGAGGACTCGTTGTCGTCGTCGATATCCAGGTCCTCGACATCGCCGGCCAGCCAGCCTGGCTCGGCCAGCCCGGCATGGGGATCCTCGGGCACCGACCGCGCCATGGCGACCGCGCGGGCGACCAGCTCGTCCAGCGCCCCGCCCGTCTCGTCTGTCGAGGACACGGCGGCGACCCGCTTGCCGACAAAGGCGCGCAGCCCGATCTCGCGATGCTCCGAGCGTTCCAGCTTCTCGACCACCCCCAGCCGCTGGCTGTGGGAGAGGTGAATCCCTTCGATCATCACCGCATCGGCGGCATCGGCCCCGGCGCGCTTGGCGCGGGCGACCAGGTCGCCGAGAAGGTCGAGATCGCGGTCCATGAGGCTATCCGTTCGTTTGATAGGGGTTGGGCGAAACAGGCGGGTCCCGCTGATATAGGGTATGCCGTGCCCCCATGAAAGGCAGTGGAGGTGCAATCCGGCCATTCGGACCCGCCCTCAAGCCAATCATCCTTCGAGACGCGCGCTGTGTGCGCTCTTTAGGATGAGGAGGGAGGGGCACCCAATTTTCTGAGGCGCCTCACCCTGAGGAGACCGCGAAGCGGTCGTCTCGAAGGGCGAGGCGCCGCCTGGCCCTCGGCCGCCCCTATTTCCACACCGGCTTGCCGCTCCCCGGCAGGCCATAGCTCTCCCATTCCGCCGTCACCTTCTCGATCACCGAATCGTCCATGCGGATCTCGCGGCCCCATTCGCGCTTCGTCTCGGGCGGCGGTTTGTTGGTCGCGTCCAAGCCGATCTTGGAGCCCAGGCCCGATTCGGGCGAGGCGAAGTCGAGATAGTCGATCGGCGTGTTCTCGATCACCGTGATGTCCCTTGCCGGGTCCATGCGGGTCGCGACCGCCCACATCACGTCCTTCCAGTCGCGCGCGTCGATGTCGTCGTCCACGACGATGACCCATTTCGTGTACATGAATTGGCGCAGATAGGACCACACGCCCAGCATCACCCGCTTGGCATGGCCCGGATAGGCCTTCTTCATCGAAACCACGGCGATGCGGTAGCTGCAGCCCTCGGGCGGCAGCCAGAAATCGACGATCTCCGGAAATTGTTGTTGGAACAGAGGAATAAAGACCTCGTTCAGGGCCTCGCCCAGCACGCTCGGCTCGTCCGGCGGCCGGCCGGTATAGGTCGAGAGATAGATCGGCTTCCGGCGCATGGTGATTGCGCTGATCGTGAAGACCGGGAAGGGCTCGACCGCGTTGTAATAGCCGGTGTGGTCGCCGTAGGGCCCTTCCTCGGCGTAGTCGTCGAGCGAGACATGGCCCTCCAGCACGATCTCCGCCTGGGCCGGCACCTTCAGGGGCACGGTCACACAATCGACCAGCTCGACCTTGCGGCCGCGCAGCAGCCCGGCGAATTGGTATTCCGACAAGGTGTCCGGCACCGGCGTCACGGCCGCCAGGATGGTGCCGGGATCGGCTCCGATCACGACCGCGGCCGGCAGGGGTTCGGTCTTCTCGCCCTTCCAGCGCGCATGGTGCTGGGCGCCGCCGCGATGCTTCAGCCAGCGCATAATCGTGGTGTTCCGGCCCGTCACCTGCATGCGGTAGATGCCCAGGTTGAAATCATCCTCGCGCCGCTTGCCCGGGCCTTTCGTGACGACCAGGGGCCAGGTGATCAGCGGCGCCGGTTCGCCCGGCCAGCAGGTCTGGATGGGCAGGCGCGAAAGATCGATCTCGTCGCCCCGCAGCACGACCTCCTGGCAGGGCGCCCTGCCGGTGGTGCGCGGCTTCATCGCCATCACGGTGCGCAGCAGGGGCAGCATCTCCATCGCCTCGCGCCAGCCGCCCGGCGGCTCGGGCTGGCGCAGGAAGGCCAGGGTCTCGCCGACCTCGCGCAAGCCCCCTGGCTCCCGGTCCATGCCCCAGGCGACCCGCTCGACCGTGCCGAACAGATTGACCAGGACCGGCATGTCGTAAGGGGTGCCGTTGGCTCGCACCGGATTCTCGAAGAGCACGGCCGGCCCGCCCTCGGCGATCAGCCGGGTCTGGATCTCGGTCATCTCCAGCTCGGGGCAGACGGGAACGGAGACGCGCGACAGGCGCCCGCTCTCCTCCAACCGGGTCATGAAGTCGCGCAGGGATTCATAGGGCATGGCGGTCTCGCACTGGTTTGCGCGGCGGAGAGTAGCGCATTCGCGGTCCTTAACCATGATTCTTGGGCAGGTGTTAACCCGGCGCCACCATCATCCCCTCATGGCGGACCAGGACGGACCGCCTCGCCCCGAACCCGAAAGACGAAAGGCAGGACGCCATGTCCCTCTCCCTCATCGGGCCGCGCCGTTCCCAAACAGACGTTGTCGCCCCGCCGCGCCCGAAAACGCCCGCCCATGACACATCCAGGATCCAGATCGCGCGCGCCACTCAGGCCGACGCGACCTGGATCCTGGCCGCCACGGTCGTCTTCGTCGGCTTCCAGGTCTTCGCCCTGTTCCCGCACGGGTCTTAAGACAGCGGTCTCCCGCCCGGGCGGGTATCGCCTCGACGACGGGGCGATAGATGGGCGCGCCCCGGTTCTCCGCCCGGCCCCGATGCGTTAGATAGGGCCGAGTGTGACATCGAAGGCGTGGAGAAAGTCATGGCGCAGTTCTGGGTGGTCGGCGGCGAATACACCGATACCGGCTTCAAGAAGATGGCAGGCGACGGCGAACCCCGGCGCTACGGCCCCTTCGACAGCCATGCCGAGGCCCTGGCCGTTTGGCGCGCCAAGTCGATGGAAACCGTCGATCTGCCTCTGTTCAAATATTCCATCTACGAGGATGACGCGACGGAATGTTGGGTGGTCGGCGGCCACTACGCCGACACCAATTTCAAGGATATCGCGGCCGGCGGGGCGGAGCAGCGCGAGGGGCCCTTCGCCGATTACGCCAAGGCGCTCGAGGTCTGGCGCGCCAAGGCCATGGCGACGGTCGACGACGCCTATGCCCGCTACCGTATCGAGAAACGGTGAGCGAGAGCGGCGGGATCGTTTGCCGGACTTCCGCTTAGCCCTTTCCGATGCCGGGTCGTTCCATGCGGCCTGTTGAGCGGATTATTGTGCTGGCTTCTTGCTCTGTGATTTCATCAGGAATTTGGCTTTCTGGATATCCAGATCGATGTTTGTCCGGTCCGGTTTTATCGACTTAACTTGCCTCCAATCGGCCGGGGTGTTTTCCCACTCGCCCAATAGAGCGTATGCCACCCCTCGTTGATAAAGCGGCACGTGATATAGCCTGTCATACTCGGGTATCAGTTCCAGTGCCTTGGAAAAATAGTCTATCGCTTCCTTTTGCATGCCGAGACTGGAGAGTACCTGTCCGAGTTCGATATAGGCCTCGGCAAAGGTGTTATCGGTTGCCACTGCCCGCGCCAGCAGGTCGCCTGCCGCTTTGGCGTCACCGCTCAGTCGGAGTCGTTTGCCTTCCCGATAAAGGGCCACGGATGGGTCGGGCGAACCGTTGAGCAACCGATCTGTCATGAAATCTCGGATTTCAGGATGGAGCATATCGCCCGGTCCTGTAACCGCCGCGCGCGCGAACTCGGCCAAGGCTTCCTGAGCCGTCTATGCAGCGTAGAAACTTGGCAAACCTTCCCGATTGAACAAATGATCCTGCTGCTCGGCCTCTTCGGAAAAGAAATCTGTGTAACCCGCATCAGCCATCGCGTCGCGCACACGGGTTATTCGCGGAACAACCAGATTCCGGAACTCTTCCGATCTGACGATTTTACGCTCGGCATCGGAGACATGGGTCAATTCATGGGCGACAACCGGCGCGCCAAAGTAGCTCAACCACAAGGCGCCGTGTCCGCCGAAAGAACTTCCCATGTTGATCCGGTAAATCGGGATAGGTCCTTGTGCCGCGGCACGGCGGAAAAGCCCGGGTGCTTTCGCATAAACCAATTCCAGGTCTGCAGATACTTTGGCCTTCTCATCCGCCGTTCAGGCCTGAATGACGATTTTCCCCTGCGCGACCAGAGGTTCGGGCACTGTGCCTGATTTCACGGTATCGCGGAACTCGATATAGTCCGGCCAATCCGCCGCAATGGCCGTCGATACAGTACCCGTATGGACGAGACACAAAATCCCAATGTGGAATATTGACAGTTTCATCTCTATTCCCTTCCGTGCCGAGTGCATTTGTTTTCGGTCGAAATCGAGAACGGCGCGGAGAACACCCAATTCTCGTCCGTCATCGAGCCCTGAACCAAGACCGCCCCAAGCGGATCTTGCGTTGCCTTTTAACTCCCATCGAAACCAACTTTGTCTAGATAAGCAAACTTGGAAAGCGGAAGCGATACGGTTTTGCTGAATAGCGCCCTGGCCTATCCCTATACGGCGCCGAACCATTGTTACTTGTATAGGGGGAACGGGGCCGGTGTACGGCCCCTGGACGTCGCCGAGATTGCGGCCGCGACGCGCGGCCTTGTGCCCATCCTCGCCAGCGGTTCGAACCGCGCGCCCGAGCGCATCGCCGCGAAATTCCCGAGCCTCG
>CAUZWC010000102.1:0-9831 GCA_963583595.1 Alphaproteobacteria bacterium | reverse complement strand
CGATCAGCGCCCGGTCGTCATGGGTTTCGATCTCGCAGCGCCCGGCGAGCGCGGCGCGCATATGGGCGATGTCGTCCTTCTTGCAGCCCGCGTTGACGACCAGAAACAGATCACCGCCGCGCCGCGTCGCCATCAGATCGTCGAGGATGCCGCCGGCATCGTTGGTGAACTGGGTGTAGCGCATCTGCATATCCTCGAGCCCGAGGATATCCCCCGGCACCAGGCTCTCCAGCGCCGCCGCCGGGTCGTCGCCCCGCAGGGTGACCTGTCCCATATGCGATACATCGAACAGGCCCACGGCAGCGCGCGTGTGCTTGTGTTCGGTCAGAATGCCGGCGGGGTATTGCACAGGCATGTCGTAGCCGGCGAAGGGCACCATCTTGCCCCCCAGCGCGACATGCAGACCGTAAAGTGGTGTCCGCCCCAGGGCGTTCGATTCCGAAACCATCTCTCAACTCCTCCGCCGGTTGGCGCCCATGGCCCGGCCCGAAAGCCTTGCCACGTCGCGCCCCCTCTGTCGTAGGACCTGAGAGATTCCCCAGCGTCGGATCGACGCAGGGTTACTCCTTCGGTGGGGCCACGAAGCCGAACCGGCCCGCACCCGCTTTCCAGAGACGCCTCCCCCTGCGGTCCGTTTGCCTGAGAGTTTCCGGGGCGGTTGCTCCTTCGGCGCCGGCCTACCGGCCGGTCTCTCCCGCAGGGTTCTACGGTCGTGCCGAGGGCATTTCGGCCCTCATTCGCGAGCCTAGTGTAGGGGTGGCGAATGTCAAGCAAGCCGCCGCTCGCACACCAGTCGCGCGGAACCGACTGCGCGGTCAGGGGGATTGGAGCAGGCGCTGATTGAACTCGACCTCTTCGTCGGTCAGCGTGAAGCCGACGAAGATGAGGAAGGCCAAGCCGTTGCGCCCTTCGAGCTCGAAACGCATCCAGACCTCTTCGGCGGAAACCGCCGTGCCGGAGCCGGCGGGCAGCGGCAGTTTGATCGGGAAGACCACGCGATTGAGGATGGTTTCCTGCCGATCTGCGACGGCGACGAAATACTCGCCGGGGACTTCGCCACCCGTCGCGGCCGCGCCGCGCAGGGTCTCGAAATTTATCTTCAACAGGACTTCCATCTCGTCGGACGACTCGCCGTTCCGTGTCGACTTGCGCGCCTCGATCTCGTCATAGCTGCATTTCACTGCCACCCCGCGAATGCGCGAGGCATAGACCACGTTTTCCTTCGCCCCCGGCTCGCCGGGGGCGAATTTGGTGATCTGGTTGAGCGGCGTGCGCACCTTGACCAGCGGACAGGGCGGCAGCTTTTCCTTGCACGAGGCCAGCGCGAAGGCGCCTCCCGTCAGCAGGGTGAGGAGGACGAGGCAGCGGCCGAAGGGGCGGAGATAGGCGAAAATGGGCAAGGCTCCGATCAAAGCTTGGAATGCGTGCCGTCGCAGAGCGGCTTCTTGGCCGTGCCCTTGCAGCCGCAGAAGAAGACCTTGCGGTCCTTTTCGGCCTTGTATTGCAGCGGCTCCAACCCGGTTCCGGCGTGCGAGCCGTCGCAGAAGGGCTGCTTCCCGCTTCGTCCGCAGGCGCACCAGAAATACCGCCGCCCGGCTTTGACATCGACCGCGTAGGGTTCTTTCTGGGCGACGATAGGTTCGGCCATGTCTTACTTCCGTTCGTTCCAATGGTGGTCTATGTAGGAAGGGCTCCCCGGCACCGGGGAGCCCACCACCGGGGAGACGGTCAGACCCGGCCCACAGACGTTGGAATCTAGTGAAGCACCTGATCATAAACAAGACCCGCCCAGGTGGGCCGCGCCGCGCTCCCATTTCCGCGTCCCGGGCATAGGAAGCCGCCTTGGCCGTCTACACAGATGTTACCGACGAGCAGCTCGCTGCCTTCGTCTCGGACTATGGAATTGGTGCGGTGATTTCCTGCAAGGGGATCGCGGAAGGCGTCGAGAATTCGAACTTTCTGATCCAGACCGAGCGGGAAAGCTTCATCCTGACGATCTACGAGAAGCGCGTGGCGCGGGAAGACCTGCCCTATTTCCTCGGCCTGATGGAGCATCTCGCCCGGACGGGATTCCCCTGCCCTTTGCCGGTGCGCGGCAAGGACGGCGAGGCCCTGCGCGAACTCTGCGGCAAGCCCGCCGCCATCGTGACCTTCCTGCCCGGCCTCTCGGCGCGGCGTATTCACCCGCGCCATTGCGCCGGCCTGGGCGAGGCCATGGCTCATATGCATCTGGCCGGGGAATCCTTTCCCCTCCACCGGCCCAACAACCTCTCCGTCGCCGGCTGGCGGCCGCTTTACGACGCTACCGTGGCACGCGCCCATGAGGTCAAGCCGGGCCTGGCCGAACATCTACGGGCGGAACTCGACTTTCTCGAGCGCAATTGGCCCGAGGGGCTGCCCAGCGGAGTCATCCATGGCGATCTCTTCCCCGACAATATCTTCTTCCAGAACGACAGCCTGTCGGGCTTCATCGATTTCTATTTTGCCTGCAACGACGCCTTCGCCTATGAGGTCTCGATCTGCCTGAACGCCTGGTGTTTCGAGGCAGATGGCGGCTTCAACGTGACCAAGGCCCAGCGTTTGCTGGCCGCCTATCGGCGGGTCCGGCCCTTTGCGGGGGACGAGTTGGAGATGCTACCCATCCTCGCCCGCGGCAGCGCCCTGCGCTTCCTCCTCACCCGGCTCTACGATCTGTTGAACCACCCGCCGGGCGCCTTCGTGCAGCCCAAGGACCCCCTGGAATACGAGAGCAAGCTGCGTTTCCATCAAGGCGTCGCCGGACCGGGGGCCTATGGCCTCGACTGACCCGGTGGTGGCGGAAATCTATACGGACGGCGCCTGCAGCGGGAATCCCGGTCCCGGCGGCTGGGGCGCTGTGATGCGCTTCGGCACGCGCGAGAAGGATATCTGCGGCGGCGAGGCTCAGACGACCAACAACCGCATGGAGATGATGGCCGCCATCCAGGCGCTGGAAAGCATGAAGCGCCCGGTCGAGGCCCATCTCCACACCGACAGCGTCTATCTGCGCGACGGCATCACGCGCTGGATTCACGGTTGGAAGAAGAACGGCTGGCGCACCGCCGCCCGGAAGCCGGTCAAGAATGTCGATCTCTGGCAACGCCTGGAACTGGCCCTGGCCCGCCACGACATCGAATGGCATTGGGTCAAGGGCCATTCCGGCCATCCGGACAACGAAAAGGCCGATGCGCTGGCCCGCCAGGGAATGGAACCCTATCTGGGCGCGAAGGTACGAAAAAAGGGGGCCGAAGCCCCCTGATTCCATCGAAAACATTCGTTTTCTCTAGAGCTGGCCGAGCATGGTATCGGCGTCGCTGACGGCATAGGCGCCGCCCTCTTCGAGATTCAGAACCGCGACCTTGCCGTCCTTCACCACCATCGAATAGCGGCGCGAGCGCGTGCCGAGCCCCATCGGGTTCAGGTCGAGTTCCAGGCCCATCTTCTTGGTCAGGTCCGCGCTGCCGTCCGCCATCATGCGGACCTTTTCGCCGACCTTCTGATCCTTACCCCAGGCGCCCATCACGAAGGCGTCGTTGACCGACAGGCAGACGATCTCGTCCACGCCCTTGCCGCGCAGCTCATCGGCGCGCTGGACGAATCCGGGCAGATGCTTGGCCGAACAGGTCGGCGTGAAGGCACCCGGCACCGCAAAGACCGCGACGGTCTTGCCGGCGAACAGATCGTCCGTCTTCACCTCGTGCGGCCCCTCGGGGCCCATTTCCTTCAAGCTGCCCGAAGGCACCTTGTCTCCAACCTTGATGGTCATGACTGACAATCCTCCTCACGAATCCGGTTATCGTTGCGGTCGGCCCCCGACGCGGGCCATGTCCCATCCTCAATCTAGTATCGAGCCCGCCCCGCGACAACGGAAGCCCGGCTTATTCCCCAGCCAGGGTCGTCGACCCCCCGGCGGAGGTAAAGGCATCCTCGACCACACCCATGGTCAGCAATTCGGGCAACAGGACGCCCTCCGGCGCGCCGGGGCCATAGACCGCGTTGAAGGGAATGCCGTAGCGGCCGAAGGAAGCCAGATAGCGGGCAATAACGTCGTCCGGGCTGGTCCAGTCGCCCCGCATCGCGACGACCCCCGGCGCAGCCAGGCGGGCCGCTGTTGCGTCCCGGTCCAGCACCGCCACCTTGTTGACCTGACAGGTCACGCACCAATCGGCAGTGATATCCACGAAGACGGTCTTGCCCTCGGCGACCAGGCCGGCGATCGTGGCGGGCCAGAACGGCACCCAGCCGGCTCGATCGGTTTGCTCCGCCGGTGCGAAGGCGGGCGCGGCGGAAAAGACCGGCACGGCGATCGCGATGACGGCCAGGACCGAAACCAGGCCAGCGGCCGCCGGCCGCGGCAGACGGCGGCCGAGCGGCACGGCCGCGACGACGGTGACGATCGCTGCCGCTTCGGCCAGGGCGAGAAGTGGACTCCGCTGGCCCGCCATGACCCAGAGCAGCCAGACCGCGGTGCCCGCGAGCAGCAGGCCCAATACCCGGCGCAAGCCGACCATCCAGGCGCCCGGACGCGGCATCGCGCGGGCGATGCCGGGGAAAACCGCCACGGCCAGATAGGGCAGGGCCAGGCCGAGGCCCAGCACGGCGAAGACCAGCACGATCTCACCCGCGCCCCGCGCCAGGGCGAAGCCCACCGCCGTCCCGAGGAAGGGCGCGGAACAAGGCGTCGCCAACAGGGTGGCGAGCGTACCGGTCATGAAATGGCCGCCCAGGCTCCGCGTCGCGCCGGCGCTCGCCAGACGCCCGCCCAGAAATCCCGGCAACCAGATTTCGAACAGGCCCCAGAGATTCGCCGCGAACAGGGCCACGACCAGGGCCATCGCCCCCAGAAAGACCGGCTGCTGGAACTGGATTCCCCAGCCGATCGCCACCCCCGCGGTCTTGAGCCCGACCAGGACGCCCGCCAGGGCCAGGAAGGAGACGAGAATGCCCGCCGAGGTGGCGAGAAAGCCGCGCCGTATCGCGGCGCGTTCCGCCCCGCCCAGCTTGATGACGGAAAGCAGCTTCAGGGACAGGACCGGCAGGACGCAGGGCATCAGGTTGAGAATCAGCCCGCCCAGCAGGGCAAGGCCCAGAATCGCCAGCCAGTCGGTACGCGGGGCAGTCACATCTGCGGCCGCCCTTTCGGGCACCAGAGCCACCTCCAGAACACGCGCGCCGTCGACCAGGGTGAAGGTGAGAAGCTCGCCTTCCAGACCCGGCGCCAACTGGGTCGCGGCATGGGCCGAAACCCGCATCACGGCTCGCCGTCCACCCTCCTCCAGCCGCACCTTGGGGCGGTCGAAGGCATAGAGCGTGGGCCCCTCGACGAAGAGGTCGGGCGCAACGAAGGGCAGTTCCGATTCGGCCGTCACCTCGACGGTGGCGCTCGCCCCCTCGCCATCCGTCAGGCGCGCACCGGCAAGACCGATGCCCTGGCTGCGCCCATCGCCGGGCACGCGTTCGTCGAAGCGTTCGATCAGATGGGCGAATTTGCTCGGTGCCGCCAGGCCGGCCGGGAGAGTCAGGGCAAGATCGACCGTGATCGGCACGCAGAGTTTTTCGCAGGTCAGGTAGTCGAGCTTGGCCTTCAGGGCCAGGGCCTCTCCGACCCGCTCCAGGCGCACCAGGACAGGAAACACGACCTGATCCTCGTAGCCCAGGGTTTCCAGCCCCAGCACGCTGAAACGGGTCGGCGCGGGCCAACGCATCGCCGCATCGCCCAGATTCTCCGAGCCGGCGAAGTCCAGGCGCGGCGGATAACCGGCGGCACCGGGCGAGCGCCAATAGATCTTCCAATGGGGTGCCATACGGAAATCGAGGCCCAGGCGGACGGTCTCGCCCTCGCCCACCGCCTCGGTCGCGGCGACGAGGCGGACCATGCCGAACTCGTTCTGGGCCCAGCCCGAAGCGGCATCCGGCGCGGCGAAGACCGGCCGAGCGAGAAGCGCCACCGCGAATGCGATCGACACGATGCAGCACCGCGCAACCGACCTGCTCGTCAATGTCCTATACATCCGCCGCATGCCCGCCTTTCCCGCAGGGATTCTCCTCCACCCCGCCATATCCCATATATATAGGATCGAACCGCGATACCGCTCGTCTCGACAGGCCGAATTACGTCACGATCCCGTGCGCTTTCGGCCGGTTTGCGCGGATCACTTGATTGCAAGCCGCAGGAGGAGTCATTCTGATCGGTACCATGATCGAAAATGAATCCAATACCGGCTATCTGACCGGACAACTTCTCGTCGCCATGCCGGCCATGTCGGACCCCCGTTTCGAGCGGTCCGTGATCTATATGTGCGCCCATACCGAAGACGGCGCGATGGGCCTGGTCATCAATCGGGAACTCGATTCGATCAGCTTTCCCGACCTGTTGGAGCAGATCGGCATCGAGGTCACCCCACCGAAGGACGCGATCCGCATCCTGTTCGGTGGCCCGGTGGAGCAGAGCCGCGGTTTCGTGCTGCATTCCACGGATTACGAGCTGGACGGCACGCTGGAGGTCCATGAAGGCATCGCCCTCACCGCCTCGGTCGATATCCTGAAGGCGATCGCCGAGGGCCAGGGCCCGGCGCAAAGCCTGCTCGCGCTTGGCTATGCCGGCTGGGGACCGGGGCAGTTGGAAGGCGAAATCCAGCAGAACGGCTGGCTGCACGCCCCAGCCGACACGGATCTGGTCTTCGGCATTGCCCTCGAAGCGCGCTGGGACGCCTCCCTGGCCCGCATCGGCATCAGCCCGAGCGCCCTGTCGGGCCAAGCGGGCCATGCCTAGACCGGCTAGGGCTTGGGCCGCGGATCGTCCTGGACCATGCCGAAGAGCAGGTGGTCCTGCCAGGAGCCGTGGATGCGGAGATACTTTCGGGCATAGCCCTCTTCGGTAAAGCCTGTCTTGAGCAGCAGGCCACGACTGGCCGCATTGTTGGGCAGGCAAGCCGCTTCCAACCGATGCAGGCCCATCTGGCCGAAGGAGAACCCGACGATCGCGTGCAGCGCCTCGGCCATGAACCCGTTGCGGGCATAGGGCTCGCCGATCCAGTAGCCGAGCGTGCCGCATTGCGCCACGCCGCGGCGCACGTTCGACAGGGTGATCCCGCCCAGCAGGGTGTTGTCGCCCTGGCGCAGGATGTGAAAGCTATAGGCCGAATCCTCACGCCACGCCTGGGTGATCTGGCGCAGCCGGCGGCGATAGTTCTCGCGGGACAGGGCGTCATGGGGCCAGATCGGCTCCCAGGATTCGAGGAACGAGCGCGACGTCGCGCGCAACTCGGCCCAGGCCCGCCAATCGCGGTCGGTCGGCGCGCGCAGATAGATCCGCTGTCCTGTCAGGTGGGCAGACGGCGAACCGCTCGCCCAGACCCGAATGGCCCCCATCATTCTTGTCGCTCCGGGAACGCCAGCTCCCCTCGTTTCGCGCTTCGATTCGTCATCCGAACCGCCGAGCTATCCTATCGTAACTTTCCAGGGTCTCGACAGGCCCGACGGCGGAGACCGTGGGGCGGCCCGCGAAAATTCGCCGGGCGATTCGTTCGACGGCTGCACCATCGACCGCTTCGATGCGCGCGACCATCTCGTCGATCGGCACGATGCGGCCGAAGGACATGATATGGTTGGCCAGACGCTCGCAGCGCGCCCAGGAGCTTTCGAGCGCCATCAAGACGCTGGCCTTGATCTGGGCCCGCGCGCGGGCGATCTCCTCCTCCGACACGGTCTCGGCCAGGGCGCCGGATTCCTTGGCGATCACGTCCAGCAGTTCCTCGACATCGGAGGGGCTGGTCCCGGCATAGACGCCGAACATCCCGGTATCGGTATAGGAACTGTGGAAGGAGTAGATGCTGTAGGCGAGGCCGCGTTCCTCGCGCACTTCCTGGAACAGGCGCGAGGACATGCCCCCGCCATACAGGGTCGAGAAGACCGAGAGGGCGTAATAGTCCTCGTCGTCATAGGCCAGCCCCGGAAAGCCCAGGACAAGATGCAACTGTTCCAGCTTGCGCGGATCCCGCGATTCCCCGCCGGCATAGCGCCCGGGCTCGGCATCTCCCGCCTCGCCCGGCGCCAGACCCGCGAAGGCCTCGGCCGCAAGCGCAACCAGCGCGTCATGCTCGACCCGGCCGGCGGCGGCCAGAATCATCCGCTTCCCGCGATAATGGCGCGCCAGATAGGCCCCGACCGCATCCCGGTCCATCGCGCGCACCGTCTCGGCCGTGCCGAGCACGGGCCGGCCCATGGCCTGATCGGGATAGGCGGCGGCCTGGAAATAATCGAAGACGATGTCGTCCGGCGTGTCCTGGGCCTGGCCGATTTCCTGCACCACGACCTCGCGCTCACGCGCCAGTTCCCCCGCGTCGAAGGTGGAATGCTGGAGAATATCGCCCAGCATATCGACGGCCAGCGGCACGTCATCCGCCAGCACCCGCGTGTAATAGGCCGTCTGCTCGCGCGAGGTATAGGCGTTGATCTGCCCGCCCACCGCCTCGATCTCCTCGGCAATCGCGCGCGGGCTGCGCCGCGCCGTGCCCTTGAAGGCCATATGCTCCAGCAGATGGGCGATGCCGTTCTGCTCGGGCGTCTCGTCGCGCGTGCCGGCGCAGACCCAGACGCCGACCGACGCGCTCTCCACCGTCGGCATTTCGTCGCTCAGAACCGTCAGGCCGCTGGGCAGGGTCGTCGAGCGGATGCTCATGCCGCCCCCTGGGCCGTCGCCCGTTCGCGCAGGAAGCCCTTCAGAGCCGGCAGGTTATTGGCCAGGGTGGCGCAGCGCTCCTCCCGCGCGTCGAGATCAGCCATCGCCTCAGGCAGCGCCGGCCGCTGGCCGGTGGCGCGTTCGACCGCATCCGGGAATTTGGCCGGATGGGCCGTCGCCAGGGCCACGACCGGAATGGACGGGTCGAGGCTGGCGGCACGCGCCGCCTCGATCCCGATCGCGCTATGGGGGTCGATCAACTCACCCGTCTCCCTGTAAAGTCGGCCGATGGCAGCCACCGTTTCCTCATCGCCGAAGCGATGGCCCTCGAAGATCGCGGTCGCCGCCTTCCAGCGGTCGACGCCCGGATCGAGGCGCCCGTCGCGGCGAAAGGCGGCCATGGCCTCGGCCAGGGCCGCGCCGTCGCCACCGTAGAGGTCGAACAGGAAGCGCTCGAAATTGCTCGAGACCTGGATATCCATGCTCGGGCTGAGGGTCGGGGTCACCCCGGCCATCTCCATCCTTCCCTCGCGGAAATAGCGGGTCAGGATATCGTTGCGGTTGGAGCCGACGATCAGGCGCGGGATGGGCAGGCCCATGCGCCGCGCGCCGAGTCCGGCATAAACATTGCCAAAGTTCCCCGTCGGCACGGCGAAGGCGACCGGCCGGGCCGGGCCGCCGAGGGCCAGGGCGGCATGGACGTAGTAGGCGATCTGGGCCATCACCCGCGCCCAGTTGATCGAGTTGACCGCGCCAAAGCCGTATTCGTCGCGCATCGCCTCATCCGCGAACAGGGCCTTCACGAGGTCCTGGCAGTCGTCGAATGTGCCCTTGATCGCGATATTGTGGACATTGGGCGCATCGACGGTCGTCATTTGGCGGCGCTGGACCGGCGAGACCCGGCCCCTGGGATGCAGAATGAAGATCGAGACCGAGGCCAGGCCCCGGCAGGCCTCGATCGCCGCCGCCCCGGTATCGCCCGAGGTCGCGCCGATGATCGTGATGCGCTGGCCACGCTTGCGCAGCAGCCGGTCGAACAGGCGCCCGACGAATTGCAGCGCAAAATCCTTGAAGGCCAGGGTCGGGCCGTGGAACAGCTCCATCATCCAGAGATTCGGCCCAAGCTGTTTGAG
>CAUZWC010000101.1:0-9837 GCA_963583595.1 Alphaproteobacteria bacterium | reverse complement strand
GCGACAAAGGGCGCGCGATGAAGACCCTCCTGCTGCTGCGCCACGCGAAATCGAGCTGGGCGAAATCGAGCTGGGGGGACTCTGGCGCGGCCGATTTCGACCGCTCGTTGAACGACCGAGACCGCCGTGCGGCTCCATTGATCGCCGGCCACCTTCTCGAGTCCGGCCTTCTTCCCGATCTCATCCTGTGTTCCGCCTCGCGGCGCACCCGCGAAACCATGGCCCTGATGCTGCCGAACCTGCCGGGCGATGCCGTTCTGCGCATCGAGAACGGGCCCTTGTAAAAGTCGTAGCCTCGGGTCTATTTCGTACGATCCTCGACGGAGAGCGGCAATTCCGCGGACAGCAGCAAAGCCAGATCCTAGAGCCTCGTCGGATAGCCCTCCAGAAGTTCCAATTCGACCTCGCAGACCGTCTCCTGCCGCTCGCCCGAACGAACGATGCCTCGGTCGAAGGCCAATTCGATATGCGTACCCTCGACGACCAGCCGCACGGTCCGGCGCTCGATCATGGTCCGGAAAACCTCGACCAACCCGCTCTTGGCGGCTTGTTTGAACAAGGTTTCGCGCAGCTTGCCATCGGTAATTTTGTGTAATTCCGGCAGGTCGCCCGCGACCTCCATTGTCCATTCGGCGTGACGTTGCAGGCTGCCGCCATGGCTCTTGGCCAGCTTGCCTTTGACCGTCTGAACCCGGCTGCGGCCGGCATGCCGGATGCGTAACGCCAGGCCGCGCGCCGCGAAGGCGCAATCCGGCGTGTCGAAATAGACCGATATCAAACGCTTGCTGCGCGATCGTCCTTCTCGCAGGCCGAGCAAGGCCGGCGTCCGCAACACATGGTTGGCGGCATCCGGCGCCATGCGCAGTTTCAGTTCAATTTCATTTTCCATGGAATCGACATTCGTTCGCGCCGTTGCGCCGATTGCGAGCCTGGCAATCTGTATAGGCTCCCGCCAGCACACAATTCAGCGCCCATGCGCCGGATCGGCTGGCCATGGCGAGTGGCTTGCAGCATGATCCATGCGCAATGCGCCTACTCCTTCTCCTCCGCCATGCCACCTATGCTGCCGTCCCCGGACGGACCGATCCCGCCCTGTCCGAAAACGGGCTGGAGGAAGCCGCGGCGGTGGGCCGCTATCTGCTCGCCCAGGACCGGCTGCCCGGCCTCGTGCTCTGTTCCGCCGCGCAGCGCGCAAGGCAGACGCGGGATATCCTCCTCGAGGCTGCCGGCATCGCCCCGGCCAGTGAGATCGACGACGCGGTCACTCGGGGCGATGAAAGCACCCTGCTTTCACGCCTGCGGGAAATCCCTGACGAGTATGGGACGGCTCTTGTGGTCGGCCATAACCCGACGATCCACAATCTGGCGGGCGCCCTGGCGAAGCGCGGGCCGGATGAGGCGCGCGCCCGGCTCGCCCGCGCCTATGCCCCCGCCACCCTGACGGTGCTGGAATTCGCGGCTACGACCTGGGACGAATCCGGCCGGTCGGACGCCGTCCTCCGGGCGCTCTACCATCCGAGCGCCGAGACACCGCATAGGGAAGCGCCGGAATAGGATTGTTGCGTATCCCTGGCCAGTCGGAAGGCCTTGGCCATCCCTCACCGTTCGAACGAGCCACAACGACGAAGCCTCACAGGGTTCCAGGATAGGCCCCGCCGTCAAGCACCATGTTCTGGCCGGTGATGTAGCTGGCCTGGGCGCTGCACAGATAGGCGCAGGCATCGCCGAATTCCTCGGCCGTGCCGAATCGCTGAGCCGGGTTTGCGGTTCGCCGCGCTTCCGTCACCGCCTCCAGCGAAAGGTTCTGGGCCTTGGCCGTGGCGACCAAGGTCGAGCGCAGACGATCGGTGTCGAAGGGACCGGGCAGGAGGTTGTTGATGGTGACGTTGTGGCGCACCGTCTCGCGCGCCAATCCCGCGATGAAGCCGGTCAGGCCGGCCCGCGCGCCGTTCGACAGGCCGAGAATGGCAATCGGCGCCTTGACCGAGGTCGAGGTGATATTGACGACCCGGCCGAAGCCGCGCTCGATCATGCCGTCGACCACCGCCTTGATGAGCAGAATCGGCGTGATCATGTTGGCCCCGACGGCGGCGAGCCAATCCTCGCGCTCCCAATCCCGGAAATTGCCCGGCGGCGGTCCGCCCGCATTGTTGACCAGGATATCGGGCGCCGGACAGGCTCCGAGCGCGGCCGCCCTGCCCTCATCCGTGGTGATATCGGCGGCGACCGCCGTGACCGTGGCGCCGGTGGCGGCCCGAATTTCCGTCGCCGCCGCCTCGAGCGGCCCGAGGGTCCGTGCGACGATCGTCACCGCGCAGCCCTCGCGCGCCAATGCCATGGCGCAACCGCGCCCGAGCCCCTTGCTGGCCGCGCAGACCAACGCCGCCTTCCCTGAAATGCCGAGATCCATCGCCTTCTCCTATTTTCCGTTCGACGTCAGCTAGTCCAATTCATTGTCCCGCAGTACTTCGCGGATGAAGGGCACGGTCAGATTCCGCCGCTCGGCCAGCGCCGTCCTGTCGAGCGCCTCGACAATATCCCGCGCCGTCCGGAAGGACCGCTCGATCCGGCGAACGAGAAACTCTATCGTATCCTCGCCGGGCCGCAGCTGGCGATCGGCGAACATCTTCAGCAGCACGGACCGCAGCAAGGGATCGTCCGGCTCCTCCAGCCGCACCGACGGCGCGGCGAGCAGACGCGAAGCCAAGTCAGGCAAATCGATACGCCAGCGCGCGGGCCGCAGACGGCCAGCGATGACAAGATGCCCACCCCGCTCCGCCAGGACGTTGTATAGATGCAGCAGCGCCTCTTCTTCGAGTGCGCCGCCATCGAAAACGGCATCGTCGAGGATCGCCGACTGGGCCTTGCCCAGCAGGTCGGGGACCACCTCGGTCGTCAGCATGCCGGGGAGCAGATAGACGGCGGCCGCACGGCTCTGGAAGACGTGGCACAGGTGGCTTTTACCGCTGCCGGGCGGGCCGCTGAGCACCAGGGCGGGTGCCGGCCAGTCTGGCCAGCGGTCGAGCCAGGCGACGGCGGTCTCGTTGGATGGCCCGACGACAAAATCGGCCATGCCGCGAGCCGTGCGCGCCTCGAAGACGAAAGGAAGCTGCTCCGACCCGTTCACGCCCCGTCCTTGCCGCCCCCGCCGGCGCGGCCGTAGAGCGGACTCTTGAGGTATTCGGAGAGCAGGAAGCGCACCAACACGCCGATGGTCGCGGCGAGCGGCACGGCGAGCAGGATGCCGACGAAGCCGAGCAACGCGCCGCCCGCGAGCAAGGCGAAAATCACCCAGACCGGATGCAGGCCGACCCGGTCGCCGACCAGTTTGGGCTGGAGAATATTGCCTTCGACCGCCTGACCGACGACGAAAATCCCCGCGACGATCGCGATATCCTGCCAGGCATCGAACTGAACGACCGCAAGGCCGACGGATGCGACCAGGCCGAAGGCCGCGCCGACGAAGGGAATGAAGGATATCAGCCCGGCCAGGAGGCCGATGATCAACCCGAAATCGAGACCGGCGATCGAAAGAGCGACGGCATAGAAGGTGCCCAGGATAAGGCAGAGGATGGCCTGGCCGCGCACGAAGCCGGCCAGCATCGTATCGATCTCGCGCGCCAGGCGGCGCACGGTATCGGCATGGTGGCGGGGCAGCCAGCTATCGACCTTGGCGATGATGCGGTCCCAGTCGCGCAGCAGGAAGAAGGCGACCAGTGGCGTCACGAAGATCAGCGACAGCAGGTTGAAGAAGGCCAGACCGCCGCTCCAGATCTTGCCGAGCATGCCCGCCGCCCCGCTGACCGTGGCGCCCAGGGCCTCGCCGAGTTCCTTTTCTAGCTTGGCGATCTGTTCCGGCGGCAGGTTGGCGCGCAGGGATTCCATGTAACCCGTGACGTCGGCCCAGAGCGCGCGCCCGACCTCGGGAAGTTTGGCGAAGAGATCGACGAGTTGCGACTGGATGAGCGGCAGGAGAAGCAGCAGGACTGCAATCAGAACCAGGAAGAACGCTACCGAAATGACCGCCGTGGCGAGGGTGCGGGAACAGCCCCAGGATTCCAGCCGATCGGAAGCGGGGTCCAGGAAATAGGCGATCGCCATGCCCATGACGAAGGGCAACAGAATCGATCGCAGCAGATAGACCATGACCACCAGGACGGCGAGGACGACCGCCCAATACAGAACCTGCCGGCCCGCGCTCATCGGATATTCTCCACGCTCTGGGTTCGGACGGCCCATTGATATAGATAGGCGATCCCGGACAACACCGTGGTTGCCGTGACGATGCCGCACAGCACATCGATCAGGTTTTCGTCCGCCAGGCCATAGCCGAGAGACGCCAGCATCAGGGCCGCGAGGACGATCTGGAACAGAGTGTTGGCCTTGCTGATGAGCAAGGGCTCGAAGCGCAGGACCTGGCCCATCAGCAATCCGATCGCCGTGCAGCCGACCAGCAGGACGTCGCGCGCGACGACCAGGATGACGAGCCATGACGGCAGATGTCCCATCACCCCCAGGGTGACATAGACGCCGATCAGCAATGCCTTATCGGCAAAGGGATCGAGAAAACGCCCCAATTCGGTCTTCTGGTGAAACCGCTTGGCGATGAAACCGTCGACGGCGTCCGAGGCGCCCGCCGCCACGAACAGCCAGAACGCCCAATCGAAGGCTCCGCGCGTCATCAGCCATACGGCCACCGGAACGGACAACAGCCGCGCCAGGCTTATGAGATTGGGCAGGTTCAAGAGCACGCCGCTACTCGGTCGGCGTCGGCGCGGGTGCGGACTCAGGGACCAGATCAGGCGTCGCAGCCGGCTCGCGCGCAACGGTCGGTACCAGCACGGCCGAACCGCTGTAGGGCGCTAGCCGCCAGTTGGGGCCGTCCCGATAAAGGCTCAAATCCCGCTGTTCCAGGGCCAGGGCGAGGCGCTGTTCGTCGCCCGCGAACTGCAGATCGACGATGGCGCGCTCCCGCGCGAGATAGCGCAGATCGGTCTGGCGGATGATGGGGATCGCGGCCAGACCGTCCCGGATGGCAAGCCATTCGGCGAAACCGGCGATATCCACAGCTACCGTGATCCGGGCGTTCGTGCTGTAATCTACCGTATTCAGGCGCTTCCAGGGAACCTGGATACGGTCGGCCACGCCTTGCACGGCGCGGGCCAACAAAGCCGCCTCGTCCTCTCCTGCGCCGAGGCCTACATGCCCTTCGCGGGCGCTGTATTGGAGGATCGAAGTCCGCTCGCCAGGGCCGTCGTCATAGCGATTGATCGTGATCTGGGCGGCAAGGGCAGCGCCCGTGCCGCCGCTCATGGTTGCCATGACGACCGCTGCCCCGCCGGCATCGTAGCGCGCCGCCATAGCGTCGAGCGGCCGACTATCGCCGTTGACAGCTCGCGCGGCGTCGATCGCGGCGATATCGTCGAGTTCGCCGCGCGGCACGACCAGGGGCACGAGGCCATCGTCGCCCGGCGCGGTCAACCAAGCATCTCGCCAGAGATTAGGATCCTCCCACAGCCGCCACTCCTCCTCGCCCGCACGATAGACCGGCAGTACGAGAAGCCGCCGCGAGACCGTCTCCGCGAAAAGCAGGCCGACATCGCGCAGCAGATCGCGCACCGGCTGGGCGCGAAAGCGATAGGTCAGGGTCGCGATATAGCGCACGCCCGAGGTTTTCTCCTCGGCGATGTCGAAGTCGCGAACCAAACCGTCGATCGCGGCGGCGCCAAGATTCGGCGGTCTGCCGGAATCGGCGAGAACGAGACGCGCCATGAGTTTGCGGAAGGCGCGGACGCTTCCTACTGCCAAGGCCTGCGCGCGAGCCTCGGCCGCATTGGCGGCCGTGCGATCGACGACAACCCCCTCCACGGTGAAGACGTCGTTCACCGTGGATTGCGCCAGCCCTTCCCGCGGGCCAGTGAGCCCGATGAGGACCAGCACCACGGCCCAAAGAATTAGGCTTACGGCGCGGCTGCGGAGCATTGCAATGCTTTCCCGATCCAGTATCTTCGCCACCCGAGGCGACGTGCGGACGTTATAACCCCTCAGTCATGGGCGAGAAAGCCATATCCCACGATCCAACAGGCCTGAAACGGCCGGCGACCTACCGAAACGCGGGTGTTGATATCGATGCCGGCGCGGCCCTTGTCGACGCCATCAAACCCATGGTCGCGCGCACCATGCGCGCCGGCATGGTCGGCGGAATCGGCGGCTTCGGCGGGTTGTTCGACCCCAAGGCGGCCGGCTTTCGCGACCCGATCCTGGTCGCCGCGACGGATGGGGTGGGCACCAAGCTGCGCGTCGCCTTCGAAAGCGGACGGCATGACACGGTCGGCATCGACCTGGTCGCCATGTGCGTCAACGACCTCGTCGTGCAGGGCGCCGAGCCGCTCTTCTTCCTGGATTATTTCGCGACCGGCCATCTGGCGGTCGAGGATGCCAGCGCGGTGATCGCGGGCGTCGCCACGGGCTGCGAGCAGGCCGGTTGCGCCCTGCTCGGTGGCGAGACGGCGGAGATGCCCGGCTCCTACCCCGCCGGCGAATACGATCTGGCCGGCTTCGCCGTCGGCGCGGTCGAGCGCGCCGCGGTGCTGACCGGCGAGACGGTGCGCGAGGGCGACACGATTCTGGGCCTCGCATCCTCGGGCGTGCATTCGAACGGCTATTCCCTGGTGCGCAGGCTGGTCGCCCAATCGGGGCTGAGCTACGGCGATCCCGCACCTTTCGACCCGGACCAAAGCCTTGGCGAAGCCCTGCTGGCGCCCACGCGCATCTATGTCCGCGCCTGCCTCGCCGCGATCCGTGTCGGCGGGGTGCATGCGCTGGCCCATATCACCGGCGGCGGATTGGTCGAGAATATCCCCCGGGTTCTGCCGGACGGGCTGGGCGCGGTGCTCGATGCCGCGGCCTGGACCGCCCCGCCGGTCTTCAGCTGGCTGGCGCGCAGCGGGCCGGTCGCGGCGGAGGAAATGGCACGGACCTTCAACTGCGGCATCGGCATGGCCGTCGTGGTCGACCCTGAGCGCGCGGACGCGATCGAGACATGTTTGCGAGAATCCGGCGAAACGGTCCATCGCATCGGCAAGGTCGTGCGCGCCGAAGGTACAACGCGGACGACCATCGAGAGCATGGGTGATGGCGCGGGCGGGGCATGGTCGAGCTGATCCTGGGCGTGATGATTTCGGGCCGGGGATCCAATCTCCAGGCCCTGATCGATGCCTGCGCAAGCCCCGACTATCCGGCGCGTATCGCCCTCGTGATTGCCAATAGACCCGGCGCCGGCGGCCTTGCCTGGGCCGAGGCAGCCGGTATTCCGACCGCCACGATCGCCCATCGCGATTTTCCGACCCGCGAGGAATTCGAGGATGAAATTTCGGCGACCCTGAAAGACGCAGGGGTCGAACTGGTCTGTCTGGCCGGATTCATGCGGCTTCTGAACCCCACCTTCGTCGAGACCTGGCGGAATCGACTTATCAATATCCATCCGTCCCTGCTGCCGGCCTATAAGGGCCTCGGCAGCCATGCTAGGGTGCTGGCCGACGGCGTACGCTTCACCGGCTGCACCGTGCATTTCGTCCGCCCGGAAATGGATGTCGGCCCGATTGTCGCCCAGGCCGCCGTCCCGGTTCTCTCAAATGACGACGAAGACGCCCTGGCCTCCCGCGTGCTGGCGGCCGAGCATCGCTGCTATCCCCTCGCCGTCAGGCTGATCGCCGAAGGACGGGTGCGAATTATGGATGAGCGGGTTTCGATCGACCGCGCGGCGGTGCCGGATCGGGCACTCTTCAACCCAGCAGAGGCCTAAGCGCACGCAAGCCGAGCCGTGACGGGCCTATCGCTTGATATACGCCTCTTGCATATAGGTGAGGCGCAATTCGCAATCATCCTTGACCAGCATGAACCAGCCCTTGAGGTTCTGCACCAAAAAGTTCGCGCCGGAGACCTTGCGGGCCACGAAGGTATAGGAGCCTCTTTCCGCCGGACAGACGGCCAAGCCGGCATCGTTCGCCAAGGTGACCCCGACGCCGTCGATCCGGTAATTGCCCTCGATCGGTTCGCCGTCGTCCGGAATCTGGACGAGCAAGCGTCCATCATCGCCGAAGGTAATGGTCAAACCGTCCAATTCTCTCTCCCAGGTCCCGAGGAGCTGGGCCTTGCGATCGGGCGGCGCCAGCGGTTAGACGGCATATTCTAAACAGCCGGTCAGCAGCAGAAAGGCGGCGATCATGGCGGCCAGCAGAATGGGTCTGGTAATCGAAGTCCCTCAGAGACGAACTTCACCATGCTGGAAATTGCACGGATCGGGCCGATCCGATTGCGTCGGCCCGCGAGCCTCAGTATACAGAATGCGAACGGCCAAATACATCAACGGGTGGGGGCACAGAATGGCATCCGAATCGCTCAATCAAGAGATTGCGGAAACCTCCCGCAAGGGCTTCGAGAGCTTCGTCAAATACAGTTCCGTAATATCTGCATTCGTCGTTATCGTGTTGCTGTTGATGGCGGCATTCCTGCTCTGACCGGTGGCACAAGCCGATCGCACAAGAAAAAACGCGGCCGTTTCCGGCCGCGTTTTCGATTCTCGAATCAGCGAGACCAGGAAAGTTAGCCGACGATCTCGCAGCCGCTAAAGAAATAGGCAATCTCATTCGCCGCGTTCTCGGCCGAATCGGAGCCGTGGACCGAATTCGCTTCGATCGACTCGGCGAAGGCCTTGCGGATCGTGCCTTCCGCCGCATCGGCAGGATTGGTCGCCCCCATCACCTCGCGATTGCGCGCCACCGCGCCCTCACCTTCGAGTACCTGGACGACGACCGGGCCCGAGGTCATGAAATCGCACAAGCCGCTGTAGAAAGGGCGCTCCTTGTGCACAGCATAGAAGGCTTCCGCCTGCCCGCGCGTGAGGCAAATGCGCTTCTGCGCCACGATGCGGAGCCCCGCCGCTTCCAGCATGGCGTTGATTGCGCCGGTCTGATTCCGCCGCGTGGCATCGGGCTTGATGATGGACAACGTTCGCTCGACGGCCATGGGCTCCGTCCTCTCTGCATGAAATGAATGATCGATAAACAAAAGGCGCGCGCCTTATAGCGGCGCGCGCCTGAGTCGGCAACCGGGGGGCCCGTGCCGCGTCAGTCGTCCTGGTCGATGGGGGAGCCCGCCGTGCCGCAGACACAGCCGATGCTGCCGACGGTGCCCGCCGAGCCAACCACGCCGTTGACGCCGTGGATACGCGGGGCGTCGAGGGCCTCATCTCGGAGTTCGTCAGAAAACGCCTTTTCGGTATCCGTCATTTCGATCTCCATCCAACCATCCAAGGGTATAGGCGACCCCCCGACCGGTCAGCTCGCATGACGTGACAGCGCCATATCTCGCGATGCCTTTCCCACATAACAGAATAACTCAAAATCGATGACCGGACAATCAACGGAAAAGCGCAGAGCGAAGACGCACCGGTTCACGCCCTCTTTTCCCAGCCTCCTCGCTCAGTCTGCTGCCAATAAGTAAGTTTATGCCCCGCATCTTTATACCACGTCCAACGTGTCCGGGCGGCAGCGACGATCTCGGGATCGTTACCGTCAAACAATTCACAAGCGATCGAATAGTCGCCTATCATGGACGACGTTGCGCCGTCGGTCAGGACGAGGACATCGGCGCCATTGGGGTTCTCCTCGGTCTGGGTCAGCCAGATCGGCTGGCGCTCGGCCCGACCGTCGCGCGCCGAGCCATGGGGCAGGAAGGCCCGGTCCTCATACGTCCAGAGCTGGCCGGCGAGGAATTCGACGCGTTCCTCGGACCTTGCCATGACCACCGCCCGGCTGCCCTGCTCCAGGATCTTTG
>CAUZWC010000100.1:0-9854 GCA_963583595.1 Alphaproteobacteria bacterium | reverse complement strand
GAAGGCCTCTTCGGCGTCAAGGTCAAGGGTGTGAACACCCTTGCCCAGCAAGGCAAGGTAAAGCGTTTCCGCGGCCGGCTCGGAAAGCGCGCCGACTACAAAAAGGCGGTCGTTACCCTCGAAGAGGGTCACACGATCGATGTGACGACGGGGATCTAAGGCGATGGCGCTCAAGCAATACAAACCTGTCACTTCATCGCGTCGCGGCCTCGTGCTGGTCGACCGCTCGGACCTGTGGAAGGGTGAGCCGGTTAAGGCATTGACCAAAGGCCTGACCAAGAAGGGCGGACGCAACAACAACGGGCGCATCACGGCGCGGCGTATCGGTGGCGGCCATAAGCGACGTTACCGCTTGGTCGACTTCAAACGTCGCAAATGGGATGCCGTCGGCACGATCGAACGGCTGGAATACGATCCCAACCGATCCGCCTTTATCGCCCTCGTCAATTACGAGGACGGCGAGCAGGCCTATATCCTGGCGCCGCAGCGCGTGAGCGCCGGCGACAAGGTCGTGGCCGGTGACCGGGTCGACGTGAAGCCGGGCAACGCAATGCCGCTGAAGAACATGCCGGTCGGCACGATCGTCCATAACGTCGAGCTCAAGCCGGGCCGTGGCGGTCAGATGGCCCGTGCCGGGGGTTCCTACGCGCAGTTGGTCGGCCGCGAAACCGGGTATGCGCTGCTCCGTCTGGGTTCGGGCGAGATGCGCAACGTACAAGGTGATTGCATGGCCACCGTTGGCGCGGTATCCAACCCTGACCAACAGAACGTCAAATTGGCCAAGGCGGGTCGCAAACGCTGGTTGGGCAAACGCCCCAGCGTGCGCGGTGTCGCCATGAACCCGGTCGATCATCCACATGGCGGCGGCGAGGGCCGGACCTCCGGAGGGCGCCATCCGGTGACTCCCTGGGGCAAACCGACCAAGGGCGGCAGGACGCGTAGTCCCAAGAAGCCGTCCGACAAGCTCATCGTTCGTAGCCGTCACAAGCGTTAAGGGAGCGAGCAGGTGTCACGTTCCGTATGGAAAGGTCCCTTCGTGGACGGCTATCTCCTGAAGAAGGCTCAGGCCGTTCGGGATGGTGGTCGCAACGAGGTTATTAAGATGTGGTCGCGCCGGTCGACGGTTCTGCCGCAGTTCGTCGGTCTTACTTTCGGCGTTCACAACGGGCAGAAGCATATTCCGGTGCTGGTCACGGAGAACATGATCGGTCACAAGTTCGGGGAATTCGCGCCGACGCGCACCTTCTCCGGACATGCGGCGGACAAGAAGGCGAGGCGCGCTTAACGATGGGTAAGCCCAAGACAGAACGCGTCCTTGCCGAGAACGAGGCGAAGGTGGTGGTCCATACGCTCCGGGTCAGCCCTCGCAAACTCAATCTCGTGGTCGGCATGATTCGCGGCAAGAAGGTCGATCGCGCATTGGCGGAGCTCAGCTTCTCCAAGCGGCGCATCGCCGGAGACGTCAAGAAGGCTTTGGAATCGGCGATCGCAAATGCCGAGAACAACCATCAACTCGACGTCGATCGCCTCTATGTATCCGAGGCCCATGTCGGCCGCGGTTTGGTCATCAAGCGCTTCCGTCCGCGTGCGCGCGGTCGTGTCGGGCGCATTGAAAAGCCGTTCAGCAATCTGACGGTCGTGGTTCGCGAACGCGAGGAGACGGCGTAATGGGGCACAAGGTCAATCCGATCGGGCTGCGCCTGGGGATCAACAGGACTTGGGACTCGCGCTGGTATGCGGATCGCGATTACGCGAAGCTGCTCCACGAAGACCTCGATCTACGCGAATACCTGACCAAGCGGTTGAGCCAGGCCGGCGTCAGCCGTGTGGTCATCGAGCGCCCCGCCAAGCGTGCGCGGATCACGATTCACACCGCGCGCCCCGGCGTCATCATCGGCAAGAAGGGCGCTGATATCGAGAAGCTGCGCCAGGAATTGTCGGCGAAGACCGGTGGCGACGTGCATCTCAACATCGTCGAGATCCGCAAGCCGGAATTGGATGCGACTCTGGTGGCCGACAATATCGCCCAGCAGCTCGTGCGCCGCATCGCCTTCCGGCGTGCCATGAAGCGGGCCGTGCAGTCGACCATGCGTCTTGGCGCCGGGGGTGTCCGGATCAACTGCGGCGGCCGTCTCGGCGGCGCCGAGATCGCGCGCACGGAGTGGTATCGCGAGGGTCGCGTACCGCTGCACACCCTGCGCGCGGATATCGACTATGGCGTGGCCACGGCGCGCACGTCCTACGGGACTTGCGGCGTCAAGGTCTGGATCTTCAAGGGCGAAATTTTGGCCCATGATCCAATGGCACAGGACAAGCGTCTCGCCGAACAGCAGCCGACGCGCTAGGCGAGGGGCAGGAGAACATCAATGTTACAGCCGAAGCGCACGCGCTATCGCAAACAGTTCAAGGGCCGTATCCATGGCCTCGCCAAGGGCGGAACGACTCTGACCTTCGGTGCCTATGGCTTGAAGGCTGTGTCTCCCAACCGGATTTCGGCGCGCCAGATCGAGGCCGCTCGGCGGACGATCACGCGCCATATGAAGCGTACCGGCCGGGTGTGGATTCGGATATTCCCGGATGTGCCGATTAGTCAGAAGCCAGCCGAAATCCGCATGGGCAAGGGCAAGGGTACGCCAGAGTTCTGGGCGGCCCGGGTGAAGCCCGGCCGTATCATGTTCGAAGTTGACGGTGTGCCGCGCAATGTTGCGCGTCAGGCCTTGGAACTGGCGGCGGCGAAGCTGCCGATCGAGACGCGCTTCGTGGCGCGCCTAGGCGACGAGGATTAGGGCGATGAAGGCGGAAGATCTGCGCCAGAAGACGCCGGATGAGCTCGTGGACCAGCTCCGCGATCTCAAGAAAGAGGCGTTTAATCTGCGCTTTCAAAAGGCGAGCGGGCAGCTCGAGAATACCGCGCGGATGCGCGAAGTTCGTCGGGATGTCGCTCGGGTAAAGACAATCATCGGCCAGAAGGCCGCGAGTTAGGAGCCGACGAGATGCCGAAGCGAGTCCTGCTAGGCACGGTGCTGACCGACGCCAGCGACAAGACAGTCCGGGTGCGCGTCAACCGCCGTTTCAAGCATCCGCTGTACAAGAAGTACATCGTGCGCTCGAAGAACTATCTCGCGCATGACGAGACGAATGAATACAGGGTCGGCGACCAGGTCCGTATCCAGGAATGCCGTCCTTTGTCGAAGCGCAAGACCTGGGAAGTTGTCGGAAAGTCCGGCGACGAAACCGGGTCCGCATAAAGTGTTGGAGACTACGCCATGATCCAGATGCAGACAAATCTGGACGTCGCGGACAATTCCGGCGCGCGCCGTGTCCAGTGCATCAAAGTGCTGGGTGGCTCGAAGCGGAAGTTCGCGTCGGTCGGCGACATCATCGTGGTGTCGGTGAAGGAAGCCATTCCGCGCGGTCGCGTGAAGAAGGGCGACGTCCATCGTGCGGTCGTTGTGCGCACGGCGAAGGAAATCCGCCGTCAGGATGGCACGACCATCCGCTTCGATCGCAATGCAGCGGTGCTGCTGACGCCGGCGAACGAGCCGATCGGAACACGTATCTTTGGCCCGGTGACCCGGGAATTGCGTCAGCGCGCGTTCATGAAGATCGTTTCGCTCGCGCCGGAGGTCCTCTGACCATGACCAATAAGCTGCGCGTCAAAAAGGGCGACAAGATCGCCGTGCTGACCGGCCGCGACAAGGGCAAGTCAGGCGAGGTTCTTCGCGTGATGCCAACGGAGCGCCGCGTGCTCGTCGCCGGGGTCAACATGGTCAAGCGTCATACGCGCCCCAGCCAGACCGAGGCCGGTGGCATCATCGAGAAAGAAGCGTCGATTCACGTCTCCAATATCGCGGTGATGGACCCGAAAGAGGACAAGGCGACGCGGGTTGGTTACCGCACCATGGATGACGGTCGGAAGGTGCGCTTCGCCAAGCGCTCCGGCGAAATCCTGGACTAATAGGACGGACGAGATGATCGCCAGGCTACAAGAACACTACGCCGCTGTCGTCAAGCAGGGGCTCATGGAGAGCTTCAGCTACGGCAATGCTCTTGAGGTCCCGCGCCTCGAGAAAATCGTCGTCAACATGGGTGTGGGCGAGGCCGCCGCCGATTCGAAGAAGATCGATTTTGCGGCTTCGGAACTTGCGCGTATCACAGGGCAGAAGCCCCTGATCGTGACCTCCCGGAAGGCCGTTGCCACATTCAAGCTGCGCGAAGGCATGCGGGTCGGCTGCAAGGTGACAATGCGCGGCCAGCGGATGTATGAATTCCTCGATCGGCTGGTCACGATTGCCCTGCCGCGCGTGCGGGATTTTCGCGGCCTGACGCCGACCAGCTTCGACGGGCGCGGCAATTTCGCGATGGGGCTGCGTGAACAGATCGTTTTTCCTGAGATCGACTACGATGAGGTCGATGAAATTCGAGGCATGGACATTATGATTGTCACGACGGCAAAGACCGACGAAGAGGGCCTGGCCCTGTTGCGCGGTTTCAATCTGCCGTTCCGTAACTGAGCGAAGAATCGGAGGCCGAGACCACATGGCCAAGACGAGTATGATCGAGCGGAACAAGAAGCGGCGGCGCATGGTTGCGCGCGACGCGGCGAAGCGCGCGACGCTGAAGAGCATCGCGCGCAATGTCGAACTTCCGGCCGAGGAGCGGTTTAACGCGCGCCTGAAGCTTTCGCAGCTGCCGCGCAACGCTTCGGCGGTACGGGTGCGCAATCTGTGCGACCTGACGGGCCGGCCGCGGGCTTATTACCGTAAATTCAAAATATCGCGGATCGCGCTGCGTGAACTGGCCTTGAAGGGTCAGATTCCCGGTATGGTCAAGGCGAGCTGGTAGGGGTTTGACAAAATGTCGATGAGCGATCCCCTCGGCGATATGCTGACCCGAATTCGAAATGGGCAGCATGCGCGCAAGTCCTCTATTTACGCGCCGGCCTCGAAGCAGCAGGCGACGGTGCTTGACGTACTGCAACGCGAAGGCTTTATCCGCGGTTATGAGCGCGAAGAGGTTCGCAAAGGTATTGGCCAACTGCGCATCGAGCTCAAATACCATCAGGGCGAGCCCGCGATCCGCGAGATCAAGCGGGTTTCGCGTCCCGGCCGCCGCGTTTATTCGGGCATCGGCGATCTGGGCAAGGTCTATGGCGGTCTCGGTATCGCCATTCTTTCGACGCCGCGTGGCGTGATGTCAGATCACGAAGCGCGCGCCGCCAATGTCGGCGGCGAAGTCATCTGCCAAGTGTTCTAGGAGTACGGTTCCGTGTCCCGCATCGGCAAGAACCCCGTGGAAGTGCCCAATGGCGTCGATATTTCTATCGCCGGCCGCGTTCTGACGGCCAAGGGGAAGCTGGGCGAACGGAAGGCGCATCTGTCCGACGAGGTTGAGGTTTCGATCGATGACGGCAAGGTGTGGGTCAAGCCGCGCAGCAAGTCCAAGTCCTCGCGCACTATGTGGGGCACGACGCGTAGCCTGATCGACGGCCTGGTGACAGGTGTGAACGAAGGCTTCACGGTCACGCTGAAGATCATCGGGGTGGGCTATCGCGCCCAGGTCGATACCAAGAATCTCAACCTCCAGCTCGGGTTCAGCCACGATGTGGCCTATCCGATCCCGGAGGGCATCAAGATCACATGTCCGCTGCCGACCGAAATTCAGGTTCATGGCGCGGACAAGCAGCAGGTTGGCCAGGTCGCTTCGGAGATCCGCAGCTACCGCCCGCCTGAGCCCTACAAGGGCAAGGGTATTCGCTATGACGGCGAATACGTGCTGCAAAAGGAAGGCAAGAAGAAGTAGGACCGAGGCGATGCTGACTTCCAAAGAAAAATTCATGCGCCGCCAGGGGCGGACACGCTACCGAGTGGCACAGGTGGCGGGCGGACGACCGCGTCTTTCGGTCTTTCGTTCGAGCAAGCATATCTATGCCCAGGTGATCGACGACGCGAACGGAAATACCCTGGCTGCGGCTTCATCGATCGACAAGGGCCTGCGCGACAAGCTCAAGACCGGCGCGGATTCCGCGGCGGCGAGCGAAGTCGGCAAGCTGATCGCCGAGCGCGCCAAGGCCGCCGGTGTCGAGAACGTCGTCTTCGATCGAGGCGGCTACCAATATCATGGTCGGGTCAAAGCCCTGGCCGATGCCGCCCGCGAGGGCGGGCTGACATTCTAACGGGATCGAGCTGATGGCACGTGATTCGAGACGGCAGTCGGGACGGCATGGTGATCGCGAAGATAGCGATTTCGTGGAGAAGCTGGTCGCGATCAACCGCGTCGCTAAGGTGGTCAAGGGCGGCCGGCGTTTCGGTTTCTCCGCCATCGTCGTGGTTGGCGACGGCAAGGGCCGGGTCGGTGCGGGCCTGGGCAAGGCGCGCGAGGTGCCGGAAGCTATCCGCAAGGGCACCGAGCAGGCCAAGCGCCTGATGATCCGCATTCCCTTGCGCGAGGGTCGCACCCTTCACCATGACATGATTGGCCGCTTCGGCGCCGGGCATGTCGTTCTGCGCTCCGCACCCGCGGGCACGGGAATCATTGCCGGCGGTCCGATGCGCGCGATCTTCGAATGCCTTGGCGTTCATGACGTGGTCGCGAAATCGATCGGCACGGCCAATCCGCATAACATGATCAAGGCGACCTTCGAGGCGCTCAAGAGCGTCTCGTCGCCGCGTCAGGTTGCGGCACGCCGGGGCCGCAAGGTCGGCGAAATTCTCGGCCGCTCGGAAGACGAGCTGGTCGCCGAAGCGGTGGAGTAGGCCATGGCGGACAAGAAGAAGGCGACGTTTCGTGTGACCCAGACGGGCAGCCCGATCGGGCGCCCCAAGGATCAGCGGCAGACGCTTGTCGGGCTTGGCCTGAACAAGATGGGCCGTACGCGCGAACTCGAGGATACGGCGGCCGTGCGTGGCATGGTCAAGAAAGTGCACCACCTGGTGCGCGTTGACGAAGCGGGCTGAAGGCTAATAGCCGCAAGCCATCGAACGGGATTACGGAACCATGAAACTCAACCAGCTCTCCGACAACGAGGGAGCGCGCAGCAATCGCAAGCGCGTGGGCCGGGGCAACGGCTCGGGCACCGGCACGACCGCCGGGCGTGGCCAGAAGGGTCAGAAATCGCGTAGCGGCGTTTCGCTCGTCGGCTTCGAGGGTGGCCAGATGCCGCTCTACCGTCGTCTGCCCAAGCGAGGCTTCAGCAATGCCAAATTCGCCAAGCGCTATGCGACGGTGAATCTCGGCGTTGTGCAGCGTGCGGTCGATGGCGGCAAGTTGGATGGCAAAAAGACCATCGGTCATGCGGCCCTGACCGCGGCCGGCCTCTGCCGCGATGCGCGCGATGGCCTGAGACTCCTTGCAAAAGGCGAAATCACAACCAAGTTGAACTTCGAAGTCACCGGCGCGTCGAAGGCCGCAATCGAAGCGGTCGAGAAAGCCGGCGGCAAGGTCGCCCTGACCGCATCCGCGGCCGCCGAGGAAGCGGCCCCGGCGAAGGCAAAGGCCAGCAAGAAGACCAAGGAGTCCGGCAAGGGGGAAGCCGAATCCGAGGCCGAGAGCTGAACTCGGAGTAAGATATGGCATCCGCCGCGGAGCAACTCGCCTCCAATCTGAACATCGGTGCCTTCGCCAAGGCCACTGAGCTCAAGAAACGGATTTGGTTTACCCTCGGCTGCCTGATCGTGTTCAGGCTGGGCACCTATGTGCCCATGCCGGGCATCGACCCGCATATCCTCAAAGATATCTTTGAGCGGCAGGCCGGTGGCGTCCTGGGCATGTTCAACATGTTCGCGGGCGGCGCCCTCGGGCGCATGACGATCTTCGCGCTCGGGATCATGCCTTACATCTCGGCCGCGATCATCATGCAGTTGATGAGCGCGGTGTCGCCCCGGCTCGAGCAGCTCAAGAAAGAGGGCGAGACCGGCCGCAAGAAGATCAACCAATACACCCGCTACGGCACGGTTCTTCTGGCGATAGTCCAGGGCTACGGCATCGCGGTCGGGCTTGAGAGCATGCAGGGCAGCGCAGGGTCGGCGGTGATCGATCCGGGCATGTTCTACCGCATGACCGCCGTCATCACCCTGACCGGCGGCACCGTTTTCCTGATGTGGCTGGGCGAGCAGATCACGGCCCGCGGCGTCGGCAACGGCATCTCGCTGATCATTTTCGCGGGCATCGTGGCGGAATTGCCGGGCGCCCTCTTCTCGACCCTCGAATTGGGCCGCCAGGGCGTTCTGCCGACCATCCTGATCCTCGTTCTGATGGTCATGGCGGTTGCGGTTATCGCCTTCGTCGTGTTCATGGAGCGCGCCCAGCGGCGCATCCTCGTCCAGTATCCGAAGCGCCAGCAAGGCAGTCGCATGATGGGCGGCCAGTCCACCCATCTGCCGCTCAAGCTGAACACGGCGGGCGTCATTCCGCCGATCTTCGCCTCCTCGCTGCTGCTCATGCCGGTGACCCTGGCCGGCTTCAGCGCGGGCGGGCAGGGCCCTGAATGGTTGACCACGGTCACGGCGATGCTGGGCCGAGGCCAGCCGCTCTATTTGGCGCTCTATATCGGGCTGATCGTCTTTTTCTGCTATTTCTACACCGCCGTCGTCTTCAATCCGGCCGACACGGCCGACAATCTGAAGAAATACGGCGGCTTCGTCCCGGGCATCCGCCCCGGCAAGAACACCGCGAACTATCTCGATTTCGTGCTGACGCGTCTGACCACCATCGGCGCGGCCTACCTGTCCCTGGTCTGCGTCCTCCCCGAGATCCTGATTTCCCGCTACCAGGTGCCCTTCTATTTCGGCGGTACCAGCCTGCTGATCGTGGTCACGGTGACAATGGATACGGTCGGGCAGATCCATTCCCATCTGCTGGCCCATCAGTATGAAGGCCTTGTGAAGAAATCGAAGCTGCGGGGCAAGCGCGGATGATCCTGATCCTTCTCGGTCCGCCGGGATGCGGCAAGGGCACGCAGGCCCAGCGCATCCAGGAGACCCACGGCATCGTTCAGTTATCGACCGGCGACATGCTGCGCGCGGCCGTTGCTTCCGGCAGCGAAATCGGACAACGCGCCAAGGCGATCATGGAGCGGGGCGATCTGGTGCCGGACGAGGTCGTAATCGGCATCATCGCGGACCGGACCGGCGAGGCGAATTGCGCCAAGGGTTTCATTCTCGACGGCTTCCCGCGGACCGTGGCCCAGGCCCAGGCGCTCGATGCGATGCTCGACGAGAAGGGCCTGAAGATCGACCATATCATTGAGTTCGTCGTCGACGAGCAAGCCCTGTTCGACCGTATCGAGGGCCGCGCCGCCGAGGCGGGCGAGGCGCGAGCGGACGACGCGGCCGATGTCTTGCGCAACCGGCTCAAGACCTATCATGACCAGACCGCGCCAATCATTCCCCGCTACCGCGACAAGGGGATGTTGGAGCAAATCGACGGTATGGCCGATATCGACGGCGTCACGGCGCAGATCGAGGCTATTCTTGGCAGTTCCGGCCGATGACGGACGTTGACTTGCCTTCGTCGACCATTATAATCCCGGCCTCCGCGCGCCCGTGCGTGCGCGGACCCAAAATCGTGTCGAATAATTAAATCCAGATCGGCGGATCGCCCTTCCGGGTAAGGAGTATCGCAGGTGGCGCGTATTGCAGGTGTTAACATCCCAACGCAGAAGCGTGTCCATATCGCGCTGACCTATATCCATGGGATCGGCCATACGAAGGCCTGGCAGATCTGCCAGTCCGTCGGTGTGCCGGAAGAGCGGCGGGTCAACGAGATGACGGATGACGAGGTCATCCGCATCCGCGAGGCGATCGATCGCGACTATATGGTCGAGGGCGATCTGCGGCGCGAGGTGGCGATGAACA
>CAUZWC010000099.1:0-9965 GCA_963583595.1 Alphaproteobacteria bacterium | reverse complement strand
CGATGGGGGAGGGTTGGGGTGGGGGTAGAAAAAAGCCGTCCGGTTCCGCGTCAGCCGCGTTCTTCCAGGCTCGACGCCAGCCAGTCCGGCACTTGCGGCGTGATCGTTGCGTCACCCGCATGCAAGGGCGCGCCGCCGTCCAACGCATCCAGGCGCAGCAGGGCCAGACCGCCGCCCTCGCGCACCGAGCGCATTTCGCCGACTTCCTTCTCGCCCGCCGTCACCGGCTCGCCTGGCGCGGGCATCGGGCCTTCGATCCGCACGGGCAACAGGCGTTTGCGGATCAGACCGCGATAATGCACCCGGGCGGTCACTTCCTGCCCGACATAGCAGCCCTTCTTCCAATCGACGCCGTTCAATTCCTCGAAATTATTGTCCAGCAGGGTGGCCTTCTCGATCCCCAGGTCGCGGCTGCCGGCGGGGATGCCCAGGGTCAGGCGCAGGGCGTCGTATTCCTCGGCCGTCGCCGGGGGGAGGCCGAGGGCCTCCAGCGCGGCGGGCGGGGCATAGAGCCGCGCGCCGAGCGCCGACAGCCGTGGATCGGTCGCCGCCACGCCGCCGTCCAGGGCTCGCGCCGCACCCGGTTCGTCTGGCAGGTCCAGGCTGCTCAGGGCGCCCTCGCCGAAACCCGCTGCGACCGTGAGGTCGTCGCGCGGCGCGATCGTGGCCTTGGCGCGCAGCCGGTACATGGTCAGGCGGCGGACCAGATCGTCGCGCCGCGCGGCTTCGCAATCCACCAGCAGGGTCCCGCCCGATACGGCTGCCATCTCGACCATGATGAATTCGTGCAGGAACTTGCCCTGGGGGGTCAGCAGGGCGGCGTAGATCGCCCGGTCGGGGCCGATCCTCGTCACATCGTTGGTGATGATTCCCTGCAAAAAATTGCGGGCGTCGGGCCCTTCGATGCCGATCAGGGCACGGTCGGGCAGAATGGCGTATCGGGCGGTCATGGCTGCGCGGTCATCCTTGTCTCTTGCTTTCGCACGTTTTGCGCTAAGTACTTGTATCGCCAAGGTGTGCAGCCCGGGCGGCCCTGGCAAGGGGTCGCCATGCTAGCGCATGACATGTTCTTTCCCGTATAAGCTCGCGCCATGCACGTCACATTGATCGACGATTCGATTCCCTTCGATCCCCGCAGCCCGGACACCATCCCCCTGGGCGGGGTCGAGAAGGCGTTTCTGTCCCTGGCCCAGGCCTTCGCCGCGCGTGGCCATAAGGTGCAGGTCTTCAACCGCGCGCCATCGCGGGTCGAGGCCGAGGGCGCCGTCTGGGAGGGGTGGGACGCCGCCCGGCCCGAGCGCAGCGATGTCGTGATCGCCCATCGCCGCCCCTCGCTTCTCGATCAGGTGCCCGAGGCGCGCATCAAGATGCTCTGGGTGCCCGGCACGGGCGGCTATCTGGAAAAAGAGCACAACCGCAGCCGCTTGCTGCTGCACAAGCCGATCACGGTCTTTTCGTCGCGGGGCGCGATCGATGGCTGGGACAACGAATTCAGGGTCCGGATCGGCCTGATCGCGCCTGGCGTGCGCGACATTTTCCGCAACGGCCCGAATGTCGAGCCGGCCGACCTGCCGCGCGCGGTAGTGACGGTTCATCCGCTGCATGGCCTGTCCTGGCTGGTCCGCCTCTGGCGGGCCAAGATCCGGCCGGTGGTGCCCCGGGCGGAACTACACATCTATTCCGGCGCGCTTTACAAAGGTATAGCGGGAGAGCCGGTGGCCCCGGCCTTCGACGACGTGCTGCGCACGGTCCAGGCGGCTGATGAGGACGGCGTGATCGTCCAGCGGCCCCTGGACGATCTTGCCATGGCCGGGGTCTACCGCTCGGCCCGGGTCCATCTTCACCCGGGTATGCGCGAGGAAATCTATTGCTATACACTATCGGAATCCCAGGCATGCGGGTTGCCGGCGGTCGCTCGCCCCAGGGGCGGCGTCAGGAGTTTGGTCGTGGATGACACCAGCGGATTGCTGGCGGACGAGGATGACGCCTTCGCCAATTCGGCGCTTCGCATCCTCAACGACCAGAAGACCTTCGACCGGCTGGCATTGGGTGCACGGTCGCTCCAGCGTGATCGGGATTGGGACGGTGTGGCTTCGGAATTCGAAGCGCTCTGGGCATGAGAATTCTGTTCATTACCGCCTCCCGGATCGGCGATGCCGTCCTTTCCAGCGGGCTGCTGGGCCAGATGGCCGAGCGCTATCCCGATGCGAGGATCACCGTGGCCTGCGGGCCGGCCGCCGCGCCCCTGTTCGAGGCGGTGCCCAATCTCGAATGGGTGATCGCCCTCGAAAAACGCTCCTTCGGGCGCCATTGGCTGCATCTCTGGCGGGAATGTTTTCCGAATCGCTGGCAGGCCGTGATCGACCTGCGGAACTCGGCCGTGCCCTATTTCCTCTTTGCGCGCGAACGCTATTCGAAGTGCAAGAATGTTGATGGCATGCATGTCGTCGAGCAAATGGGGAAGGTCCTGAAGCTCGACCAGCCGCCGGCGCCGCGCCTCTGGACCGCGCCGGAACATTGGCAGGCGGCTGAGCTTTGGCTGCCCCCAGGCGGACAGGTTCTCGCCGTCGCGCCGGTTGCCAATTGGCGCGGCAAGCAGTGGCGCGCGGCCCGCTTCGTCGAATTGATTAGGCGCCTCACCGCGCCCGACGGCATCCTGCCGGGCGCGCGGGTCGCGGTGTTCGGCTCGGCCGCGGACCGTATCCAAGCCCAGGCGGTGATCGCCTCGATTCCCGCGGGTTTGCGCATCGACTTCGTCGGCGGGCCCGATCTGCTGACTGCGCTGGCCTGCCTGCGCCGCTGCAGCTTCTTCGTCGGCAACGATTCGGGGACCATGCACCTGGCTGCCGCGGCGGGCATCCCGACTCTCGGTCTGTTCGGGCCCAGCAAGGATGAGGTCTATCGCCCCTGGGGCGCACGGGCGGAGGTCGCCCGGACGGCACTCACCTATGACGAACTGGTGGGTGGGCCGGGCTACGACCACAAGACCACGGGAACGCTCATGGATTCCTTGAGCGTCGATGCGGCCGAGATTGCGGCGCAGGAATTGTGGCGGCGCTGCCAGACCGAGGTCGCCTGAGCGTGGGGCTGGCCGACGGCCCCCGGCTTTCCGCCCTCGTCGTGGTCCATGACGAGGAAGCGCAGCTCGCCGATTGCCTCGCGACCCTGGATTTTGCCGACGAGATCGTCGTCGTTCTCGACCGCTGCAGCGACCGCTCGCGCGAGATTGCCGCGCGCTTCACGGATCGTCTGGTCGAAGGCGCCTGGGAGATCGAGGGTCCGCGCCGCCATGCCGGCATCGATATCTGCGCAGGCGACTGGATCCTCGAAGTCGATGCCGACGAGCGGGCCTCGCCCGAATTGGGCGCGGAAATCCGCGCGACCATCGCCGCCACCGCGCCGGGATATTTTCTGGTGCCGGTCGATAATTATGTCGGCGACCGACTGGTGCGCCATGGTTGGGGCGCGTCCTGGGGCACCAGCGCCGCACCGCGCCTGTTCTCGCGTGGGGCGAAGCGGTGGAGCAATCAACGCGTCCATCCCAAGGTTCATCTCCAGGGCCCGAAGCGCCGCCTGACCAAACCGCTGCGACACCATGTCGACCGGGATATTTCGGACATGATCCGGCGCTTCGACCGCTACACCACGGCGCGGGCGGACGATTTGCGCGCCCGGGGCGAGGTCGGCTCTCTCGCGGGCAATCTACGGCGCGTCTTCTCGCGTTTCTTTAAATGCTATGTCCGGCGCAAGGGCTATCGCGAGGGCGGCTACGGCCTGCTGATCGCCATTTTCGCCGCGCTCTATCCGCTGGTCTCACATCTCAAGGCCAAGCTGGAGCCGACCGGGGCGAAAGCCCGATGACCCGGCTGCTTCAAGCCATGGCCGGCGCACATCTGGGGGGCGCCGAGGCCTTTTTCGAACGGCTGGCCCTGGCCCTGGACCGGGCGGGCGTCGAACAGCGCATCGTCATCCGCCGCGACGCCGGCCGTGCCGGACGCCTGCGCGACGCGGGGATCGAGCCCATCCAGCTCAGCTTCGGTGGGCGGCTCGACTTCGCCACCTCCCGCGCCCTGCGGCGCCAGATCAATGCCTTCGATCCCGATATCGTCCTGGGCTGGATGAGTCGGGGTGCGCGTTTCTGCCCGCGTGGCAGGCATGTCCTCGCGGCCCGCCTGGGCGGCTATTACGACCTCAAGTATTTCCGCCATTGCGATCATCTGGTCGGCAATACTCAGGACATCGCCGATTATCTCGTGAAAGCGGGCTGGCCGGCCGAGCGCACCCATTACCTGCCGAATTTCGTCGAGGCCACGCCAGCGCCCGCCATCGACCGTGCCGAGTTCGAGACGCCCACCGACGCGCCCCTGCTGCTGGCTCTGGGCCGTCTTCACGTCAATAAGGCTTTCGATACCTTGATTGCGGCCCTGGCGGCGCTGCCCACCGCTTGGCTGTGGATCGCGGGCGAGGGGCCGTTGCGCGCCGAACTCGAAGCGCAGGCTCGGACTCTCGGCGTCGATAGCCGGTTGCGCTTTCTGGGCTGGCGCCACGACATGCCGGCCCTGCTCGCCGCCGCCGATATCCTGGTCTGTTCCTCGCGGCACGAACCCCTGGGCAATGTCGTCATCGAGGGCTGGGCGCATGACCGTCCGGTCGTGGCCACGCGCAGCGCCGGTCCGGCTTCCCTGATCGCGGACGAGGCCAGCGGGCTGCTCGTCAATATCGACGATGCGCCGGCCTTGATCGCCGCGCTGGCACGGGTCATCGGCTCGGCGGATCTGCGCGCCGATCTGGTCGGCGGTGGGCGCGCCGCTTACGAGGGGGAATTTACCGAGGCCGCGGTCGTCGCCCGCTATCTCGACTTCTTCGACCGGATTCGTGCCTGATGTGCGGCATCGTAGGATTGATGAGCCTGGATGGCAGCGCACCGCCGGTCGGTCTGATCGATCTCATGGCCGAATCGATCGCCCATCGCGGGCCCGACGGGCGCGGCGATTACCGCCAGGGCGATCTGGCGATGGCGCAGATGCGCCTCGCCATCATCGATCTCGCGACCGGGGACCAGCCGCTCTATGAGCCGCGCGGCGCCGCCCTCGTGGCCAATGGCGAGATCTATAACTACGTCGAACTTCGCCAGGATATGGCGGATGTCGCCTTCGCCACAGCCAGCGATTGCGAGCCGCCGCTCCATCTGTTCCGGCGCGAAGGGCTGGCTTTCCTCGACCGGCTGCGCGGCATGTACACGATCGCCCTGCACGACCCGACCGAGGGCCGCCTGCTGCTGGCCCGCGATCCCTTCGGCATCAAGCCGCTTTATCTGTTGCGGACCGAGCAATTCTTCGCCTTTGCCTCCGAACCCCATGCCTTTCTCGTCGCCGGCTTGGTCGAACCGGCGGTCGATACGAAAGCGCGCGACGAATTGCTCCAGCTTCAGTTCACGACCGGCGAGCAAACCCCCTTCACCGGCATCACGCGCCTGCGTCCGGGCGAGGCGCTGGTCGTCTCCCGGGGCAAGGTGGTCGAGCGCCGGCTGCGCCAGGCCCTGCCGGCGGGCCCGCCGTGCCGCATCGGCGAGGACGAGGCCCTGGCTGAACTGGACCGGATCCTTCTGGACAGTGTCGCGGTCCATCAGCGGTCCGACGTGCCCTACGGCATGTTCCTTTCGGGCGGCGTCGATTCCTCGGCCCTTCTGGCCGCCATGGCGCGTCTCAACGAACGCTCCGTGCGCGCCTATACGATCGGCTTTCCGGGAACCGCGGTGACGGACGAGCGCGACCATGCCCGGGTGGTTGCCCGCGCGGTCGGGGCCGAGCATGTCGAGGTGAGTTTCGAGGAAGCCGATTTTTGGTCCCTGCTGCCCCAGGTCGCCGCCGCGATGGACGACCCCGCGGCCGATTATGCTGTGCTGCCGACCTACAAGCTGGCGCGCGAGGCGGCGCGCAAGGTCAAGGTGATCCTGAGCGGCGAGGGCGGCGACGAGATGTTCGGCGGCTATGGCCGCTACCGCAGCGCCATGCGGCCCTGGCTGATCGGCGGGCGCGGGATGCGGATGCGCGGCATCTTCGACGGGCTCGACGTGCTGCGCGGCGGCGGCCATTGGCGCGACGGATTCGCGGCGGCCGAGATTGCCGCCCGACAGGGCGATCGTAGCCGTCTCCAGGCTGCCCAGGCGACCGATGTGGCGGATTGGCTGCCCAACGATCTGCTGCTGAAGCTGGACCGCTGCCTGATGGCCCATGCTATCGAAGGCAGGACGCCGTTTCTCGATCCCCAGGTCGCCGATTTTGCCCTATGCCTGCCTGATCGGCTGAAGGTGCGCGACGGCAAGGGCAAATGGCTGCTGCGCCGCTGGCTGGAGAAGAACCTGCCCGAGGCCGACCCGTTCAGCGCCAAGCGCGGCTTCACCGTGCCCGTGGGCGAGTGGATCGCGCGGCGCGGCGCGGAACTGGGGCCACTGGTCGCGCGCCAGCCCGGGGTGGCCGAGGTCTGCCGCCCAGGCGCCGTCGAACGTCTGTTTCGCGCGACCGGAAAGCGCGAGGGCTTCGCGGCCTGGACCCTGCTCTTCTATGCCCTCTGGCATCGCCATCATATCGAGCGGGGGGGCAGCGCCGAGGGCGATATCTTCGCGGTCCTGGCGCCTTAGCCTTCGTTTCCCTTGAGCCCCGCCGTCATCCGCTCGAACACGCCGGTCCAGTCGGCCGGGGCTGGCCTGACGGAACAGGCGCATGCCGGGATACCAGGGGTTGTCTTCCCGCGCCCGTTGCCAGCGCCAGTCGGGCGAGAAGGGCAGAGCGGTCCAAGACCGGGCGGCCCAGGGCGCCGGCCAGATGGGCGGGCGCGGTATCGACGGTCACGATCAGGTCCAATGCCGAGATGGCGCCCGCCAGTTCGGTGAAATCGCCCAATTTGCCGTCCAGCCGCTCGATCGCCATGCCGTCGGGCGGCGCATCGGCCTGCGCGGCGGCTTCGCTGATCTGGAGAGCGTAAAAATGCCCGCCCTCGATCCCGGCCAGCAGCGCCATATCGGCGAGGCGGCAGGACCGGTGGTGGTCATTGGCATGTTTCGGATTGCCGCTCCAGACCAGGCCGATCTTGCGGCCCTTTCCCTTGCCGAAGCGCTCGCGCCAACGCGCGGCGGCGTCCTCAGGCGCCGCCAGGTAGGCAATTTCGGCGGGGATCGTCTCGTCCGTCGTGCCCATCAGGCGCGGCAGGGAGAGCAGGGGCGGCTCTGGACGACCGTCGCGGTATGGAGAGGCCCGTCCAGCGAGCACCGCCAGAAATCGAGGAAGTCGTGCAGCTTGGGAAATTCCGGTGCCAGATCGAACTGCTGCCAGATGAAAGTTTGCAGGATTTCCGGGTGATCGGGCATCCGGTAGAGGATCTGCGCCGTTGTCATCCGCCAATCCAGATTTGGTGTCGTCGGGGTCATGGATTCAGTCACCACCCTGATAGTCCGGCGAGGAGAGCGGCCTCCGCCATTCGCGCGGTTTGCGCCCCTTGTTTTTGACGCCGCCAGGGTCTGGTAAACCGCCGTTTGATTTTTCCGGGCAAGAATTTTGTTTGGCACTCATGGGCTTAGCTGGCTGCTTACGAAAATTCGGAGGCTCTGCTAAGGTCCGCGTCTAGCGGCGGGTTCCGGCCAGCGAGTGGAGAAGTTCTGCCTGGAGAAGAAGCCATGACGGGCTGCATGATCGGTTGGGCGCATATGCCCTTCGGCAAGCACGCGGATGACGATTACGAGTCCATGATCGTTCGGGTGGCGCGCGACGCGCTCCAGGATGCGGACGTGCCGGCCAAGGATGTCGACGAGATTTTCGTCGGTCTGCTGAATGCCGGGATGTGCAAGCAGGAGTTCCCCGGCGCCCTGGTTCTCCAGGCCGATGACGACCTGCGCTATAAGCCCGTGACCAGGGTCGAGAATGCCTGCGCCACCGGCACGGCCGCGATCTATCAGGGCCTCAACGCCATTGCCGCCGGCAAGGCGCGCATCGTCCTGGTCGTCGGGGTCGAGAAGATGACCCATGTGCCCGGCCCGGAGATGGGCGCGATCCTGACCAAGGGCAGCTACGTGAAGGAAGAGGCCGAGACCTACGACAGTTTCGCGGGTGTCTTCGGCCATATCGCCAATCTCTATTTCCAGCGCCATGGCGACCAGAGTCAGGCCCTGGCTCGGATCGCGGCGAAGAATCACAAGAACGGTACCTTCAATCCGCTGGCCCATATGCAGAAGGAACTCAGCTACGAGTTCTGCCTGCAGCCGTCGGAGAAGAACCCCTTCGTCGCGCCGCCGCTGAAGCGCACCGACTGTTCCCTGGTTACCGACGGGGCGGCCGCTGTCGTGCTGGCCGATGTCGAGACGGCGATGGCCATGAAGAAGGCGGTGGTGTTCCGCGCGGCACAACATGTCACCGATTTCTTCCCGATGAGCCGGCGCGACATGACCTTTTTCGACGGCGCGGCGCGCGCCTGGAGCCAGGCTTTCGACGAGGCGGGCGTGACGGTCGAAGACCTCGATGTCGTCGAGACCCATGACTGCTTCACCATCGCCGAGCTGATGCAATACGAGGCCATGGGCCTGACTGAGCCGGGCCAGGGCTACCGGGCGATCGAGGAGGGTTGGACTGCCAAGGACGGCCGTCTGCCCGTGAACGCCTCGGGCGGGCTCAAATCCAAGGGCCATCCGATCGGCGCGACCGGCGTTTCGATGCATGTCCTGCAGGCCATGCAGGTGAGCGGCGAGGCCGGCGGCATTCAGATCGAGGGCGCGTCCCTCGCCGGGATTTTCAACATGGGCGGCGCCGGCGTCGCCAATATGTGCAGTATCATCGAGCCCTTGCGCTAAGGCGCCGGGCGACGACATCCAAATCGGAGACGGTATGAGCTTCAAGGCCCTCGTGCTCGAGGAAAATGACGGCAAGGTTGCCGGTGCGATCCAGCAACTCGACGAGTCGCGTCTGCCCGAGGGCGACGTCACCGTGCGGGTCACCCATTCGACCCTGAACTACAAGGACGGCATGGTCCTCAAGGGCATCGGTCGGCTGGTGCGCAACTATCCGCACATTCCCGGCATCGATTTCGCGGGCACGGTCGAGGCGTCGGATGCCCCGGACTACAAGCCGGGCGATGTCGTCCTGTTGACGGGCTGGCGCGTGGGCGAAGCCTGGTGGGGCGGCTATGCCGAGAAGGCGCGGGTCAAGTCCGAATGGCTGGTGCCCATGCCGAAGGGGTTGGATGCGCGGCGCGCCATGGCGATCGGCACTGCCGGCTTCACCTCGATGCTCTGCGTCATGGCGCTCGAGGATCACGGCATCGCGCCCGCCTCGGGCGAGGTGCTGGTGACCGGCGCGGCCGGCGGGGTCGGCAGCGTCGCCGTCGCGATCCTGGCCAAGCTCGGCTACGACGTCGCGGCCTCGACCGGACGCGAATCGACTCACGACTATTTGCGCGCCCTCGGCGCTAAGACGATCGCCGATCGGGCCGATTTCTCGGAAGGACCGGCCAAGCCGCTCCTGGCCGAGCGTTTCGCCGGCGCCGTCGACACGGTCGGCAGCAAGACCCTGGTCAGCGTGCTGGCCCAGCTCAAATACGGCGGCAGCGTCGCCGCCTGCGGCCTTGCCCAGGGGCCAGACCTGCCGGGCATGGTCATTCCCTTCCTGCTGCGCGGGGTCAACCTGCTCGGCATCGATTCGGTGATGTGCCCGGCCGCGCGCCGGCGCGAAGCCTGGGGCCGGCTCGTGAAGGATCTCCCGGCCGAGGCTTTGGAACGCGCCATCACCGAGGTCGCGCTCGAGGATCTGCCCGGTCTCGCCGACGGCATCCTCAAGGGCCAGGTGCAGGGCCGGACCGTTGTCCGTATCGGGAACGCCTAGGCGGCGCCTTCTTACCCTGGCGGTGGCGGCCGGGTTGGCAACCCTGGCCGCCTGCGACCGCACGGCCGACGCGCCGCTTGTCGGCGGCGCGGTCCTGCC
>CAUZWC010000098.1:0-10282 GCA_963583595.1 Alphaproteobacteria bacterium | reverse complement strand
GCCGCGAAAAACCATGCCTTCGTCGCCGTGCTGACCGATCCCGCCGACTATCCCGCGGCGATCGAGGAAATCGAGACCCATGGCGGGTCCACCAGCCTGGCCCTGCGCAAATCCCTCGCGGCCAAGGCCTATGCCCGGACCGCCGCCTATGATGCCGCCATCGCCGCCTGGTTCGCCAAGCGCCAGGGCGTGTCCTTTCCCGAACGTCTGACCCTGGGCTGTCAGCTGCGCCAGACCCTGCGCTACGGCGAGAACCCCCATCAGCAGGCCGCCTTCTATACCGATGGCAGCGACCGGCCCGGCGTCGCCACCGCGCGCCAGATTCAGGGCAAGGAGTTGAGCTACAACAATTTGAACGACGCCGACGCCGCCTTCGAACTGGTCGCCGAGTTCGACGGCCCAGCCGTCGCGATCATCAAACATGCCAATCCTTGCGGCGTGGCCCAAGGCGCGACTCTGGCCAAGGCCTATGCCCGCGCCCTGGCCTGCGATCCGGTCAGCGCCTTCGGGGGCATCATCGCCGTCAACCGGCCGCTCGATCGCGCGACGGCCGAGGAGATCGGCAAGCTCTTCGCCGAGGTCGTCCTGGCCCCCTCCATCGAGGAGGAGGCTCGCGCGGCCTTGGCCGGAAAGAAGAACCTGCGCCTGCTGGAAACCGGCGCCATGCCCAACCCCGCTACCGAACGCATGACCCTGCGCAGCCTGGCCGGCGGGTTGCTGGTGCAAACCCAGGATTCGGGCCGCGTGGCCGCCGCCGATCTGCGCGTGGTCACGAAGCGCGCGCCCACCGACCGGGAAATGGCGGATATGCTCTTCGCCTTCCGCGTCGCCAAGCATGTCAAGTCGAACGCCATCGTCTACGTCAAGGACGGTGCCACGGTGGGGGTCGGCGCGGGGCAGATGAGCCGCGTGGATTCGGCCCGCATCGCCGCCATCAAATCCAAGGAGGCCGCCGAGGCTGCGGGCGAGACAGGCAGCCGGACCGAGGGTTCGGCCGTCGCCTCCGATGCCTTCTTCCCCTTTGCCGACGGCTTGCTTGTGACGGCGGCGGCCGGGGCCACGGCGGTCATCCAGCCCGGCGGTTCGGTGCGCGACGACGAAGTCATCGCCGCCGCTGACGAGAAGGGCCTGGCCATGGTCTTCACCGGGATGCGCCACTTCCGACACTAACCCGCGCCCTTATCCGGCGCCGGGGCCGTCGCGCGCTATGCCGCGTCGACCCCCGGCTCGCGCACCCCGAGCAGCAGGATCAGACCGGCGACGAGAAAGATCATGATCGTCGCCATGCCGGCGCGCTGGCTGTCAGCCATCAGGGTGACCCAACCCAGCACCATCGGCCCCAAGAAGGTGGTCGCCTTGCCCGAAAGGGCATAGAGGCCGAACATCTCCGCCGCCATATCGCGCGGCACGAGCCGCGCCATGAGCGAGCGGCTCGCAGCCTGGGCCGGGCCGAAGAAGATTCCCAGGCACAATCCCAACCCCCAGAACCAGTCTTTCGATTCGATGATCAGCAACCCCGTGCTGATCCCCATGATCGCGACCAGCGCGATGACGATCGTCCGCTTCGCGCCGATGGCGTCGTCGATCCAGGCGAAGCCGAAGGCGCCGAGGCCCGCCGTCAGGTTCAGCGCGATGCCGAACATCAGCACTTCCTCGAGCGCCATGCCGAAAGTCCCGGCGGCATAGATCCCGCCGAAGGCGAAGAGCGTGTTGAGCCCGTCGATATAGAGCATCCGGGCGATCAGATAGCGCAGCACACCGCCATAGGAGCGGAGATTGCGCAGGCTGTTCACCAAGGTCGAAAGGCCTTGGCGCACGGCCTTGCCCGCGGCCATGCCCGAGCGCAAGCGGTCCGGCGTCCAGAGAAAGATCGGCAGGGCGAAGAGCGCGTACCACAGGGCGCTGACCGGACCCGAGGCGCGGACATCCTCGGCCATCGCCGCGTCGAGGCCGAAGGGCGCGGGATCGGCCTGGACGAAACCGAAAAGCACGATGAGCAGACAGGCCAGGCCCCCCGCATAGCCGGCACCCCAGGCCCAACCCGAAAGACGCCCCATCCGCTCGGGCGGGACGAGATCGGGCAACATGGCGTTGTAGAAGACGGTGGCCATTTCGAAGGCCGCATTGACCACGCCGAAGACGATCAGGGCATAGAGCACGACTCCGGCGCCCGGCGTTTCGCCCTCGGGTGTCGGCGGCACGAACCAGAGCAGCGCGCAGCCCAGGACGCTGACCCCGGTGAAGAACAGCAGCCAGGGCTTGCGCCGGCCCGCGGCATCGGCGATCGCCCCCAGGGGCGGGCTGAGAATGGCGACCGCGAGAGCCGAGAGCGTGACCGCCATGCTCCACTGGGCCGTGCCGGTAATCGCATCGGCCGCCACCGACTGGGTGAAATAGGTCGCGAAGACGAAGGTCGTGATGACCGCCGGGATGGCCGAGTTCGCCGTGTCGTAGAGGCACCACGCGAGTGTGGCCCGGCGCGAAACGCCCGGCGGCCGCCCAGAGGCAGGCCGGGCGACGGGCCCCTTCATCGCAGGCCGCCAATCATCGGTCCGCCCGGTTCACTGGGTGGCCAGGGTACGGAGCTGGTGGCTCATCACTGTGAGCATGGACAGATTGACCGCGTCGGCATCCCGCAACTCGCTCAACAGGGCCTCGGTCTGCTCGGCGGTCGCGGCCCGGCGGCGATACCAGTCCTCGATCGCGCCGTCGCCATCGGCGCCTTCGAGGACCTTCAGGGTCAGGGCCAGTTGATGGCCGAAGACATCGTCGACAATGGCGCCGATGGCCTGTTCCTCCCAAGTGTTCTCCGGGTCCAGCCCGCGCGCCGCGATGCGCAGCCAATGCATGCCGAAGCGGGTGCCCAGCTCGAAATAGATGCGGGCCACCGTCTCGACTCCGTAGCCATGGGCGTTGGCCACGCGCACCAGATCGCAGGCCGACAGCAGAATATCGAGCCCGGTCACCCTGCGCGCCAGCGCTTCGGGCACGCCGTCCTTGGTCAGGGCAACGATCTGCGCCTTGAGTTGTTTAGCGCGGTCCTTCGGCACGATATCGGCCAGGCTGGCCTCGATCCGCTCGATCCCCGGCGCGTATTCCGCGATCGTTCCGGCGAGGTCCAGCGGCCGGTCGCCGACCTTGAGGAACCACAGAGTCGAGCGTTCGACCAGATGGCCGATATCTATCAGCATCCGAGTCTGCAGGGCGGCGGGAACCTTATTGTCCAAATCCTCGATCTGGCTCCAGACCTCGCGCAGGCGGAAGATTTCTCGGGTCACGGCATAGGCACGGGCGACATCGCTGCCGCTGGCGCCCGTGCGCGCCTCGAGTTCCAGAACGAAATGGGCGCCCACCCGGTTCACCATGCTGTTGACCACATGGGTCGCGATGATCTCGCGGCGCAGTCGATGGCTTTCGAGCGCGGTTTCGTATTGCTCGCCCAGAACTGTCGGGAAATAGCGTTGCAGGTCATTGATGAGCTGCGGATCGTCGGGCAAGTCGGAAGCCAGCAATTCCCGATTGAGGGCGATCTTACCGTAGGACAGCAGGACCGCGATCTCGGGCCGAGTCAGGCCGCAGCCCAGTTCCCTGCGCTCCTGAATCGTCTCCTCGCTGGGCAGGAATTCGATGGCGCGATCGAGTTGGCCGGTCCGTTCGAGCGCGCGCATGAAGCGCGCATGGCGGTCGAGCAGGTCGCTCGCCTGCGCCGACATGACCGAAATCGACTGGCTCTGCTGGTAATTGCCGCGCAGAACCAGGGTCGCGACCTCGTCGGTCATGCCCTCGAGCAATGCGTTTCGCTGCTTCAAGGTCATATCGCCGCTTTGGACGACATCGCCGAGCAGGATCTTGATATTGACCTCGTGGTCGGAGGCGTCGACCCCGCCCGAGTTGTCGACCGCATCCATGTTGATCCGGCCGCCAGCCAGCGCGAACTCGATTCGGCCCCTTTGCGTGACGCCCAGATTGGCACCCTCGCCGATCACCTTGGCCCGAATCTCGTTGCCGTTCGCGCGGATCGCATCGTTCGCCCGATCGTCCGCGTCCTCCTGACTCTCGCCGCTCAATTTCACATGAGTGCCGATGCCGCCGAACCAGAGGAGATCGACATTGGCCTTGAGGATCGCGTTCAACAGAATCTGGGGCGGAACCGCATCCTCCTTGATGCCGAAGAGCTTCTTGATCTCGGGCGTCAACTTGATCGACTTGAGCGACCGGTCGAAGACGCCGCCGCCCTCCGAGATAGCCTTCGGGTCGTAGTCCGACCAGCTCGATCGCGGCAGCTCGAAGAGGCGCCGCCGCTCCTTGAACCCGGCCGCCCGATCGGGGTCCGGGTCGATGAAGATATGCAGATGGTTGAAGGCCGCGATCAGACGGATGTGTTCCGACAGCAGCATGCCGTTGCCGAAGACATCGCCGGACATGTCGCCGACACCGGCCACCGTGAAATCCTCGGCCTGGATATCCTTGCCCATCTCACGGAAATGGCGTTTGACCGCCTCCCAGGCGCCGCGCGCGGTGATGGCCATCGCCTTGTGGTCGTAGCCGGCCGACCCGCCCGAGGCGAAGGCATCGCCCAGCCAATAGCCATATTCGGCCGCCACCCCATTGGCGATATCCGAGAAGGTCGCCGTGCCCTTGTCCGCCGCGGCGACGATGTAGGGATCGGCGGGATCCAGACGCACCACATCGGGCGGCGGCGCGATTTCGGTGCCGACATAGTTGTCGGTGAGATCGAGCATCCCGCGAATCAGGGTCTTGTAGCAAGCGACGACCTCTTCCATCAGGGCCTCGCGCCCGCCTTCGGCCGGCGGGCGTTTGACCACGAAGCCGCCCTTGGCGCCCACCGGCACGATCAGGGCGTTCTTGACCATCTGCGCCTTCATTAGACCCAGAACTTCGGTGCGGAAATCCTCCGGTCGGTCCGACCAGCGGATGCCGCCGCGCGCGACCTCGCCGCCGCGCAGATGGATCGCCTCGACCCGCGGCGAATAAATCCAGATCTCACGCCACGGCCGCGGCCGCGGCAGATCGCTCACCTGCCCGCTGTCCAGCTTGAAGGCGATATAAGGCTTGGGTTCGCCTTCGGCGTCCCGCTGGTAGAAATTCGTGCGCAGGGTCGATTGCACGAGGTTGAGATAGCGCCGGAGGATGCGGTCTTCGTCGGGGCTGGCGACCTTGTCGAGGCCCGCTTCGAACCGCGCCACGATATCTTCCGCCCGACTGTCCGCGCCCGTTTGCACCGCCGGATCGAACCGGGTCTCGAACAGACCGATCAGCAGGCCCGCCATCTTGGCGTGCCGGGTCAGGGTCTGCGACAGATAGGCCTGGGAAAAGGTGACGCGAGCCTGCTGGAGATAGCGGGTATAGCCGCACAGCACCGCCACCTCGCGCCAGGTCAGCCCAACGCGCACGACCAGGCGGTTCAGGGTGTCATCCTCCAGCGCCCCGTCCCAGACGCGGGCGAACGCCTCCTGGAAATTAGCGCGCATTGTCGCCAGGTCGATCTCGGCCTCGGGCGCAATCAGCAGGAAATCGTGGATGAAAACATGGGCCCCGGAACCAGCGGCATCCACGGTATAGGGATGCTCGGTGATGACCTGAAAGCCCATATTCTCGAGCATCGGCAGGATATCCGAGAGGGGCACCGGCTCACCCCCTTGATAGACCTTGAAATGCACCACGCCGGCCGGCGCATCGACCCGGTGATAGAGATTCATCGCGATGGCGGCGCCTTCCACGATTTCCTCGATCCGCTCGATATCGCTGACCGCCGTCTGGGCGCTGAAGGCATGCTGGAAACCCGGCTCGAAGGCTTCGCCGTAGCGGTCGAACAGTTCATGCCCGCGCGCTTCGCCCATGCGTTCGATCAGGGCGTCGCGCAGATCGTCCGTCCAGTTGCGGCTGGCCACCACCAGCCTGTCCTCGATCTGCTGGACGTCGACTACGGCATCGGCGCCGCGGGGGGCGCGCAGGATGTAGTGGATGCGCGCCATCGGCTGATCGGAAACCTGGGTCGTGAACTCCGCCGCCTCGCCCTTGAAGGCGGCGAGCAGGATCGCCTCTATGCGCTGACGCAGACTTGTGCTGTAGCGTTCGCGCGGCACGTAGACCAGGCAGGAGTAGAAGCGGGCATAGGTGTCCTGGCGGACGAAGAGACGGATGCGCTGGCGCTCTTCCAGATGCAGAACGCCATGGGCGATCTCGAACAGCTGGTCCGTCGATATCTGGAACAGCTCGTCGCGCTGGTAGGTCTCCAGGATATTGAGCATCGCCTTGGCGTTATGGCTTGCCGAAGCGAAGCGCGACCGCTCCATGACCCGGTCGACCTTCTTGCGCAGCAGCGGGATCTCGCGCGGATTGCGGTTATAGGCGGAGGAGGTGAACAGGCCGATGAAGCGGCGCTCGCCCGTCACATTGCCGTTCTCATCGAACCGCCGCACCCCGATATAGTCCATGTAAACGTTGCGATGGACGGTCGAACGGGTGCTCGCCTTGGTGATGATGAGGAGGTGCTTGCGCCGCGCGAAATCGGCCGCATCGCGCGCCAGGGGCGACTGATGGCGCTGGGCCGAATCGACCGAAACCTCGCGCAGCACGCCGAGGCCGGAGGCCGTGTCGATCGCGAGGAAATCCTCGTCGTCCTTTTGCATCAGTTTGTAGTCGCGGACGCCGAGTAAGGTGAAGTTATCGTTGTAGACCCATTCGAGGAAGGCGACGCCCTCCTCGAGTTCACCACTGGCGATCGGCGGCGGTGCGGCGCGCAGGTCGTCCACCAGCTCGCCGACACGCGCGCGCATCTCGGGCCAATCCTCGACCGAGGCGCGCACATCGTCGAGCACATGGGCGATCTGGGCGTGGAGCGCTTCGAGGGCCTCGGCCGAACCGCGCTGATCGATTTCGACATGCACGATGGATTCGGCCTCGCAGCCGGCGCCGTCCGACCCGGACTCCAGCACATCCTGAAGCACACCAGCATCGTCGCGCGCGACCCGGACGATCGGATGGATGAGAAGATGGACGGTGAGCTGATCCCGGTTCAGCGCATTGACCACCGAATCGACGATGAACGGCATGTCGTCGGTGACGATCTCAATCACGGTATGGGTCGAATGCCAGCCATGGGATTCGTGGGTCGGGTTGTAGACCCGAATCTTGGGTCCGGGCTTTTCGCGCAGCCGAGCATGGCCCCACATCGAGACGACCGCACCATAGAGATCGTCGAGCGTCGGCTCGAGCAGGAACTCGGTCGCGACATCGGCGAGGAACTGGCGGGTAAACCGTTCGACCCGGGCGGCGTCGCCCTTGAGATTCGCGCCAATCTGCTCGATCAGCCGTTCAATAATTTCGTCGCGCAGGTCTTGGCCAAGGGCAGGCATGCTGCCATCCTCTCATGGTTGCCGGACAAGGGTCTAAGACCCAAGCTAACTTATTGTAAATTAAGAGCAAGTGCCGGTTTCGTATCCGACCACCGATTTCAGACGATCCGCAGATCCCGGTCGAGCGTGGACAGAACCCGGTTGCCGGTTTCGGTGACGACGACGGTCTCGCTCACCCCGACGGTGAAGACGCCGTAGTCGCGCAGGGCCGGCGGCATGTGAAAGACCATGCCGCATTCGATCGGCACATCGACCCCGTGATAGAGCGACAGCACATTGCCCTCGCCCCAATCGGGCGCGAAGGAGATGCCGATCGAATAGCCGCTGCGCTTGCGGAAATTCTCAGTGAAGCCGTGGCGATCGACGACCGCCTGGCAGGCGCCATGAACCACGGCGCAGGTCGCGCCTGGGCGCAATGCTTCGAGGGAGGCGTCGAGCGCCTCCAGGCAGCAATCCATCATGCGCCGGGCCAGATCGGGCGGCCGGCCCAACCAGGCCGAACGCCACAGGGTCGCGTGATAGCGATCGTGGCAACCGGCCATTTCCAGAATGACCGGGTCGCCGGGTTCGAGGCGCCGACGCCGCCAGGTGCCATGGGGCACGCCCGAGCGCGGGCCCGAGGCGACCAGCGGTTCCATGCCCAGATATTCGCTGCCCGTCGCGATCACCGCGCCCATCATCGCGCCGACCACGTCGTTCTCGCTGGCCCCGGCGCGGACTGCATCGAGACCGGCGGCGATGCCGGCCTGGGCGTAGCCGGCGGCGATTTCGATTTTCGCGATCTCGCCCGGCGATTTCACGGCGCGATGCGCCTCGACCAGACGCGAGCCGTCGCCGACCTCGCCCAGGGCGGCGAGCAGAGCCTTGTAGACCGCGATGGGCAGGAACCAAGCCCGCTCGTCGATGGCGATGCGCTTGCCGCCCCAGCCCCGCGCCTGGACGGTCTCGACGAGCACCCGCACGGGATCGGCATCGTCGGCATAGGGTTCGATCTGCCGGAGATGGCTCTTGGCGATCAGGTTCAAGGCCTCGAGCGCGCGGACGACGAAGACCGCTTCGCCCTCGGCCGGCAGCAGGAGGGCCTGGAAGGTGTAGTAGCCAGGGGTCTGCTGGCCGGTCAGCCAGAAGATGTTCTCCGGTCCCGTCACCATGAGGACATCGATGCCGCGCGTCGCGAGGTCGCCGCGCACCAGGGCCTGGCGGCGGTCGAATTCGGCGGCGTCGAAGACCGCTTCGCAGCCAGGCACGACCCGGTCGAGGCCGGGAATCATGTCCCGGACCCGAGCGATGCGGGAAACGGTCCCGCGCCGCGCAACATATGGCGCGCCACGTCCTCGTAGATCAGCACGGCGCGCACAAGCTCCTCCTCGGGCACGAATTCGTCGGGTTTATGGGCAACATCGATCGAGCCCGGGCCGATCACCACCCCCTGGGCCCCGATGGCGCGGAAATGGACCAGATCGCACCCGCCCAGGAATCCCGAGAGCGGCGTCTCCCGCCCGTTATGGTGATGGCAGGCATGCTGGGCGGCGCCGACGATCGGATGGCCGGCATCGGTTTCCGTCGCCGGGCCGGTCGTCGGCTTCCATTCGACGATCTCCATTGCCGTGCCGGCCTCCCCAGCGGCGCGGTCCACCAATGCCTCCAACGAGCGGCGGACCGCCGCCTCGTCCTCGCCCGGCACCATGCGACGGTCGAGGCCAAAGGTGCAGGAATCGGGCACGATATTGTCGGCATGGCCGCCATTGGCCCGAGTCACGGTCAGGCTGGGATGGCCTACCAGGGGATGGGAAGGGCCGGATTTGAGGCGGCCATGTTCCGCCTCGATCAAGCGGAGCAGGGGCATTGATTTGAGGATCGCATTGACCCCGGCATCGGGAATGCCGGAATGGGCAGTCGCCCCGCGGACCTGGACGATGGGCCGCAGGCTGCCCTTATGCGCGGTCACGGTGGTCAGCGAAGTCGGCTCTCCAATCACGCAATAGTCGATGGCCGGTGCCGTCTCGCGATAGGCCTTGGCCCCCCGGCTCTGGGTTTCCTCATCGGCCACGAAGACGCCGATCAGGGTGCCCGACCACCCGGCGCGTCCGGCGATCAGGCGGCGCATCGCCTCCAGCATGGCCACCAGGGGGCCCTTGGCGTCGCAGGCCCCGCGCGCGAAAAGCCGGGCGCCTTCCTCGCGCAGGCGGAAAGGATCGCTGGTCCAGCCGTCGCCCGCCGGAACCACGTCGAGATGGGTGTTGAAGGCGAAGGTCGGGCCGGGGCCGTTCTCGAAAATACCGGCGACATTGACCCGGCCCGGTTCGAACTCGACCGCCTCGGCACGGCAGCCCATGGCCTGGAGTTCAGCCAGAACGAGACCCGCCGCCTCCCGCTCGCGGCCCGGCGGGTTCTGCGTATCGAAACGCACGAGATCGTCGAGCGCCGCCTTCAGGCGGCCAGAGTTGGGCATAGAGTCGGGCGCGGTTCCGGTCATCGTCATCCTCGCTTGCGGCTCCCTCGAGCCAGGCCGGATAGGCTGCGATTCGGGCGAGTGTGACACCGCCGCCACGACCGGTCCATCGCTCGCGGACCCGATCGACCGCGGCGGCGGGCCGGGATGTCCTGCACAATCGTCGCAAGGGACGAAATGGTGGGGAGGCGATGCCGCAGCTTGGCCGACGGCAGACGGCCGCGATTCAGTCGTAAAGACCGGCAGCGGCCGCAAGCGGGCTGGAAATGAAGTCGGCATCGATTCGCGACAATGTCGCGAAGATATTGGAGCGGGAGACGGGAGTTGAACCCGCGACCCTCACGTTGGCAACGTGATGCTCTACCTCTGAGCTACTCCCGCAAGAGCGCATGGAATATAGAGATGCCGCCGTGCTTTGCAAGCCTTGAGAAGCCACCCCGCGCTTGAGCCG
>CAUZWC010000097.1:0-10369 GCA_963583595.1 Alphaproteobacteria bacterium | reverse complement strand
TGGCGCGGCCAGAAGGTCAGCGCCGAACGCAAGTTCTTCCCGGGCTATGTCCTGGTGAAGATGGACTTGACGGACGAGGCTTGGCATATCGTCCAGGACACGCCCAAGGTCACGGGTTTCCTGGGCGGACGAGGCAAGCCGGTGCCGATCACGGATCGCGAGGCCGAGCGCCTGCAGCACCAGATCCAGGAAGGGGTGGAGCGGCCCAAGCCCTCGATCCTCTTCGAAGTGGGCGAACAGGTTCGCGTGTCGGACGGTCCCTTCACCTCCTTTAACGGGATGGTGGAGGAGGTCGACGAGGAGCGCGCGCGCCTCAAGGTTTCAGTCTCGATCTTCGGCCGCGCGACGCCGGTCGAACTCGAATATTCCCAGGTCGAGAAACTCTAGGGCCGCATAGCGGCGGGAACGACGGACGATGGCGAAGAAAATCACCGGTTATATCAAGCTTCAGGTTCCGGCCGGGGCGGCGAATCCTTCGCCCCCGATCGGGCCGGCGCTGGGTCAGCGCGGCCTGAACATCATGGAGTTCTGCAAGGCCTTCAACGCGGCCACGCAGAATATCGAGCAGGGCATGCCGATCCCGACCACGATCACCGTGTTCGGCGACAAGTCCTTCACCTTCGTGACGCGGACACCGCCGGCGGCGTATCTGCTCAAGAAGGCGGCCAAGATCGCCAAGGGCTCGGGCGTGACGGGCAAGGAATCGGCCGGGCGCGTGACCATGAAGCAGGTCCGCGAGATCGCCGAGGTGAAGATGCCCGACTTGAACGCGAACGATATCGACGCGGCCTGCAAGATCGTCGCGGGCACCGCGCGGTCCATGGGTCTCCAGGTGGCGGAGTAGACGAAATGTCGGCAAACAAGGGCAAGCGGCTGAACTCGATTTACGAGGGCATCGACCGCGAGAAGGAATATGAGTTGATCGAGGCCGTCGGCCTGATCAAGGGCGGCGCGAAGACCAAGTTCGACGAGACCATCGAGATTTCGATGAATCTCAACGTCGATACGCGCCATGCCGATCAGAACGTGCGCGGCATGGTTTCGCTGCCGAACGGCACCGGAAAGTCAGCAAGGGTTGCGGTCTTCGCCAAGGATGCCAAGGCGGACGAGGCGCTGGCGGCGGGTGCCGATATCGTCGGCGCCGAGGACCTGGCCGAGAAGATTCAGGCCGGCGAAATGAATTTCGACCGCGTGGTCGCCACGCCGGACATGATGCCGGTGGTCGGGCGCCTGGGTAAGATCCTGGGCCCGCGCGGCCTGATGCCGAACCCGAAGCTGGGCACCGTCACGAATGACGTGGCCGAGGCTATCAAGGCGGCGAAGGGTGGACAGATCGAATACCGGGCCGAGAAGGCGGGCATCGTTCATGCGGGGATCGCCAAGGCGAGTTTCACGCAGGACGCCATCGTCCAGAACGTCGCGGCTTTCGTCGACGCCGTGTCGCGCGCCAAGCCCTCCGGCGTCAAGGGAACCTATATCAAGAAAATCTCGCTGACCTCGACCATGGGGCCAGGGGTGAAACTTGATCTTGCCTCGATCCGAGACCAAGTGGGCACGGAGTAAGGCAACGGAATTCCGTTGCGGCGCCGTAAGGCGGCGTGACGGTGGCGATGGCGGGCTTGGCCCGCCATCGACCTGTCCAAGACTGTGGGTATCGCGGGCTCCGGCCCGGGATGTAAAGGGTGACCGCCCGCACGAGACAGATGTCCAAGCTTTTTGAGGCCCCATCGGGGTTTCGGGCGGCTTGAACTTCTGGGACAGGCGAACAGTCCGGCCGCATGGCGCGACCGGGCATGCGACAGGCGGTCAGGGCTTCGGCTGAGGCCGTCGTGGTAGAACGGAATGGAGTGAGCCAGTGTACCGCGCCGATAAGGAGCAAGTGGTCGCCGATCTCACGCAGGTGCTCGAAGAGAACGAGCTGGTGGTGGTAACCCGCCAGACCGGTCTTACGGTCAAGGAAATGACCGACCTTCGCCGCCGCATGCGTGAGGCGGATGCCCGCTACAAGGTCATCAAGAACCGGCTCGCACGGCGTGCGCTCGACAATTCCCGTTTTGCCGATATCGCTCCCCTGTTCGTCGGTCCCACCGCGATCGCTTATTCAAAGGACCCAGTGGCGGCGGCCAGAGTGGCCGTCGATTTCGCCAAGTCCAACGGAAAGCTGGAAATCGCGGGCGGGGCAATGGGCGAACTGACGCTCGACGTGGATGGCATCAAGGCGCTTGCAGCGCTGCCGTCTCTCGACGAGTTGCGGGCCAAACTTGTGGGCATGTTGCAGACGCCGGCGACACGTGTCGCCGGGGTGCTTCAGGCGCCTGCTGGGCAGCTGGCTCGGGTGATGTCGGCCTACGGGGCGTCGGGCGCCGACGCGTGACCCCGGAATCCCATCTAAACGAAGTTCAAGTCTAAGGAGTGATTGAAAATGGCTGATTTGGCAAAGATCGTCGACGAACTCTCGGCTCTGACCGTCATCGAGGCGGCCGAGCTGTCGAAGCTGCTCGAGGAGAAGTGGGGCGTCAGCGCCGCGGCGCCGGCTGCGGTGGCAGCTGCCGGCCCAGCCGCGGGCGACGGCGCCGCGGCTGCCGAAGAGCAGGACGAGTTCGCTGTCGTGCTGACCGCGTTCGGCGACAAGAAGATCAACGTGATTAAGGAAGTCCGTGCGATCACCGGCCTTGGCCTCAAGGAAGCCAAGGATCTGGTCGAGGGCGCGCCCAAGGCTGTCAAGGAAGGCGTCAACAAGGACGAGGCCGCAACCTTGAAGAAGCAGCTCGAAGACGCGGGCGCGACCGTCGAGGTCAAATAGTCTGCGTGGTGCGGGCATGCGAGCCCCGGAAACCGGTGCGGCAGATTGCCGCCGTTCCGGGACCGAGTTCGTTTTTCCCGCGCCGGGTTCGTTACGAGCCCAAAGATGTTTGTCATAGCCGGGGCGCCCATGGGCCCCGGCAGGACGGCCGAGACGCCGTCCGGGCTGGGAGGGACCCCCGATTCGGGGCGTCCCCACAGCTGTCTGTAGGAAGCGAGTTCCCGTCGGCGGCCGCGATACTCCATCGCCCGCCGACGAGATCGAGAGGAGCGGTATGACCAAGTCCCTGTCTTTCACCGGTCGCAAGCGTGTCCGCCGCAGTTTCGGGCGTCTTCCCGAGATTGCCGCGATGCCGAACCTGATCGAGGTGCAGAAGACCTCCTACGACCAGTTCCTTCAGGCGGAGGTTCGGCCGGAGAAGCGTGCCGAGCTCGGCTTGGAGGAGGTGTTCCGGCAGGTTTTTCCGATCCGAGACTTCTCCGACCGTTCCGAACTCGAATTCGTGCGCTACGAGTTCGAGGAGCCCAAATACGACGTCGAGGAATGCCAGCAGCGCGGCATGACCTATGCGGCGCCCTTGAAGGTCACCTTGCGTCTGGTCGTCTGGGATGTCGACGAAGATACGGGCGCGCGCTCGATCCGCGACATCAAGGAGCAGGACGTCTATATGGGCGACATGCCCTTCATGACCGCGCACGGCACCTTCGTCGTGAACGGCACGGAGCGCGTGATCGTCTCGCAGATGCATCGCTCGCCCGGCGTCTTCTTCGATCATGACAAGGGCAAGACCCATTCTAGCGGCAAGTATCTCTTCGCGGCGCGGGTCATTCCCTATCGTGGCTCCTGGCTCGATTTCGAGTTCGATTCTAAGGACATCGTGCATGTCCGCGTCGATCGCCGGCGCAAGCTTCCGGTGACGACCTTGCTGCTCGCGCTCGACAGCCTGGAAGGCGAGAACGGTCGCGCCGAACTGACGGCCAAGGGCGCCGATATCGACGAGGACACGATTTCCGGGATGTCGGCCGAGGAAATCCTGAACTACTTCTACGACCGGGTTTCCTTCAAGCGTGCGGGCGACGGCTGGAAGGCCGCTTTCGTGCCCGAGGAAATGCGCGGCGTGAAGCTCGAGGACGACCTGATCGATGCCAAGACGGGCAAGGCCGTTGCCGAGGCCGGCACCAAGCTGACCATGCGTGCCTGCCTCAAGCTGGCCGAGGACGGCCTCAAGCAATATCTGATCTCGGATGAAGCTCTGCACGGCCGCTTCTCCGCCGTCGATATCATCAACGAGGAAACCGGCGAGATCTTGATCGAAGCCGGCGACGAATTGGGCGAGGAAAATCTCGCACAGATCGTCGCGTCCGGGCAGAAGGAACTGCTGACCCTCGCGATCGACCACGTCAATGTCGGTCCCTATATCCGCAACACCCTGGCTGGCGACAAGAACGCCAACCGCCAGGACGCGCTGATGGAAATCTACCGCGTCATGCGCCCGGGCGAGCCGCCGACCGTCGATACGGCCGCGAATCTGTTCAAGGGCCTGTTCTTCGACCGCGAGCGCTACGATCTGTCGGCCGTCGGTCGGGTGAAGATGAATGCCCGTCTGGGTTACGAGATCGCCGATACGCCGCGGGTGCTGCGCAAGCAGGACATCCTCGCGATCATCAAGGTGCTGGTCGACCTCAAGGACGGTCGCGGCGAGATCGACGACATCGATCATCTCGGCAACCGCCGGGTGCGGTCGGTCGGCGAACTGATGGAGAATCAGTATCGTATCGGCCTGCTGCGCATGGAGCGGGCGATCCGCGAGCGGATGAGCACGGTCGAGATCGATTCGGTGATGCCGCACGATCTTATCAATGCGAAGCCTGTCGCGGCCGCGGTGCGGGAGTTCTTCGGCTCCTCGCAGCTCAGCCAGTTCATGGATCAGACCAATCCGCTGTCGGAGATCACCCATAAGCGCCGCCTCTCGGCCCTCGGCCCGGGCGGCCTGACGCGCGAGCGCGCGGGCTTCGAAGTGCGCGACGTGCATCCGACCCATTACGGCCGCATCTGCCCGATCGAAACGCCGGAAGGGCCGAATATCGGCCTGATCAACTCCCTGGCGACTTTCGCGCGGGTCAATAAATACGGCTTCATCGAAAGCCCGTACCGGCGCGTCGAAAAGGCCAAGGTGACGGACGATGTGCAGTATCTTTCTGCGATGGAAGAGGGGCGCTACACAATCGCCCAGGCCAATGCCGAGATGGATGCCAAGGGCAGGTTCGTTTCGGATCTGGTGAGTTGCCGGAAGGCCGGTGATTTCGTGATGGTCCAGCCGGACCAGATCGATTTCATCGACGTCTCGCCCAAGCAGCTCGTCTCCGTCGCCGCGGCGCTCATCCCGTTCCTCGAGAACGATGACGCTAACCGCGCGCTGATGGGCTCAAACATGCAGCGTCAGGCGGTCCCGCTGGTACGGGCCGAGGCGCCGCTGGTCGGCACGGGCATGGAAGAGATCGTGGCCCGGGATTCGGGCGTGACCGTCATCGCGCGGCGCGCCGGAATCATCGACCAGATCGACGCCACCCGCGTGGTCGTTCGGGCGACCGAGGCGACCGCTACCGACACGCCCGGCATCGATATCTACAACCTGTTGAAGTTCCAGCGCTCGAACCAGAACACGGCGATCAACCAGCGCCCGCTGGTCAAGGTCGGCGATATGGTTTCCAAGGGCGATATCATCGCGGACGGTCCTTCGACCGATCTCGGCGAGTTGGCCCTGGGCCGCAACGTGCTCGTCGCCTTCATGCCCTGGCTTGGGTACAACTATGAGGATTCGATCCTCATTTCCGAGCGCATCGTGCGCGACGATGTCTTCACCTCGATCCATATTGAGGAATTCGAAGTCATGGCGCGCGATACCAAGCTGGGCCAAGAAGAGATCACCCGCGACATCCCGAATGTCGGCGAAGAGGCCCTCAAGAATCTCGACGAGGCCGGCATCGTCTATATCGGCGCCGAGGTCGATCCCAACGACATTCTGGTCGGCAAGGTGACGCCCAAGGGCGAATCGCCGATGACCCCGGAAGAAAAGCTGCTGCGTGCGATCTTCGGCGAAAAGGCCTCGGATGTGCGCGACACCAGCCTGCGGGTTCCACCGGGCGTGGGCGGCACGGTGGTCGAGGTGCGTGTCTTCTCGCGCCGCGGCGTCGAGAAGGACGAGCGCGCCCTGGCGATCGAGCGTTCGGAAATCGAACGCCAGGCCAAGGACCGCGACGACGAGAAGGCGATTCTGGAGCGCAGCTATTACGGCCGCCTCAAGGAATTGCTGCTCAATCGCGTGGCTTCCGGCGGCCCCAAGGGCATGAAGGCCAACAGCAAGATCACCGAAGCCCTGCTGGCTGGATACACCCATGGTCAGTGGCGCCAGATCACCATCAAGAACGACGGGGTGATGGCCGATATCGAGACACTTGGCCGCCATTTCGACGAAGCGGTCGATCTTCTGATCAAGCGTTTCGACGACAAGGTCGACAAGCTGCAGCGCGGTGACGAGTTGCCACCGGGCGTCATGAAGATGGTCAAGGTCTTCGTCGCGGTGAAGCGCAAGCTGCAGCCGGGCGACAAGATGGCCGGCCGTCATGGCAACAAGGGCGTGATCTCGAAGATCGTGCCGATTGAAGACATGCCCCATCTGGAAGACGGCACGCCGGTCGATATCGTGCTCAATCCGCTGGGCGTGCCGTCGCGCATGAATGTCGGGCAGATCCTGGAAACCCATCTCGGCTGGGCCGCGCGCGGTCTGGGTCGTGAGGTCGGCGATATGCTCGACCGCGTTCGGATGGGCGAGATCAAGACGGATACCCTGCGCAAACGTCTGAAGGGCATCTACGGCCCCGAAAACTACGGCGACTACCTGGAGCCCCTCGAGGACGACGAAATTATCGAGATGGCGGACAACCTGCGCGGCGGGGTGCCTTTCGCTTCGCCCGTCTTCGACGGCGCGACCGAGGCGGATATCGTCGAGGCGCTCGAGGGTGCCGGGCTGGACACGTCCGGCCAGGTGACCCTGGTCGATGGGCGGACCGGAGAGACCTTCGATCGCAAGGTCACGGTCGGCTACATCTACATGCTGAAGCTTCACCATCTGGTGGACGACAAGATCCACGCACGCTCCATCGGCCCCTACAGCCTGGTCACCCAGCAGCCGCTGGGCGGCAAGGCGCAGTTCGGCGGACAGCGCTTCGGCGAGATGGAGGTCTGGGCGCTCGAAGCTTACGGCGCCGCCTATACGCTGCAGGAAATGCTGACGGTGAAGTCCGATGACGTGTCGGGCCGAACCAAGGTCTACGAATCGATCGTCAAGGGTGACGACAATTTCGAGGCTGGTATTCCCGAATCCTTCAACGTGCTGGTCAAGGAATTGCGCTCACTCGGCCTCAACGTCGAGCTGGAAGAGCACGGTTACTGATCGATTGCGGGCGCGACGCCCCCATTCCGATTGGACGCATGCACGAGAAACGCCCTTAGGGCGTGACAGGAGAGTGACGCGATGAACGAGTTGATGAATATTTTCGGCCAGGTGGCCAGTCCGCAGACCTTCGACGAGATCCGTATCTCGATCGCGAGCCCGGACCGCATCCGCTCCTGGTCCTTCGGCGAAATCAAGAAGCCGGAGACCATCAACTACCGTACCTTCAAGCCGGAGCGCGACGGGCTGTTCTGCGCCCGCATCTTCGGCCCGATCAAGGATTACGAGTGCCTGTGCGGCAAGTACAAGCGCATGAAGTATCGCGGCATCATCTGCGAGAAATGCGGCGTCGAGGTCACGCTGTCGAAGGTCCGGCGCGAGCGCATGGGCCATATCGAGCTGGCCGCGCCGGTCGCCCATATCTGGTTCTTGAAGTCCCTGCCCAGCCGCGTCGGGCTGATGCTGGACATGACGCTGCGCGATCTGGAGCGCGTGCTCTATTTCGAGAACCATGTCGTGACCGAGCCGGGGCTGACGCCGCTCACCCCGAACCAGCTTCTCACCGAGGACGATTACCAGGCCGCGCTCGACGAATACGGCCCGCACTCGTTCCAGGCGAATATCGGCGCCGAGGCGATCCGCACCCTGCTCGAGGCCATCGACCTCGAGCAGGAGAAAGAGGATATCCGCGTCGAGTTGCGGGAAACGGGTTCCGAGGCCAAGCGCAAGAAATACGTCAAGCGCCTGAAGCTGGTCGAGGCGTTCATCGCCTCGGGCATCCGCCCGGAATGGATGATCCTGGAAGTCGTCCCGGTCATCCCGCCCGAGCTGCGCCCGCTCGTCCCGCTCGACGGCGGTCGTTTCGCGACCTCAGATCTCAACGACCTGTATCGCCGGGTGATCAACCGTAACAACCGCCTCAAGCGCCTGATCGAATTGCGCGCGCCCGAGATCATCGTGCGCAACGAAAAGCGCATGCTGCAGGAATCGGTTGATGCCCTGTTCGACAACGGCCGTCGCGGCCGGGTCATCACGGGCGCCAACAAGCGGCCGCTGAAGTCCCTGTCCGATATGCTCAAGGGCAAGCAGGGCCGGTTCCGCCAGAACCTGCTCGGCAAGCGCGTCGATTATTCCGGCCGTTCGGTCATCGTGGTCGGACCCGAGCTCAAGCTGCACCAGTGCGGCCTGCCCAAGAAGATGGCGCTCGAGCTCTTCAAGCCCTTCATCTATTCGAAGCTCGAACTCTATGGCATGGCCTCGACCATCAAGGCCGCCAAGCGGATGGTCGAGAAGGAGCGGCCGGAGGTCTGGGACATCCTCGAAGAGGTGATCCGGGAGCATCCGGTGCTGCTGAACCGCGCTCCGACCCTGCATCGCCTGGGCATCCAGGCCTTCGAGGCGGTCCTGATCGAGGGCAAGGCGATCCAGCTTCACCCGCTGGTCTGCACCGCCTTCAACGCCGATTTCGACGGCGATCAGATGGCTGTCCATGTGCCGCTTTCGCTCGAGGCGCAGCTCGAAGCGCGCGTCCTGATGATGAGCACGAACAACATCCTGTCGCCCGCGAATGGCAAGCCGATCATCGTGCCGACGCAGGATATCGTTCTCGGCCTCTACTATCTAACGATGCAGCGCGATGGCGAGCTTGGCGAGGGCATGGCCTTCGGCAATATCGGCGAGATCGAGCAAGCCCTGGATTCCAAGGCAGTCAGCCTGCATGCCAAGATCCAGTCGCGTTACAACACCCTGGATGAGAATGGCGAGCCGACGATCGTGCGGGTGGAGACGACGCCGGGGCGGATGCTTCTGGCTCAGATCCTGCCGTTGAGCCTCAAGGTGCCTTTCTCCCTGATCAACCGCCTGATGACCAAGAAGGAGATCAGCGAGGTCATCGACCTCGTCTATCGCCATTGCGGTCAGAAGGAGACGGTCATCTTCGCCGACAGGCTGATGACCCTGGGCTTCCGTCGCGCTTGCGCGGCCGGCATCTCCTTCGGCAAGGACGACCTGATCATTCCGGCCGCAAAGGTCAAGCTGATCGCCGAAACCCAGCAGAAGATCAAGGAGTTCGAGCAGCAGTATCAGGACGGCCTGATCACCCAGGGCGAGAAGTACAACAAGGTCGTCGATGCCTGGTCTCAGTGCACTGACACCGTGGCCGACGCCATGATGAAGGAGATGGAAGCGGTCGTCGAAGGCGTGCCCATCAACTCGGTCTACATGATGGCCGATTCGGGCGCCCGTGGTTCGGCGGCGCAGATCAAGCAGCTGGCCGGCATGCGCGGCCTGATGGCGAAGCCTTCGGGCGAAATCATCGAGACGCCGATCATCTCCAACTTCAAGGAGGGGCTGACCGTCCTCGAATACTTCAACTCGACTCATGGCGCGCGGAAGGGTCTGGCCGATACGGCGCTCAAGACGGCCAATTCGGGCTATCTGACGCGCCGTCTGGTCGACGTCGCCCAGGACTGCATCGTCTCCGAATACGATTGCGGCACCGAAGAGGGCATCACGGCTTCCGCGGTGGTCGAGGGCGGCGTGGTCATCGCCTCCCTGAGCGACCGTATCCTGGGCCGCAGTGCGGCCCAGGACGTGCTGGATCCGCTCTCGGGCGATCTGATCGCCAAGGGTGGCGCGTTGATCGGTGAGATCGAGGCCGAAATCATCGAACGGGCGGGTCTCGAATCCGTGCGCATTCGTTCGGCCCTGACCTGCGAAACGCGCAACGGCATCTGCGGCGCCTGCTACGGCCGCGATCTGGCCCGTGGCACGCCGGTCAATGTCGGCGAGGCGGTGGGCGTCATCGCCGCTCAGTCGATCGGCGAGCCGGGCACCCAGCTCACCATGCGGACCTTCCATATCGGCGGCGCGGTGCAGCATGGTTCCGAGCAGTCGAGCGTCGAAGCCGCTTTCGATGCCACGGTCAAGCTCAACAACAAGAACGTGGTGACGAACAGCGACGGCATTCCGGTGGTGATGAGCCGCAATTCGGAGGTCGTCCTGGTCGATGCGAACGGACGCGAACGCGCCCGCCATCGCGTGCCCTACGGCACCCGTCTGTTGGCGGCGGAAGGCGAGAAGGTCGAGAAGGGCCAGCGTCTCGCCGAATGGGA
>CAUZWC010000096.1:0-10388 GCA_963583595.1 Alphaproteobacteria bacterium | reverse complement strand
CCTAATCCCGCGTGTCGGAATAGGGCGTGAAGCCGCGCAGGTCGCAGGCCATGACGATCGCTCGCAAGGTTTAGCCCGCGCCGCGCACGATGGTGCCGTCGAGCACCCGGCCGCCGGGGTCGCGGCCCAGATAGGTGTCGAGCAGCGCACCGGCGTTGCGGCGGGTCGACTGGGCCTCCAGAATCGTCGAGAGGATCGGCAGGATGTCGGCGAGCAGAGAGATCCCGTCCTCGGTGAAGCCGCCGGGCCAATCGGTCGCGCAGGTCACCGCGTTGCGCTGCCCGCTGCTGAACTCGATTGGATGGATGATGTAATCCGCCGGGTCTTCGGCCTTGAGGTCGGTCAGAATCGGAAACTCGGTCAGATCGGCGGGCGGTTCGAGCGCGCGGCGCAGCGCCAGCCCTTGCTCGAAGACCGGGCGCAGGGGCTGCGCATATACATGAGCGAGCCGATGATGCCGTGCTCGCGCCCGACTTCGGTCCCGCCGTCCGTGCCGCGCCGCCACTCATAGCCGTAGGAAAATACCTGGGGGTGCAGGGTGCGGATATGGACGGTGACCCGGGCGAGCGGCAGACCCTGATCGACCAGCCGTTCGCAAAGGATGCGCAGCAGGTCGCGCGTGCGCATCACCCGCCGACCTTCGACGGCGAGCCAGCGAATAGCCGGTTCGCCGCACCAGCGCGGCGGTTTCGGCGTGGGACCGACCAAGATATCGGTCTCCGGGTCGGCGTGCGGACCGTCGAGCATGGGTTTTTCCATTGCACGATTTGGAGTGGCCGCTATGTGGGTCCGTGGCGCCCGCCCTGCAACCCGCCGGTCGTCGCGGCTTTGCCCTTGATCTTGCGCGGCGCAAAAAGCATGTATGGGCGCAGCAGGGCCGATGCGGCCGGCCGGGAGCGAAGAGAGAGGTTGTCCGACATGTTCATCCAGACCGAGGAAACGCCGAATCCAGCGACCTTGAAATTCGTGCCCGGGGTCCAGGTGATGGTCAGCGGCACGATCGATTTCGCCGATTCCGAGGCCGCGACCCAATCGCCCCTCGCCGAAAGGCTATTCGCGGTGGAGGGGGTGACGCGCATCTTCTTCGGCTCCGATTTCATCACCGTGACCAAGGCCGAGAGCCAGGACTGGCATGTCATGAAGCCCGCCATCCTGGGCGTGATCATGGAACATTTCACCACCGGCCGCCCGATCCTGACCGAAGCGGCGGGCGCGGCTTTCGCACCCGTGGCGGGCGGCGGGACGAGCGCCGAGGGCGAGGACGACGAGGTCGTCCTGCAAATCAAGGATCTGCTCGACACCAGGGTGCGCCCGGCGGTGGCGATGGATGGCGGCGATATCGTCTTTCACGGCTTCGAGGAAGGCGTCGTCTATCTCCATATGCAGGGCGCCTGTGCCGGCTGTCCGAGTTCGACCGCCACTTTGAAGTCCGGCATCGAAAACCTGCTCCGCCACTATGTGCCCGAGGTCGTTGAGGTCCGCGCCGTCTAGGGCGCCGCGGGCCCGGCATCGGCGCCGATCGGCGAATCGATTCTGGGGTCGATCCGGGCCGGCCGACCGAGGGAAGGCGCAACATGATCGTCCTGGGACTCGATTCGGCCACGGCCGCCTGTTCGGCCGCGATCTGGCAGGACGGGCGTATCCTGGCGCGCCGCTTTGAGGAAATGAGTCGCGGCCAGGCCGAGGCCCTGGTGCCGATGGCTCGCGCGGTCGTCGTCGAGGCCGGGTTGCGCTTCACCGATCTGGACCGGGTAGGGGTCACGGTCGGGCCCGGTGCCTTTACCGGCCTGCGCATCGGCCTGGCGGCGGCGCGGGGCATTGCCCTCGCCGCGGGTGCGGACCTGATCGGCATCACCAGCCTGACCGCCGTGGCGGCGGCCGCCTTCGCCGAAGACGCGCATCCGGCGGGGCCGCTGTTGGTCGCGTTGGAGACCAAGCGGGCGGATCTCTATGTCCAGCTTTTCGCGGCGAACCAATCGGCCATGACCGAACCCTTCGTCGCCCGCGCCGCCGATCTGGCGGCCCGTCTGCCGGGCCACCCGGCCCGGATCGCCGGGGACGGGGCGCAAACGGCGCTCGCGGCTTTCGCCGCCTCCGCATCCGGTCTTGCCGCCCCCGCGCTCTGCATCGCCGGCCTTCCTGATGCCGCGACGGTGGCTGCCCTGGCGGCGGCGCGCGCCGAAACCCATGTCGCACCGGAACCGATCTATCTGCGCGCGCCCGACGTGACCCCGGAGCCGGCCGGCGGGAAGGCGAGCCGCGGAGCCGGTGGGCCGGGATGACGACCCCGGTCATTCGCCCGGCCGGCACGGCCGATCTCGACCTCCTTGCCGCCCTGCACGGCGCCTGTTTCGCGGAGGCCTGGGACGCGGCGAGCATCGCTGCGCTTCTCGCCATACCCAGCACCCAGGCGCTGATCGCGGTCGAGGCGGGGATTTCCCGCGGCTTCATCCTGTATCGCATCGCCGCCGACGAGGCCGAAATCCTGGCGATCGGGGTGCTGCCGGATGCCCGTCGCCGCGGTCTCGGCCGGCATCTCATCGGCGTCTCGGAAGAATCGCTGGCAGGTGCGGCGATTCGCCGCCTCTTCCTCGAAGTGGCCGAGGACGACCCGGCGGCCCGTGCCCTTTATGGCGCCGTCGGCTTCGTCGAGCTGGGCCGGCGCAAGGGGTATTATCGCCGGGCAGGCGGCCGAGCTTGCGATGCGGTGGTGATGGGCAAGCCGGTTGCAGTCTCGGCGTAACCACCTAATATCGACAGTTATGAATCTGCGGCATATGGGCCGCGATGGATGGAAGGGCGCGGGATCGGTGCGAACGGAAGTAGAACTAACCGTCAAAATCATCTCGGCCTATGTCTCTCATGCCCAGCTCCCGGTCGAGGCGTTGGAAGAGACGATCGGGGCCATACACGAGTCACTCTGCAGCCTGGGTCAGCCCGCGGTGCCGGTCGAGCCGGTGCGGGTTCCGGCCGTGCCCATCTCGGCCTCTATCCAGCCCGAATACCTGGTCTGCCTCGAGAACGGGCGGCGGCTTCGCTCGCTAAAGCGGCATCTCAGGGTCGCCCATGGCCTGACGCCCGAGGAATACCGCGCGCGCTGGGGCTTGCCGTTGGATTATCCCATGGTGGCGCCGAACTATGCCCGCCTGCGGCGGGATCTCGCGCATACCATCGGCCTGGGGCGTCGCAGCGAAACCTGACACGGCGCGTCGAAGAGTCCGATCCGGGACGTCGGGGCCGAGACATGGTCGCGGTGGCGCTTGTTCCGTTATACTGATGTCTGCAAAGACGTGACCCGCAGGGAGTAATGGCGTCCAGGCTCGAAAAATTGTGCGTGGAAAAAGGATTGAAGATGACCGAGCAACGCAAGGTCATCGCCCGAGTGCTGTCCGATGCTGAGGATCATCCGGATGTCGAACAGCTTTACCGCCGCTGCGCCGATATCGATAACCGGATCAGCCTGGCCACGGTGTATCGCACCGTGCGGCTGTTCGAGGATGCCGCGATTCTGGAGAAGCACGATTTCGGGGATGGCCGGGCGCGTTACGAGGAAAGCCCACGCGAACATCACGATCACCTGATCAATCTGAGAACCGGCGATGTCGTCGAATTTGTCGACAAGGAGATAGAGCGGCTTCAGGTCGAGGTGGCGCGGCGGCTCGGCTATCGCCTGGTCGATCACCGCCTTGCCCTCTACGCCGTGCCGCTGGACGATGATGACAGGGCTGGCGGGGGCGAGATTGCAGGGCGAGAGTGAGGCAAACGGACGGATGACGATGCCAAGCATCGAGACGAAGGCCAAGGCAGACCAAGCCGCCACTGGGGATCGTGCCACTGGGGATAGCACCGGTGGCGAGGCCCGTGTGATCGAGGCTGCCGCCAACAGCCTGCTGGTCCGCCTGGCGGAGACCCAGGCCGAAATCGACGCGGCCCTGGCCCTGCGCTATCAGGTCTTCTATGAGGAGATGAAGGCCAAGCCGACTCCCGAGATGGAGGTGCGCCGCCAGGACTTCGATCGCTATGACGATGTCTGCGACCATCTTCTGGTCTTCGATCTCGAGCGGGGCTCGGGCCCCGAGGGCGTGGTCGGCACCTATCGCCTGACCCGGCGGCAGGCGGCGGCCTTGCGCGGCGGCTTCTACACCGCCGACGAATATGACGTCTCGACCTTGCTGGCCTATCCGGGCAATATCCTCGAACTTGGCCGCTCCTGCGTCGATTCGAAATACCGCACGCGGATGACGATGCAACTGCTGTGGCGCGGGATTGCCACCTATGTCACCCATTTCGATCTGGCGCTGATGTTCGGATGCGCCAGCTTTCCGGGGACCGACCCGGCCGCGCTGCGCCATTCTCTCGGATATCTCTACCACTACCATCTCGCGCCGCCAGGGCTGCGCCCGGTCGCGGTGCCCGAACGTTACGTCGATATGCGGACCTGTGAGCAGTCCGAGGTCGATCCCAAGCGGGCAATGAGCGAACTGCCGCCCCTCATCAAGGGTTATCTCCGGCTCGGCGGATTCGTCGGCGACGGCGCGGTGATCGACGACCAGTTCAACACGACCGACGTCTGCATCGTGGTGAAGACGGACTGGGTGACGGAAAAATATCTCCGCCACTACAGGCGCGACGATGCCGCCGGACGGGACGGCGACCTGGACTGAACCGCGCAGCGGCGGCTGGCCATGTTTTCCCCCTTCCGCGCCCTGGGGCGCCTGATCGTCTATATCGGTTGGACCCTGCTTCTGATGCCGGTTCAGGCGCTTTCCCTGCTGCTCAACCTGCCCTTGGCCAAGCGGTTGCCGCGGATCTATCACCGGAACTGCTGCCGGATCATGGCTCTGGAACTGGTGGTCCAGGGCCGGCAGGAAACCGGGCCCAGCACCCTCTTCGTCGCCAATCACACCTCCTATCTCGATATCAGCGTGTTGGGCGCGGCGGTCGCCGGGTCCTTCGTGGCCAAGGCCGAAGTTTCGGGCTGGCCCCTGTTTGGCTGGCTGGCCAAGCTGCAGCGCACCGTGTTCGTCGATCGACGGATCAGCGCGACCGCGACCCAGCGCGACGAGATCGGCAGCCGCCTGGATGCCGGCGACAGTCTGATTCTGTTTCCCGAGGGCACCAGCGGCGACGGCAACCGGATTCTGCCCTTCAAGAGCGCGCTGTTCAGCGTCGCCCAGATCGAGGTCGAAGGCCGGCCGATCACGGTGCAGCCCGTCTCGGTCGCCTATACGAAGCTGGAAGGCCTGCCCATGGGCCGGGCGCTGCGCCCCTTTTTCGCCTGGTACGGCGATATGGAAATGGGGGGCCATATTTGGCGGATGCTCGGTCTGGGCGGGTTCACGGTGGTCGTGACCTTCCATGAACCGGTGACCATTGCCGAATTCGGTTCGCGCAAGGAACTGGCCGCCCATTGCCGGACGGTGATCGCGGCGGGACTGGCCGCCGCGCTGAGCGGGCGGGCCCTGCCGGCGCCGCAGCCCACCGCCTCGGCGCCGGCCTAGGGCCGGGTCGGGATCGTGGCTGAGCGCGTGAAAACCCGCGGTTTCCTTGACTCGTCATCATCGCCTGCTAGTGTGCGACGCGAAAGTCGGAAGCCGCCCAGGGGACCTTGCGCGGCGCTCTCCGAACGGACGGCCTTGGCAAAAAAACTCTTTATCAAGACCTATGGTTGCCAGATGAACGTCTACGACTCCGCCCGTATGGCGGAGGCGCTGGCGCCGCTTGGCTATAACATGGTCGACGAGCCGGCCGGCGCTGACATGGTCATCCTCAACACCTGCCATATCCGCGAGAAGGCGAGCGAGAAGGTCTTTTCCGAACTCGGTCGGCTGCGCGACCTGCGGGACGGGCGCGCGCCCGGCGCCGCACCCATGCTGATCGGCGTGGCCGGTTGCGTGGCCCAGGCGGAAGGCGAGGAGATTCTGCGCCGCGCGCCCCAGGTCGATCTGGTCTTCGGGCCGCAGACCTATCACCGGTTGCCCGAACTGGTTGCCCGCGCGGCCCGGGGCGAGCGCGCCCTGGACACGGATTTTCCGGCCGAGGACAAGTTCGACGCCCTGCCCGCCCGGCCGCGCAAATCGCCCGCCACCGCCTTCCTGACCATCCAGGAGGGCTGCGACAAGTTCTGCACCTTCTGCGTCGTGCCCTATACTCGCGGCGCGGAATTCTCGCGCCCGGTCGAGGACGTCCTCGACGAGGCCCGGGCCCTGGCCACGGGCGGCGCGCGCGAGATCACCCTGCTGGGCCAGAACGTGAATGCCTATCACGGGCGCGGCGCTGGGGGAGACACGGCGACGGAAGAGGGCCTCGGCGGCCTGATCCGCCGGCTCGCCCGTCTCGAAGGCATCGAGCGGATCCGCTACACGACCTCCCATCCGCGCGATGTCGACGAGGCACTGATCGTGGCCCATCGCGACGTGGCGGAACTGATGCCCTTCCTGCACCTGCCCGTGCAGTCCGGCTCGGACCGGATCCTGGCCGCGATGAACCGCCGCCACACGGCCGACGACTATCGCCGGGTGGTCGACCGCCTGCGCGCGGCGCGGCCCGATCTCGCCCTGTCCTCGGATTTCATCGTCGGCTATCCCGGCGAGACTGAGGCCGAGTTCGAGGCGACCCTGCGCCTGGCCGAGGAGATCGGTTACGCCCAGGCCTATTCCTTCAAATACAGTCCGCGGCCCGGCACCCCGGCGGCCGATTCGACCGAACAGGTCGCCGAGCCCGTCAAGGCCGAACGCCTGGCCCGGCTGCAGGAGGTGTTGAACCGGATGCAATCGGCGTTCAATGAAGCCTCGATCGGCCTGGAAATGCCGGTGCTGTTCGAGCGGCGCGGCCGCCGGCCCGGCCAGTTCATCGGGCGCAGCCCGTTCATGCAATCGGTCCACGTCGAAGGCGCCGGCGATCTGATCGGCCAGACTCTGCCCGTCCGTATTGCGGCCAGCCATCCCAACAGCCTGACGGGCGAGCCGGTCGGGGCTCTGCCGACGACGGCACGGTCTCCCGGCCGCGCGGAGTTGCGGGCGTGACGACGGCGCCGTCGGCGAACGGCGTCCAGATTCGGCTCGAATTCGGAGACAACCGGCTGCTGCCCGCACTGTTCGGCGAACATGACTGCCATCTCGCCCGGATCGAACAGCATCTGGGTGTGACGGTCGTGCCGCGCGGCAATCTGGTTGCGATCGAGGGGCCGGCGGATTCGGCCGATCGGGCACGCGAGGCCCTGTTGCGGCTCTATCGCCACCTCGAAGACGGCCAGGCCATCGACATGGGCGAGGTCGACGGCGCGCTGCGTTTCGCCGCCGTGGCGGATCGCAGCCCGGATACCGGCGACGCGGCGCCGGCCGGACCGGCCGCGGGTCTGGCCGAGGTCACGATCGAAACGCGCAAGCGCCGGATTACCGCGCGCTCCCCCGTCCAGGCGGATTATCTCCGTGCTCTCGCGCAACACGAACTCGTTTTCGCGCTCGGTCCGGCGGGCACGGGCAAAACCTATCTGGCCGTCGCCAAGGCGGTGTCGCTGATGATGCGCGGCGAGATCCAGCGCCTCATCCTGTCGCGGCCGGCGGTCGAGGCGGGCGAAAGGCTGGGCTTTCTGCCGGGCGATCTGCGCGAGAAGGTCGACCCCTATCTGCGCCCGCTCTACGACGCGCTTTACGACATGCTGCCAGCCGAACAGGTTGCGCGATGGCTGGAGAGCGGCGAGATCGAAATCGCCCCCTTGGCCTTCATGCGGGGGCGCACCCTCGCCAATGCCTTCGTCATTCTGGACGAGGCGCAAAACACTACGCCGATGCAGATGAAGATGTTCCTGACCCGACTGGGCGAACATTCGCGCATGGTCGTGACCGGGGATATGAGCCAGGTCGATCTGCCGCCGGGCCAGCGGTCCGGCCTGGCCGATGCGCTCGAGGTTTCGGCCGGGATCGCCGGGGTCTCGGTGGTGCGCTTCGGCGCTGAGGATGTCGTCCGCCACGGCTTGGTGACCGAACTGGTGAAGGCTTATGACGCGCGCGACCGTCTGCTGGCGGCCGAGAAGCGCGGCAGCGACGGAAACGCCGGCGGCGGCCGGTGACCCCGGTGCGTCCCACCGTCGCGGCCCTGGAGCAGATGATCGACGTCGCGGAGCTGGCCGACTGGTCGCGGGCCTTGGCCGCGCCGGAGGAGACCGCCCGGCGCGCGGCCGCTTCGGCGCTGGCGGTCGGCATGGCCCCGGCGGGGGCGATCGTGAGCCTGGCCCTGGCCGATGACGAGACCCTGCACCGGCTCAACCGTGAACACCGCGGGGAGGACCGGGCGACCAATGTGCTGGCCTTTCCCGATGGCGGTCGGGTCGGCCCCGCACCGGGTGCGGCCCTGCTGCTGGGCGATGTGGTGGTGGCTCTGGAGACCGCGACGGCCGAGGCCGCGCGCGACGGCCGGACGGTCGCCGACCATCTCTCCCATCTTGTGGTTCATGGTGTCCTCCACCTGCTCGGCTACGATCACGACGACGACCGCTTGGCCGAAGAGATGGAAGCGTTGGAGCGGCGCGCCCTGGACGCGCTCGGGGTCGACGATCCCTACGCGCCGGGCGCCGAAAAGGGAGTGAAATGAGCGAGGAAAGCGACAGTCGCCCAGAAGATAGGCGCCCGGAAGACCGCGATGCGGATGACCGGAACGATGCGGGCAAAGCGGGCCTGCGGCGGCTTTGGCGCCTCTGGCGGCGCGGTCGAATCGACGAGACGGCCCTGCGCGACAGCCTCGAATCCCTCATCGAGGGCTATGACGGCGATGGCGCCGTCGTCGAAGGGGGCGAGCGCGCGATCCTGCGCAACGTCCTCAAGCTGCATGGGCTGACCGTGGACGACGTCATGGTGCCGCGGGCCGATATCGTCGCGATCGAGGCGGGCACCGGACTGAGCGATCTGATCGCCGTGATGACCGAAAAGGCGCATTCGCGGATGCCGGTCTATCGCGGCTCGCTCGACGTTGTCATCGGTGTCGTGCACATCAAGGATGTCCTGACCTTCTGGGATCGCAAAGATGCCTTCGATCTCCATGCGATTGTGCGCGAGGCCCTGTTCGTCGCGCCCTCGATGCGGGTGCTGGATCTGTTGCTGCAGATGCGCCTGTCGCGCGTCCACATGGCCCTGGTGGTCGACGAGTATGGCGGAATCGACGGCCTCGTGACGATCGAGGATCTGGTCGAGGAGATCGTCGGCGAAATTGAGGACGAGCATGAAAAGGCTGAAGGCCCGCGCCTCTTCTCGCGGCCCGACGGCACGGTGATGGCCGATGCCCGCGCCGAGTTGGAGGAGTTCGAGGCCCTCGCCGGAACCTGCTTCACCGAGGACGAGCGCGAGGAGAGCGACACGCTCGGCGGCTTGGTTGTCTCTCTCGCCGGCCGGGTGCCGGGCCGGGGCGAGCTGATCGGGCATCCGAGCGGTCTGGAATTCGAAGTTCTGGAGGCCGATCCGCGGCGCATCTGCCGCCTGCGGGTGCGCAATGTCTTCCCCGTCGAGCAGGCGTGATCCGTTTCGGCTGGGCCCGGTGCGGCTGAGCTTTGCGTCGCCGGCGCGCTGGCCGGGCATCCTCGCGGGCCTGACCGGCTGGCGGCGGGCGCTGGCGGCCATGGTCGTTGGCGCGGTCGGGGTGCTGGCCTTCGCGCCGCTCGATATCACGCTTGCCCTTGTGCCGTCCCTGGTCGGGCTGCTCTGGCTGCTCGACGGCTGCGCGCGGGGCCGGTCCGGGCTGGCCCGGGCCTTCGGCATCGGCTGGTGGTTCGGGCTCGGCCATTTCGCTGCCGCCTTCTACTGGATCACCGAGGCCTTCCTCGTGGATGTCGAACGCTTCGGCTGGCTGGTGCCGTTCGCGGTGCCGGGCATCGCTGCGGGGCTTGGTCTCCTCACCGGTCTGCTCGCCGGCGCGCTGCACCTAACCGGGCTACGCGGCGCCGCGCGGATTCTCGTTTTCGCGGCGCTCTGGGCCTTCGGCGAATGGCTGCGCAGCGCCCTGCTGGGCGGCTTTCCCTGGAATCTGCTCGGCACGGCCTGGGGCTGGTCCCTGGCGATGCAGCAGACGGTCTCGCTGTTCGGCGTGCTGGGCCTTGGCTTGGTCACCGCCGTGGCGGCCGCCGCCCCGGCCCTTCTCGCGCCGGCGCCGTCGCGTTGCGCCGAGGCCGGCTGGCGGCGCGGCGGTATTCTCGCCGCGGCTGCCGTCCTGTTGGGGGCGCTGGGCCTCTGGGGTGCGTTACGCCTCGGCGGATTGCCGGCGCCCGGCGAGGCCGGCGATTCGGTCCCAGGCATCCAGCTTCGTCTCGTCCAGGCGAGCATCCCGCAAAGCCTGAAATGGCTGCCCGAGACCCGGCGGCGGAATTTCGAGCGCCATCTCTCGATGTCCCTGGTCCAGGG
>CAUZWC010000095.1:0-10488 GCA_963583595.1 Alphaproteobacteria bacterium | reverse complement strand
GCATGAAACGTTGACGCGGCGCGAAGGCCCCCGTTACGATCCGCCGCGCCGGCCTGGACGGTCCTGGCCGCGCCTCATTTCGGATCTAGCTCGCCATGGAAAAGCCGACGGCCCGGCCCCGCAATCCCAATTTCAGCTCCGGTCCCTGCACCAAGCGCCCCGGATGGGCGCCCGAAGTTCTGGCCGGCGCCTTGCTCGGCCGATCGCACCGGGCGGCGGAGGGCAAGGCGCGTCTGGCCGAACTCGTCGATCTCAGCCGTGCGATTCTCGGCCTGCCGGCGGATTATCGGCTGGGCATCGTGCCGGCCTCGGATACCGGGGCGGTCGAAATGGCCCTCTGGCACCTGCTCGGCCCGCGCGCCGTCACGGTGCTGGCCTGGGAAAGCTTCGGCAAGGGCTGGGCGACGGATGTGAACGGCCAGCTCGGCCTGAATGCCCAGGTGACCGAAGCGCCCTATGGCGAATTGCCGGATCTGGGTGCGGTCGATTTCGACACGGATGTGATCTTCACCTGGAACGGCACGACCTCGGGCGTGCGCGTGCCGAACGGCGACTGGATTCCGGACGACCGCCGGGGTCTGACCATCTGCGACGCGACCTCGGCCGCCTTCGCCATGGAACTGCCCTGGGACAAGCTCGATGTTGTCACCTATTCCTGGCAAAAGGTTCTGGGCGGCGAGGCCCAGCACGGCGTACTGATCCTGAGCCCGCGCGCGGTCGAACGCCTGGAGAGCCATACCCCGTCCTGGCCGATGCCCAAGCTGTTCCGTATGACCAAGGGCGGCAAGTTGAACGAGGGCATCTTCCGGGGCGAGACGATCAACACGCCCTCGATGCTCTGCGTCGAAGATGTCCTGGACGGCTTGCGCTGGGCCGAGAGCATCGGCGGCCTGCGGGCCCTGATCCAGCGAACGGACGGCAATTTCGCTTCCTTTGCGCGCTTCGTCGAGGATCGCGACTGGATCGAGTTCCTGGCCAAGGATCCCGCGACGCGGTCGCCCACCTCGATCTGTCTCAGCATCGTCGCCCCCTGGTTCGCGACTCTGCCCGAAGCGGCGCAGCGGACGGCGGTCAAGCGCATCACCGGAATGCTGGAGGCCGAAGCCGTCGCCTATGACATCGGCGGCTATCGCGATGCCCCGCCCGGCCTCCGCGTCTGGGGCGGCGCGACGGTCGATCAGATGGATCTCGAAACGTTGAACCCTTGGCTCGATTGGGCCTATGCGAAAATTTCCGAGGACGTAGGGAGCAAGCGCTGATGACCCGGGTTCTGATCGCGGACAAGTTGAGCGAAAGCGCGCTGAAGGTGTTCGAGGCGCGCGGCATCGAAGCCGATTTCAACTCGGGTCTTTCGCCCAAGGCGCTGATCGATTGCATCGGCAACTACGACGGCCTGGCCGTGCGCTCGGCCACCAAGGTCACGGCCGAGGTCGTGGCGGCGGCCGGGGCGCTGCGCGTCGTCGGCCGTGCCGGCATCGGGGTCGACAATATCGACGTGCCGGCCGCAACCGCGCGCGGCATCGTCGTGATGAACACGCCCTTCGGCAATTCCATCACCACCGCCGAACATGCCATCGCCCTGATCTTTTCCCTGGCGCGCGACCTGCCCGCCGCCGACCGCTCGACCCGCGCGGGCAAATGGGAGAAGTCGCGCTTCATGGGGGTCGAGTTGACCGGCAAAACCTTGGGGGTGATCGGCTGCGGCAATATCGGCTCGATCGTCTGCGACCGCGCTCTGGGTCTGAAGATGAAGGTTCTGGCCTATGACCCTTATCTGACAGCAGAAAGAGCCGCCTCCCTCCGCGTCGAGAAGGTCGAGTTTGACGCCTTGCTCGAGCGCGCGGACTTCATCACCCTGCACGTTCCGCTCAACGACGTGACGCGCAATATCCTGGATATGGCGGCCCTGGCCCGGACCAAACGGGGGGTGCGGATCGTCAATTGCGCCCGCGGCGGTCTGATCAACGAGGCGGCCTTGGCGAAGGCGCTGGACAGCGGCCAGGTCGCGGGCGCGGCCCTCGACGTCTTCGCGCAGGAGCCGGCGCGCGACAATCCCCTGTTCGCCAATGAGAAGGTCGTCGTGACCCCGCATTTGGGCGCGTCGACCGCTGAGGCGCAGGAGAACGTGGCCGTTCAGGTCGCCGAGCAGATGGCCGATTATCTGCTCGACGGCGCGATCCAGAACGCCGTCAACATGCCCTTGATCAGCCCGGAGGAGGCGCCGCGCCTGCGGCCCTATATTGCTCTCGCGGAACAGCTCGGCAGTTTCGCCGGGCAGATCACCGAGACCGGCCTGGATGCCGTCACCATCGAATATTCGGGGCATGTCGCGGAGCTGAACACCCGTTCCATGACGGCCGCCGCGCTGACCGGGTTGCTGCGGCCGCTGCTCGACCAGGTGAACATGGTCAACGCGCCGATCCTGGCGCGGGAGCGCGGTATCGAGGTGACGGAGATCAAGCGCGACCGTTCGGCCGATTATTCCAACCTGATCAGCCTGACGGTGCGGACCGAAAGGCGCACCCGTTCCGTCGAGGGCTCGCTGCTCGGGGGCGACCGGCCGCGGATCGTCGGGATCGAAGGCATCAAGACCGAGGCCCAGCTCGGCCCCTTCATGCTCTATATCCGGAACAAGGACGTGCCCGGCATCATCGGCTCCCTGGGCAAGACTCTGGGCGATGCGGGGGTGAATATCGCGACCTTCCATCTGGGCCGCATGGATGCCGGCGGCGAGGCCATCGCCCTGATCGAGGTCGACGAGGATCTGGGCGCGGCGGTGCTGACGGCCCTGCGCGCCCTGCCGGCGATCCGCCAGGCGAAGGTGCTTCGCTTCTAGGAAAAACCGTGCCGGGTTCAGGCCGCCGTCGGCTGGGGTACACCCCCCGGTTCCGGAACCCAGCTGCGCTTCTCGCCGGCATATTCCGGGCCAGGATTCCCCATCACCGTGGTGCGCCACATGATGCGGATATATTTGTCGGCCTCGTACCAGGTCGGGGCGTGCAGCAGGTTGCGGTTGTCGTAGATGACCAGATCGCCCTTGGTCCATTCGTGGCGATAGGTGTAGTGGTCCTGGGTGATGTGCTCCATCAAGGCGTAGACTAGCTTGGCCCCCTCGCCGTCGGGGCCGGGCTCCATCCCGACGATCGGCCCGTCGACCCAGTCGAGCTGTCCGGCCTCGCTCATATAGAGCGCGGGCTTTCCGGTCACCGGATGGACTCGCACGATAGGGTGATGCTGGGGCCGCTGGTGCGGCAGCAGGGGTTTGGGTGTATCGCCCCGGCGCACGGCCTGCTCCGAGCGCCCCGCGCCGGGCAGGGCGTGTAGTGCTTCCAATCCCTCCATCCGCTTTTTCAGATCGGCGGGTAGGGTCGCATAGGCGCCGGTGCCATCGGCGAACAGGGTCTGGCCCTGGCCCTTCGGGGTCGGCTGCTCGGCATAGAACAGCGAGAAATCGGGCGGCGGGCGGCGGAAACTCTGATCGGTGTGCCAGCCGCGCCGATGGGGAAAGCGCATCGGAAACGCGCCCTCCGCCGTCAGCGGGGGCTCCGGTCGGGCCATGGGTTGGCTGTTGATCGGCGGCAGGTTGGTCACCAGGATGATTTCCGGCACCTCTTCATGGATGTTGAAGAGGGTCTTGTTCTCGGCGGTGAAGGTCTTGAGGTTGTCCTCGACCTCCGGGCCGAAGAGCTGGCTGAGCCGGACCAGAAGCTGGGCCTCTTCGCTGATCTCGTTCATGCCGGGCAGGCAGAGGAAGCCGCCGTGATCCTGGATGATGGCGGCCAGGGCCTCCGGCGCCGCCTCGGCCGCCGCGACGAAGGCGCGCGCACCGCCGCCGCCCGTCAGGCGCAGGGCGGCGCCATAGGTCGCCCCCGCCAAGGGCGCGGCAACCTCGAAGGCGTCGCGCTTCACCCAGACGGCGGCCCCATCGTCGGAAAGCTTCGCTCGCTCGGTCATGTCTCCCTCATCCGCAAATGGCGGTTCCAGGAGAGAACCCTATCAAGTTCTCCTGGGGATTGGCGAGGGGGCAGGTGGCCGCGTTCTCGGCGCTATTAGCCGTCCGAGATAGAGCGGTGGGCGGCGAGAAGCTTTTCGAAATCGCGCGGCGGCAGGGGTGGGGTGTAGAGGAAGCCTTGCATCACGTCGCAGCCATGGGTGCGCAGGAAATCGAGCTGGTCCTCGGTCTCGACGCCTTCGGCGATCACGCCGAGCCGCAGATTGTGGGCCAGGCCGATCACGGCCGTGGCGATCGCGGCGTCGTCGGGGTCGGTGGTGACGTCGCGCACGGAGCTCTTGTCGATCTTGAGCGTGTCGAGGGGGAAGCGCTTGAGATAGCTGAGCGAGGAATAGCCCGTGCCGAAATCGTCGATCGCGACATGCAGCCCCATGTCGCGAAAGCTCGCCAGGACGGCGCTGGCGCCTTCCGTGTCTTCCATCAGCATCGATTCGGTCATTTCCGGGGCCAGCCTGTCCGCCGGGAGTTCCGCGGCCTTCAGGATGCGGCCGATGGTGGCGGGCAGGCCGGGTTCGCGGAACTGGCGCGCCGACAGGTTCACGGCCATGCGCGGCGCGTCCTGGCCCCAGGGTCGCCCAGGCGCGGGCCTGGATGCAGGCGGTCGTCAGCACCCAATGGCCGATGGGGACGATAAGGCCGGTTTTCTCGGCGATGGGGATGAACTGGTCCGGGCCGAGCAGGCCGAATTCCGGATGCTGCCAGCGCAGCGGCGCCTCGGTGCCCGCCAGCCTGCCGCTGGGCAGGTCGATCCACGCCTGGTAATGCAGGGCGAATTCATTGCGGTCCAGGGCGCGATGCAGGCTGGTTTGCAGGACGAGGCGCTGCAACTCCCGCGCCGTCATCTTGCGGGTATAGAACTGGTGCGAGTTCCGGCCGCGCTCCTTCGCCTGATAGAGGGCGGTCCCCGCGCTGTTCATCAGGGTATCGGCGTTCCAGCCGCAGAGCGGATAGCCCGCGATGCCGATGCTGGTCGTGACCAGCACTTCATGGCCGTTGAGTTCGAAGGGCGGGCGCATCGCGCGGCCGATGCGTTCGGCCACCTCCACCGCATTTTCCGAATTGGCGCCGTCCTCCAGCAGCACGCCGAACTCGTCATGGCCGACCCGGGCGAGGGACGCGACGCCGCCCAGGCTGTCGAACAGGCGCTCGGCCGCGCCGCGCAGAAGCTGTTCGCCGGCGGCAGGGCCCATCGTTTCGTTGGCCAAGGCGAAACGGTCGAGGGCGCCGAGCATCAGGACGAGACCCGTGTCGCCCTGCCGCGCCTGGCCGATCGCGCGGTTAAGCCGGTCGCGGAATAGCACCCGGTTGGCGAGGCCGGTCAGGGGGTCGTATTGCGAGAGATAGCGGATGCGGTCGGAGGATTCGCGCCGGGCGACGGCGAAGCGGACGGCGCGGTCGAGCAGGGGCGCGGAGAGGCGCGGCCGGACCAGGTAATCGGCCGCCCCGGCTTCGATCGCCCACCGCTCGGTCTCCGGCGCTTCGGTGCGGGTCAGCAGGATGATCGGCATAGCGCAGCAGGTTTCCCGCGCCTCGCTCAGCAGATTGACCCCGGTGCCGCCGTCGAGCCGGTCGTCGAGCAACAGCAGGTCGTGGCTCGCCTCGCCGATCGCCTGGATGGCGGCGCCGTAGCCTTCGGCCCAGTCGAGCCGGTATTCGGAATGAAGGGACGCGCGGAGCAAGCCGGCGATGCGGTCGCGATCGGCTGCGTCGTTACAGGCCAGAAGCACGCGCAGGCATGGCGATCGACCGGGTCCGCCGGGCCTGTCTCGGCCAGCCGTTCCGTGCCGACGGACAGCTTGTCCGTCGCTTTGGTCGAAGCAATCGTCATTCCCGTCCTGCTCTTCGTCCAGACCGCCATCCTGGCGGCCCAACCGCGAGGACCGGCGTCGTTTCTCGACCTGCGCCGGCCGCTACCTGCGTATCGCCACCCTATCCGCGGCCGCTTTAAGATCGGGTTAACATCGCCCGCTCAGGCGCCCCCCTTTGCCGCATTGCGCCGGTCGGGCAATCGCGGTAGTTACGGGGCGGGACGGGCCCGCCGGAAGGGCGGCCCAAATTGTGCCGGGAGCGCCGCAAGGGCGCACCGCAATTGTGGAGGCGGACCGCCGTGACCGAACAGGGCGAGGACGACGCCCTCCTGCCTGCCGGGCTGCGCGACGTGCTGCCGCCGGACGCGGCCCATGAGGCCCGCGTCGTGGCGGGCCTCCTGACCGTCTTCGAGCGGTGGGGCTATCAGCGGATCAAACCGCCCCTGGTCGAGTTCGAGGAGAGCCTGCTGCGCGATGCCGGTGCGGCCATGGCCGCCCATACCATTCGCGTGATGGACCCGGTTTCCCAGCGCATGATGGGGCTGCGCGCGGATATGACCCTGCAGATCGCGCGCATCGCGACCACGCGCCTGGCCAAGGCGCCGCGGCCGCTGCGTCTCAGCTATGCGGGCGACGTGCTGCGCGTGCGCGGCACCCAGCTCACGCCCGAGCGCCAGCTGGGCCAGGTCGGCGCCGAGCTGATCGGCTCGGAGGCGCCGGCAGCCGATGCAGAGGTCTTGCTCATGGCGGTCGAGGCGCTGACCGCGGCCGGAGTCACCGGGCTGACTGTCGATCTGACGATTCCGACCCTGGTTTTGGCCCTGTGCGAGGGCCTGGCGGTCAAGGCGCCCGCATCGCGCCATCTGCGCGACGCCCTGGATCACAAGGATTCGGCGGCCGTCGCCCTGGCCGCCGGCGGTCATGCGGACCTCTTCGCCGCCCTGGTCGATGCCGCGGGTCCGGCGCCCGACGCCCTCGAGCGCCTGTCGCGCCTGTCGCTCGTGGCGCCGGCCGCACGCGAATTGGCGCGCCTGTCCGCTGTGGCGGCGCGGGTGATGGAAGCGGCTCCGGACCTCAATCTGACCATCGATCCGGTGGAAAACCGGGGCTTCGAATATCATTGCGGCGTCTGTTTCGCGATCTTCGCCCGCGGCGTGCGGGGCGAATTGGGCCGGGGCGGCCGGTATCTCGCGGGTGCGACAGCGAATGAAGCCGCGACCGGGGTGACCTTGGAGACCGAGATTGTGATGCGGGCGGTGCCTGATCCGGCGGTGGAGCGGCGGCTCTATGCCTCCCATGGCACGCCGGCGCCCGAAACAAGGGCGCTGCGCGCCGAGGGCTGGACGGTGGTCGAGGGCCTGGAAAGCGCTGCCGATCCCACTTCCGATCCTGAGGTCGAGGCCAGGCGCCTGGGCTGCGATCATATTCTGCGGGACGGCGCGCCGATCCCGCTCGCGTAAGGAGACAAGGCATGGCGAATGTGGCCGTGGTCGGCTCACAATGGGGCGACGAGGGCAAGGGCAAGATCGTCGATTGGTTGAGCGAGCGGGCCGATGTCGTGGTCCGCTTTCAGGGTGGCCACAATGCGGGCCATACTCTGGTCATCGACGGTCGCGTCTTCAAGCTGAGCCTGTTGCCTTCGGGCATCGTGCGCCCGGGCAAGATGAGCCTGATCGGCAATGGCGTGGTGATCGACCCCTGGGCCCTGCTCAAGGAAATCGAGGCCCTGTGCTCGCAGGGCGTTGCGGTCAGCCCCGAGAATCTGCGCATCGCCGAGAACGCGACCCTCATCCTGCCCTTGCATGGCGAGTTGGACCGGTTGCGCGAGGAAATGCGCGGCGATGCCAAGATAGGCACGACCGGCCGGGGCATCGGCCCGGCCTATGAGGACAAGGTCGCCCGCCGTGCGGTGCGCGTCGCCGATCTGGCGGACGAGGCCAGCCTGGACCTAAAGCTCGAAGAACTGCTGCTCCACCACAACGCCCTGCGGCGCGGCATGGGCGCGGCGGAGATCGACGGCGCCGAACTCAAGGCCCAATTGCTCGCGGTCGCCGGACCGCTGCTGCCCTATGCCGACAATGTCTGGATGCGGCTGGAAAACGCCCGCCGGGCCGGGCGGCGCATCCTGTTCGAAGGCGCGCAGGGCGCCATGCTGGATATCGATCACGGCACCTATCCCTTCGTCACCTCCTCGAACACGGTGGCGGCCGCCGCTTCGGTCGGCTCGGGCACCGGGCCGGGCGCGATCGGCTTCATCCTGGGGATCACCAAGGCCTATACCACCCGGGTCGGCAGCGGGCCTTTCCCGACTGAACAGGACAACGAGATCGGCCGTGTCCTGGGTGAGAGGGGCCACGAATTCGGCACCGTGACCGGGCGGCGGCGGCGCTGCGGCTGGTTTGACGCGGTCATGGTGCGCCAGGCGGTCCTGGTGAGTGGCATCGACGGCATCGCCCTGACCAAGCTGGATGTGCTGGACGGCATCGGGCCGCTCCAGGTCTGCATTGGCTATCGCTATCGCGGCGAGGTGCTCGACCATCTGCCGGCCTCGATCAGCGGCCAGGCCGGGGTCGAGCCGATCTACGAGACGCTGGAGGGCTGGGACGAAAGCACGCGCGGCGCGCGCAGCTGGGCCCAGCTGCCGGCCACGGCGATCAAATATGTCCGCCGGATCGAGGAGCTGATCGGCGCCCCGGTGACCCTGCTTTCGACCAGCCCGGAACGCGCCGACACCATCATGATGGGCGACCCCTTCGTCGATTGATCGGCGCGCATATCGTGAAAATGGAGCCATGAAAAAAGAGCCGGAGCGGTGACGCCTCGGCCCTTTTCGTCATGCGGATCGCGCCGTCAGACGGCGATGCGTTCCTCGACGACCATGTTGCGCATCGATTTCTGAAGCTTCTCGAAGGCGCGAACCTCGATCTGGCGCACCCGTTCGCGGCTGATGCTGTATTCCTGGCTCAGATCCTCGAGGGTCGTCGGCTCGTCCTTCAGACGCCGTTCGGCCAGGATATGGCGCTCGCGCTTGTTGAGGGTCTTCATCGCCTCGCCCAGCATGTCGCGGCGCTTGTCCAGTTCCTCCTTCTCGGCGACCTGGACTTCCTGGCTCTCGGTCTCGTCGGTCAGCCAGTCCATCCATTCGCCGTCGCCTTCCTCGCGCAGCGGCGCGTTGAGCGAATGGTCGGGCGCGGCCATGCGCCGGTTCATCGAGACGACCTCGTCCTCTGATACCGAGAGGGCCGTGGCGATCTTGGTGACGCTCTCGGGCGGCAGATCGCCTTCGTCGACTTCCTTGAGCTGTGCCTTGATCTTGCGCAGGTTGAAGAACAGCTTCTTCTGCGCCGCTGTCGTGCCCATCTTCACCAGCGACCAGGAATGCAGGACATATTCCTGCATGCTGGCGCGAATCCACCACATGGCGTAGGTCGCCAGACGGAAACCCTTGTCGGGGTCGAAGCGCTTGACGGCCTGCATGAGGCCGACATTGCCTTCGGAAATAAGCTCCGCCACGGGCAGGCCATAGCCGCGATAGCCCATGGCGATCTTGGCCACCAGGCGCAGATGGCTCGTCACCAGCCGCTGGGCGGCATCGGAATCGTTATGCTCCTGCCAGCGCTTGGCGAGCATGAACTCCTCTTCCGGCTTCAACATGGGGAATTTGCGGATTTCCTGCAGATAGCGCCGCAGATTCCCTTCTGGCGATATGGCCGGTAGTGGTGCAACGGCCCTGGACGTCATTTCCTACTGCCTCCGTGCGCACGGCGCGCGACATATGCGCGTCTCGCCGATTCATGCGGTTTGGATGCCAATCTAGGCCCCCAGATCGGGCGAACTCAATATTCGCCCGCAACATGTTCATAATATGGTCTCGGATCTAGAGCGATTCCAGGCTTTCGAGCAAGTCTTCCATATCTTGCGGAATGCTTGCCATGAAGCGGACGCGCTCGCCGCTGCGCGGATGGTCGAATCCGAGCAGATGGGCATGAAGAGCCTGGCGTTGGAAGGCAAGGATTGCCGCCCGATGCTCGGTATCGGCCTTGCTCAGCCGGCTGCCGGCACCCCTGGCATAGACCGGATCACCCACGACCGGATGCCCGAGATACGATAGATGGACCCGGATCTGGTGCGTTCGTCCGGTTTCCAGGCGGCATTCGACGAGGCTGGCGAGCGCGCCGGCGCTGCGCAGGACCGTGTAATGCGTCCGCGCCGTTTTGCCGCCGGTGGTCAGCACGGCCATCTTCTTGCGGTTGCTGCGGCTGCGCCCGATCCGTTCGTCGATCGTGCCGTGCGGCGGTATCGGCCGGCCCCAGACCACCGCGCTATAGGCGCGGTCGATCGAATGATCGGCGAATTGGGCGGCGAGGGCATGGTGCGCGGCGTCGGATTTGGCGGCCACCATGACGCCGCTGGTGTCCTTGTCCAGACGATGGACAATGCCGGGCCGGCGCTCGCCGCCGATGCCCGAGAGGCTGTCGCCGCAATGGGCGATCAGGGCGTTGACCAGGGTGCGATCCGGGTTGCCGGCGGCCGGATGGACGACGAGTCCCGCCGCCTTGTCGATGACGATCAGGTCCTCGTCCTCGTGCAGGACGGTCAGGGCGATATCCTGGCCCTTTGGTTTGGCGGCAACGGTGGCGGGCACGATCACGGCCAGGGACTGGCCCG
>CAUZWC010000094.1:0-10544 GCA_963583595.1 Alphaproteobacteria bacterium | reverse complement strand
CCGTCGCCGGTCATGCAGAGGGCGGGGCGATCCGGCTCGGCCAAGGACGAGGCGATGGAGGCGGGCAGGGCGTATGACATGGTCGAAAGCCCGTCGGAAATGAGCGTGCCGCTGGCCTCCTCCGCCGCCCAGAAACCCATGGCTGAAAACATATGTGCGCCCGCGTCGACCGTGGCGCGCGTGCCGGGCCGGGCGGCTTTCGCCAGGCTCTCCACCAGATGCCAGGACGGGATGCCGGTTTTCGCCGGGGCCCGGAGAGCTGTGCGCATCGCGGCGCGATGGCCCTCGATTTCCGCTGTCGTCCAGTCCGACGGCCGGTTGGCGCAGCGCAGGGCTGCGGCCGCGCCGTTTATATCGCCGATCAGGGAAATGTCCGGGGTGCGGTAATGGGGCAGGCTGGCGGCAGCGCCGATCTCCAGGATCGGCGCTTCGTAGCGCCAGGGCTGGGGGATCGCTTCGACCGGATCGAAGCCGAACAGTAGGATCAGATCGGCCTCGCGCAGACAGGACGCCTCGGCCTCGCCGCCGGTGTAATGGCCGACCTGGAGCGGGTGGCTGTCTGCCATGCAGCCCTTGGCCTTGTAAGTCGTCAAGACGGGGCAGGCGAGTGCTTCGGCAAGCCCACGCAGGGCATCGGCACTGCGGGTCGCCTGGACCCCGGCGACGATTGCGGGGCGGCGCGCCTCGGCCAGCAGGGCGCGCGCCGCGGCGAGGTCCGATTCGTTCCACACCGCGACCGATGCCGCGACGGTTTCGGGCGAGGCGGCGCCCGCCGCCTTGCGCGCCTGGGCGCTGCTCAGATCGATATGGATCGGTCCGCGCGGCTCAGCCAGGGCGGTGTCCAGCAGTGCGCCGATTTCCCGCTGCCCGTCGCCCGCCTTCAAGCTCCGGCGCCCTTTGGTGATCGGCGCGGTGATGGCGGGCTGGTCGATGATCTGATGGGTGACATAGGCCTGGGCCTCGTCGGCGGCGTCGGTCACCAGGATCAGCGGCACACGGTCGAGATAGGCATAGGCCATGCCGTTGACGGCGCTGGCCATGCCGGGGCCGACGCCAGTCAGCAACACGCCGGGCGCGCCGGTGATTTCGGCCGTGGCGCAGGCCATGAAGGCGCCCGCCGTTTCCGTGCGCGAGAGCACGAACTCGATGCCGGCGGCGGCGCCCGCCTCGATCACGTCCAGGCTGGAGCCGCCCCCCGGGATGCCGAACATGCGCTTCACGCCACGCGCCTTCAGCGCGGTGACGAGCGCCTCGACGACTGTTCCCTGCGTCACGCGTTCAAATCCCCAGCGCGCAGCCGTCTTTGCGCGGATCGGACCCGCCGATCAGCACGCCGGACTCCGGCACGATGCTGATCGCCTGGCCGCCGCCCAGCGGGTCTGTCGATCGCTCGATCTTGTGGCCCTTGGCTTCGAGGCCGCGGATGGTCTTGTCGGGGACTGTCGGCTCGGCCCGCAGGATGCCGTTCTGATGTTCGGCGCGGGGGAAGTCGAGGCCTTCCTGAACGTCCATGCCGTAATCGATGACATTGGTCACAAGATGGGTATGGCCGTAAGGCTGGTAATGCCCGCCCATGACGCCGAAAGGCATCACCGCATGGCCGTCGCGGCAGACCATGCCGGGGATGATCGTGTGCATGGGCCGTTTGCGCGGTGCGATGCAGTTCGGATGGGTCGGATCGAGGCGGAAGCTATGGCCCCGGTTCTGCAGCATGACGCCGCTTTTCGGGGCGACGACGCCGCTGCCGAAGCCGCCGAAGATAGAATTGATGAAGCTGATTGCGTTGCGCTCGCCATCGACGACGGTGAGATAGACCGTGTCCTTATGGACGGGAAGCGAGGAGGGCGGCAAGGCACCCATCGCCTTGTCGCGGTCGATATGGCCGCGCAGTTCGGCGGCGTATTCCTCGCTCAGCAGTTCGGCGACGGGCACGGCATATTCGTCTGGATCGGCGATGAAGGTGTTGCGGTCGCGGAAGGCGAGCCGTCCCGCCTCCATCTCCAGATGGAAGCGCTCGGCGCCCAACGGATCGAGCCCTGCGAGATCGTAGCCCGAGAGGATGTTGAGCATGATCAGAGCGACGATGCCCTGGCCGTTGGGCGGGCATTCGTAGATTTCGTGCCCGCGATAGCTGGTGCGGATAGGCGCGACGAAGCTGGCCTCGGTCCGGGTGAAATCCTCCAAGGTATGCAACCCGCCCAGGGCGTTGAGATGGGAGACCATATCCTCGGCCACCGGGCCTTCGTAAAAGCCCGCGCGGCCTTCTTCCGCGATGCGCCGCAGGGTCTCGGCCAGCAGCGGCTGGCGGAAGATTTCGCCGACCTTGGGGGGACGCCCCTCGGGCAGATAGATCCGGCGGGTATTCTCGTCTTGATCGAGTGCGACCAGATCGCGCGCCCAGTCATGGGCGACGCGCGGCGCGACGGGCACGCCTTCCTCGGCGCAACGGATCGCGGGGGCCAGCAGTTCGCCCAGGCTTTTGCGGCCATGGGCCTCGACCAGACGCGCCCAGGCGTCGACGCAGCCTGGCACCGTGACGGGATGGGGTCCGAACTGCGGAATTTCGGACAGACCCAGCTCGGCCAAGCGTGCCGGCGTCGCGGCTGCTGGGGCGCGGCCGGAGCCGTTGAGCGCGATCACCTCGTCGCCTCCGCCCTTGGCCAGCAGCGCGAAGCAGTCGCCGCCGATCGCCGTCATATGCGGCTCGATCACGCAGAGCACGGCGCAGGCCGCAACGGCCGCATCGACGGCATTCCCGCCATCGCGCAAAACGTCCAGGGCGGTCACGGTGGCGACCGGGTGCGAGGTCGCGGCGATGCCGCCGGTGGTGAGTACGGGCGAACGGCCGGGCAGGTTGAAATCTCTCATGGTCGCGGGCGCTTTCGGATGGTCGGGAGAAAAATTCGGCGAAGGGACTGGTGGAAAGCCGGTGGCGATTAATTGTCACGGATCGAGAATTGAATCCAGGTCTCAAAGCAGATGTTATCGGCCAAGGTCTGAACGCCGACGGTCGCCCGGCCGCCCAGGCCAATCTCCTCGCCGAACACCTCGACCAGAAGGTCGGAGAGGCCGCTCGACACTTTGTGGATATCGGTGAAGTCGGGCTCGCAGGCGACGAAGTTGAGGCTCTTGATGATCGAGCGGATGCGCGAGAGCGAGCCAAGCGCGTGGCGCGCTCCGGCCAGAGCGTTGAGCGCGGTCAGGCGCGCGGCTTCGTAGCCCTGCGGAATCGTCACGGCGGAGCCGAGGCGGCCGGGATAGAGCAGGCCACCCTCCGGCTTCCAGGGCACATGGCCGGAGAGATGCAGCACCGTGCCCTCGATATGGAAGGGCTTCATGGTCCCGAAATTGCCGCCGTAATAGCCCTTCGTGCCAAAATCCGGCAGGGCGAGTCCGAGCTCTTCGATACATTGCTCCGGGGTCATGGGACCGCTCCCTGCTTGGTGTGTCGCGCGCTGGCCTCGACCGCCGCCAGGATATCCTCGACCTGGGAGGAGAGCGCGCCCTTGTCCGGGGTGAAGGAACCGTTGAATACGGCCGAGCCGATGGTGAAGGCGTCCGCGCCGGCCATTGCGATCTCGCGTACGCGCTCGGGCGAGTCGATGCTGCCGGCGACGATCAGCCGGCCGGCGAGGCTGGCCCGTGCCGAGGCGATCAGACCGACCGGGTCGGCATCGGTCGCGCGATAGGCCAGCAGATCGACGCCCACGCAGCCCTGCGCCTCGGCCCTGCGGCAATCCTCTGCCACCGATGCGGGGTCGCCGCCAAGGCGGGTCGGATGACCTTCCGGGCGGCCGACAAAGGGGAAATAGGCGATGCCCGAACCGCTGACGATCTCCATCGTGCGCAAGACCTCGGTCCCGCCGAGCAGACAGTCGACGCCGATCTCCGTGGCGACCCGGGCCGAAGCCAGACAAGCTTCGGGGGTGGCGCTCACGACTTCCATATAGCTGGTCCCGCCGTCCTGCTTGATCGTCCGGTTGAGCCGATCGAGCACGGTGCGGTCGACACCGATATCCTTGAAGCCGATATGGCGCACGCCAATGGCGAAGACCTCGGCCAGCACCCGTTCCGCGTCGACCACGGTACGATCCTGGCGTGTCAGCATGAAGATAAAGTCCACCGCCCCTCCCCGAGCTGGCTCAGAGGCCGCGAGAGTAGCGAAGCGGCGGGAGGATTGCATCAAGCGGATCGTATCGAACCCGCGCCCGAGTGGAGCCGGACGCGGCGCTTTGCCGAGTTTCACCCGCCGCCCGCCGACATCAGCATTGTTTTGACACAGTTTTAATGGAGTATGATATCCTCTGGTCTGGATCGGCCGCGCGGCGATTCCTGGCTCGGCATCGGGTTCTCTAATTTGCTTCGCGGCATCGATGAAAAAATAAAACACAAGAACCGGTGCGACAATCTCTGGGAGGAGACACGTCTAATGCGCAGATTCACTTTCGCGGCAGCGGTGGCACTTGCCGCGGCCACATCGACGGCGATGGCGGCCGAAACGGCCGACATCACCATCTCTGACGACATCGGAATCGTGAAGGTCAACAAGGGTCAGCCGATCCTGATCGGCGGCTATTGGGTCATCTCGGGGCCGGATACGGCACTGGGTCTCGATTCGCAGCGGGCCGCCGAGGTCTACTTCGCGGATCACGGCAACATGATCGCGGGCCATCCGGTTCGCTTCATCGTCGAGGACGACCAGTGCAGCGCCGAGGGCGGCCAGAACGCGGCCACCAAACTCGCGGCCAACCAGAACATCGTCGGCGTCATCGGCCCGGCCTGTTCCAGCGCCGCGACCCCGGCAGCGCCGATCCTGTGGAAGGCCGGCATGGTCAATATCGGCACGGCGACCACCGCGCCGCGCCTGACCGCGCCCGATCGGGGCCCCGATTACGGCGGCTACGCCCGCACGATTTACAGCGACAATCTGCAGGGCGCTGGCGATGCCGAATGGATGTATAACATCGAGGGTTTCCGCAAGGCGGCCACCATCCATGACGGCTCGCCCTATGCCGAGCAGCTCGTCCGGGTCTTTGAGAAGGAGTTCAAGAAGAGGGGCGGCGAAATCGTGGCCGCAGAGGCGGTGTCCCCGGTCGATGTCGATATGCGGCCGGTCCTGACCCGGGTCGCCTCGGCCAAGCCCGACGTGGTCTATTTCCCGGTCTTCGTCGCGGCGGCAGGCCATCTGACTCGCCAGATGAAGGATATCGATGGCTTCGACAAGATCGTCCCGATCGGCGGCGGCGCAATCTTCGCCAAGGACTTCATCACGGCGGCCGGCGATTCGGTGGTCGGGCTCAAACTCACCTTCCCCGACGTGTCCGTGGAAGCGATGGGCGAGGATTATCCCAAGCTCGTGGCAACCTATAAGGAAATGTTTGGCGAGGCGCCGATTCAGGGCTTCCATGCCCATGCCTACGACGCCGCGCGGATCCTGTCCGAGGCGATCGAGAAGGTCGCTGTCACCGACGATGCGGGCAACACCTATATCGGGCGCAAGGCGGTGCGAGATGCGGTCTTTGCCACGCCGGCGTTCGATGGCATCAGTGGTCCGATCAAATGCGATGAATTCGGCCAGTGCGGTCAGTTCACCTTCGCGGTCTACGAGTTCACTAGTGCTGATCCCGACACGTTCGAGCCGGGCGTGAACCCGAAGAAGATTTACTCAACGTCGGACGAGTAGCGCCGGTCGACGAGAGGCATTCCAGCGCCGGCCTGATCCGTCGGGCCGGCGTTTTTTCTTTGCGCAGGGATGGCTGAGTTGACTCGCCAAGGCGCCAGTGCATAATCCGCCGCTTGCGCTGGGGCACTAAAATACAAAACCAGGGTCATAAAAATTGTGTGTCAAAGTGGCTGGGAAACGTGACGGAACCAACGGTCGAGCGGTTCAGTTTTGAAAGATGTTTCGCACCGGAGCCTTTTTGGCGGTTGCAGTGTAGAACTTTTCGCTATGGAGCCCAGCGGGCGATGCTCGATCGGTTCGAGACATCGCCGACGTTTTTTTCTTTGCGTCGCAAAACGATCGATCACTCGGGCGGCACAACATTACCGGTAGTTGCCTGCTCGGCCGGTCTATGCTGAACTTAAGCCGGGGACTTTGGGCGGAGATGGGACGGAGAGACAATCATCGTCTTCACCCATCTGATTGTTTCAAGTCGTCGAATGAATGCGGGCTAATCGCGAAAAACGCGATCGTTCGTTCTAGCTTCGGACGCGGCCCCTATGATCGGTTGCTGCGTCTGTCGGGAGGGCAAAGGCAACCGTTCGCAATGAGGGGCCTAGCTCAGGGAACAATGTGCAACATGGAGGAGTTTAACCGATGAAGAGAGCTACTCTCTTGAAATCAATCGTCGCCGCGGCGGTTGTCGGAGCGGGCGCGTTTGCCGCCGCGCCGGCGATGTCTGCGGAAAAAGACGGCGTGAAGGATGATATCCGGGTCGTCAAGATTCGCGCGGGCGAGCCGATCGTGATCGGCGTATATGCCGTCATGTCCGGTCCGGATACGGCGCTGGGCCTTGACCAGTGGCGCGGCGTTCAGATCGCGGCCGACGATGTCGGCAGCGAGGTGGCCGGCCATCCGATCCGCTTCCTCGTTGAAGACGAATTGTGCAGCGCGGAAGGCGGGCAGACTGCGGCGACCAAGATCGCCGCCAACACCCAGACCGTTATTGCGCTTGGCGGCTCGTGCTCCAGCGCTTCGACGCCGGCCATTCCGATCTTCTGGAAGGCGGGTATCCCGGATGTCGGCATTTCTCCGTCGTCGCCGGCGCTGACCGATCCCGGCCGCGGCCCGGACTACGATGGGTTCGTGCGCGTGATCTACAACGATCTGTGGGCCGGCAAGGAAGTGGCTGATTGGGCCGTCAATGTGATGGGCTTCAAGCGCTTCGCAACGATCCATGACGGCAGCCCCTATGCCGAGAAACTGGTCCGCGTGTTCCAGAAGCGTCTAGGCGAGTTGAACGGCGAGTTGGTTTCCGACGAAGCCGTGTCGCCGACCGATGTCGACATGCGCCCGGTCCTGACCAAAATCGCGACATCCAAGCCCGACTTCATCTATTCCCCGACCTTCGTCGCGGCGACGGCCTACATGTTGCGGCAGAAGCAGGAGATCGCGGGTCTCGAGAACACCATGTTCGTGGGCTCGGACGCTTCGTTCGGCGCGCAGCTGCTTGAGGCCGCCGGCAAGGACGTGCTTGGCTACAAGATCACGACCACGGCCCAGGAAATCGAAGCGCAGGGCAAAGGCTACGGCCCGATGCGTGAGAAGTATAAGGAGATGTTCGGCGAGTATCCGATCCAGGGCTTCCACGGCAATGCCTATGATGCCTTCATGATCGCTAAGGTCGCGATCGAGAAGGTCGCGATCGAGAAGGACGGATCCACGTATGTCCCGATCGCCGCCCTGACCGCCGCCCTCAAGGCGACGAAGGACCATCCGGGCATGACCGGCAATCTGACTTGCGATCAGTATGGCGATTGTGCGGTGTACAAGTTCGCGGTCTACGAGTTCAATTCGTACGACAAGGACACTCTCGAGATGGGCAAGAACCCTCACCGGATCTATCCGGAGAGCTTCTAGTCGCGTAGCTGTCTGTTAATATTAGCCGGGCGGTGTCGGGGCCGTTGTCCACGATCCCGTACCGCCCGGCCTTTTAAGAGTTTATCTCTCGGAATTTAGGAAACTGGGGCTTTCCAGGGGACTTGGAGTAATGCAGAAATATTTCGATGTAGAGTTCTGGAGGCGCGTCACTTACGTTGACGTGACACTCTGGCTGATGCGCGCGGCCGTAATCACCGTCGTGGTCTGGGGAACTATCGGTACGCTTTACGAGGGCCGTTATTCAAACGAACAGTGGTTCGATTTCGTGATGTTCGGCCTGACGATGGGCGGCATCTACGCCTTGATCGCCTTGGGTTACACGATGGTCTACGGCATCTTGCGGCTGATCAACTTCGCCCATGGCGACATCTTCATGACGGGGGCGTTCACGGCCTATTTCGTCGCCAATCCCCTGGGCAAATCGGGTTTCCTGGAAGAGAACCTCCTGATCAGCATGATCATTATTTGCCTTGTCGCGATGACGACCTGCGTGGTCATTGCGCTGACGGTCGAACGGATCTGCTATCGGCCGTTCCGGTCGGTGCGCAGCTTCGCACCGCTGATCTGCGCGATCGGCGCTTCGTTCTTCATCCAGCATTCCTTCCGCGGCATGTACGGCTCGTCCGTGCGCGCCTATCCCGATGTCGAGTTCTTCGACAGGCTTATGAACATCGGGTCCTTCGATTTTCCGGTGATCCAGCCGGTCGTCATCCTAGCGGCGCTCGCCTCCATGACGGGTCTCTACCTTATCGTCATGAAGACCCGGATGGGCACGGCGATGCGGGCGACATCGGAAGATCGCGATGCGGCCTCACTTATGGGCATCGACGTCAACAGGGTGATTATCTTCACCTTCATCCTGGGCGGGTCGATGGCCGGTATCGGCGGCGTGCTCTACGCGTTCGTTTTCAAGCAGGTCTACTTCTTCATGGGCTTCTTCCCGGGCATCAAGGCGTTCAGCGCCGCGGTGCTTGGCGGCATCGGCAATATTCCGGGCGCCATGTTGGGCGGCTTCTTCCTGGGAACCGTCGAGTCCGTTGGGCCGGCTCTGTTCCTCGACGGTCTCGGTATCGTCGCGCCCTATCAGCTCCGCGACCTGATCGCTTTCACTATGCTGGTAATGGTTCTGATCTTCCGGCCGCAGGGCATCCTGGGCGAACGTGTCAGTCAGCGTGCGTGACCTGACGGCGCCAGCGACAGAATTTTAGGGGAGACACAACCGTGGCATTCAATATCGTAGCGTCGTCGTTCGAACAGAAGTACATTGAGCGATCTCAATTGCGCATGACCGGCATGACTGGCTTCATTTTCGGTTTCGTCGCGCTGTACTTCAATTTTGTGGGCCTGATAACCCAGTTCATGGAACGCTGGATCATTGAAGGCGTCCTTACCCTTGCGCATTTTACGATCATGGGCGTCGCGCTGTTTGCCGGCATTACGATTGCCATTCGATCCAAAGATTTGAGCGTGCCCGGAAAGATCATAAACGGGGCAGTGGTCGGCGCGATCGTTGGTATCGCGCTGGGCCTGCTGATGCTGTTCATGACCCAGTTGAATGTGCGCTACATGTTCGTCGCGCTGTCCCACAAGCTTTTCCAATTCCTGAGCTGGAAACAGGGCGTTGGAGGCGGGATTCTGCTCCAGATTGTCCTCAGTGCGGGGCTCGGTGCCCTCGGCGCGGGCATCGTGGTTATGCCGAAGGCGTTGCGCCGTCCGCTTATCTGGGGCCTGTCGGCGGTCTTTATTGCCGGGCTATTCAGCGAGCTGATCCAGCTCGTCATGCAATACGAATTCATTCTCGGCTTCCGCGACTGGTTCTTCACCTGGGAAGGGCAGCGCTTACAGGGGGCCATTGTGGTGTTTGTGGTCACGTTCGCCGCAATGCTGTTCTGGACGATCCGGGGCGGGGCGGTGAAAGAACGCTTCGGGAAAATGTCTCCAAGTGGCCAGAAGTCGGTCCGTTATTTTGGCTGGGCCTGCGCGCTTATCCTGTTTCTGCTTTTCCCCGCCGCTGCCGGGTCGTTCTTTGGCCAGGTCATGATGTATGTCGGCCTGTTCATCCTCATGGGCATGGGTCTGAACCTTGAATTGGGTCTGGCGGGTCTGCTCGATCTAGGTTTCGTCGCGTTCTTCGCGGCCGGTGCCTATACGATCGCCCTGTTCACGGGCGAGCATGAGTTGCAGATCCTGCTTCTCGATCGGCCGCTGACCTGGTGGGAGGCATTGCCCCTCGCGGTGCTCGTCTCGGTCGCGATCGGCTTTATGTTCGGGATACCGGTGCTCAAGGTGCGCGGCGACTACCTGGCCGTGGCGACCATGGGCCTGGGTGAAATCATCCGGGTGGTGGTGCTGTCCGACATGGCGGCGCCCCTGCTGGGCGGTTCCCAGGGCATGCTTCACATTCCGCGGCCGTTTCTTTTCGGGTGGGAATTGAACGATCCGATCTATCTGTTCTACCTCACACTGGTTTGCGCAACTGTCGCCGGTTATTTCGCCTGGGCGTTGGAGAATTCACGCCTGGGCAGGGCCTGGATGGCGATTCGCGAGGATGAGGATGTCGGCCAGGCGCTCGGAATCAACCTCGTCAACGTGAAGCTTCTGGCCTATGGATTGGGTGCGGCATTTGCCGGACTCGCCGGTGCGATCTTCGCGGTCATGCTGACCTCGATTTTCCCGCACAGCTTTCAACTGCTGATCTCGATCAACATTCTTGCGCTGCTCATCGTCGGCGGTCTCGGCTCCTTGCCGGGCGTCGTCGTCGGCGCAGCCATGCTGATCGGCACGCCGGAACTGCTGCGCGAGTTCGGCGAATACCGTTTCCTCGCCTATGGCGCGGTGCTCATCGCCATGATGCGCATCAAGCCGATCGGTCTCTGGCCTTCTGCGGCTCGCAAGCGCGAGATTCAATCGGCGGAAGAGATCGAGGCGTCGATCCGCGAAC
>CAUZWC010000093.1:0-10594 GCA_963583595.1 Alphaproteobacteria bacterium | reverse complement strand
AGGCAGGGCGCGGCGACCCCCGGCGAATAGGCCAGGGACAGGTCGCGCTGGGTCACCAGCGGCTTGGTCGGGCTGATCTCGATCTTTCCCGGCTTGCCGTTGGAATGGAAGAGAAGCGCCTCTTCCTCCAATCTGCGATTCGCGCTTTCGTCCGCCATTCCTGGCCTCTCTCAGTGACGCGCCCGGCCGACGAAACATCGGCGGCACCCGTGCGCAGTCTACCGATGCACCATCACGGCACCAAGACGCTCGCTCGCGGGGCAGGGTCGGCCCTGGGTCGCCCGAGCCGTGTGGCGCGAACCGATCGCGGCGTGTTAGGGTTTTCGCCTCTGGCTTCCACCCCCGCACCGGGTTCCGAACCCTGCCTCCAGACCAAGCCGCAACCATGCCCCAGGCGGACAGCGCCCCCAGACCCGATTCCGACGGCAAGGCCGAAACGGCCAAGTCCGAATCCGGTTCCGACTTGCGCGTGACCCCCCAGGCCACGCCCATGATCGCGCAGTTCACCGAGATCAAGCGGTCCTATCCCGATTGCCTGCTGTTCTATCGGATGGGCGATTTCTACGAGCTGTTCTTCGACGACGCGGTCGCCGCCGCCGGGGCGCTCGACATCACCCTGACCAAGCGCGGCAAGCATGCGGGCGAGGACATCCCCATGTGCGGCGTGCCGGTCCATGCTGCCGCCGCCTATCTCTCCCGCCTCATCCGCAAGGGTTTCCGCGTCGCGGTCTGCGAACAAATCGAAGACCCGGCCGAGGCCAAGAAGCGCGGCGGCGGCAAGACCCTGGTCAAGCGCGACGTGGTGCGGGTCGTCACCCCCGGCACCCTGACCGAGGACACCCTGCTCGATGCCCGCGCCCATAACTATCTGGCCGCCCTGGCCGATGCCCAGGGCGCGCTCGGCCTGGCCTGGCTCGATATGTCGACGGGCGATTTCCAGGTCCAAGAGGTCCGGCCCGAGGGCCTGGCCGCCGCTCTTGCGCGGCTCGATCCCGGCGAGTTGCTGCTGCCCGATCGCCTGGTCGAACGGCCCAAACTCTTCGAGCTGTTCGGCGATTGGCGCGACCGGCTGACCCCGTTGCCCGGCAGCCGCTTCGACAGCGTGGCGGGTGGAAAGCGCCTGGAAGCGGTCTACGGCATCGCCGCGCTCGACGCCTTCGGCGCCTTCGGGCGGGCCGAGATCGCGGCGGCCGGCGCGCTGGTCGATTATGTCGAGCTGACCCAGAAGGGCCGCCTGCCCCGCCTCGGCCATCCGCGCCGCCTGGCCGAGGGCGCGGTGATGGAGATCGACGCCGCGACCCGGCGCAATCTCGAATTGGCGCGGACGCTTTCGGGCCAGCGCAAGGGCAGCCTGCTGGCGACCGTCGACCGCACCGTGACCGGCCCCGGCGCGCGCCTGCTCGCATCCCATCTCTCGGCGCCCCTGACCGATCCTGAGACGATCGGCCGCCGCCTCGACATGGTCGGCTTCTTCTTCGATGCGCTGCGCGCGCGGGAGGAGGCGCGCGAGATCCTGCACCGCTGCCCGGATGTCGAACGCGCCCTCTCGCGTCTCACCGTCGGGCGCGGCGGACCGCGCGATCTAGCGGCGATCCGCGATGCCCTGGCCGAAATCCCGACCCTCCGCGCGGCCCTCGGGCGGCCCGGCGATACGGGCGGTCTGGCCGGGCCGCCCGAGGGCATAGCCGAGGCCGCGCGGATGCTGGGCGAACACGGCGTGCTGGTCGATCGTCTAGCCCGCGCCCTAGCCCAGGATCCGCCGCCCATCGCGCGCGACGGCGGCTTCGTCGCCGTCGGCTATCACGAAGGGTTGGACGAGCTGCGCACCCTGCGCGACGAAAGCCGCCGGCTGATCGCGGCGCTCCAGACGCGCTATGCGAAGGAGACCAGGGCCCAGGCCCTCAAGATCCGGCACAACAACGTCCTCGGCTATTTCATCGAGGTGAGCCAGGTCCATGCCGACAAGCTCAAGTCCGGCTCGGACGGGCCCTTCATCCATCGCCAGACGATGGCGAATGCAATGCGCTTCACCACGGTCGAACTGGGCGAATTGGAGGAAAAGATCGCGCGCGCGGCCGAGCGCGCCCTGGCCGTGGAACTTCGCCTGTTCGACGATCTGGTGGCCGAGGTCGCAGGCCGGGCCGAGGGTATCGCGACAGCAGGCCGCGCCTTGGCCATGCTCGACGTCGCCGCCGGCCATGCCGAACTGGCGGCCCAGCGCCGCTACACGAGGCCCGAGGTCGAGGACTCGGCCGTCTTCGACATTCACGGCGGCCGTCATCCGGTGGTCGAGGCCGCCCTGGCCGCGACGGCGGAGGCCGGTTTCGTGGCCAACGATTGCGACCTTTCGGTGCGCGAGGCCGAGAGCCAGCATCTCTGGCTCGTCACCGGGCCGAACATGGCGGGCAAGAGCACTTTCCTGCGCCAGAACGCGTTGATCGCCATCCTCGCCCAGATCGGCGCTTTCGTGCCGGCGGACTCGGCGCGCATCGGCGTGGTCGACCGGTTGTTCAGCCGGGTCGGCGCGGCCGACGATCTCGCGCGCGGCCGCTCGACCTTCATGGTCGAGATGGTCGAGACCGCCGCAATCCTGAACCAGGCCGGCCCCCGCTCGCTCGTCATCCTGGACGAGATCGGGCGCGGCACCGCGACCTTCGACGGCCTCTCCATCGCCTGGGCGACGATCGAGCACCTGAACGCGGTCAACCGCTGCCGCACCCTCTTCGCGACCCATTATCACGAGCTGACGGCCCTGGCCGCCAAGCTGCCCGGCGTCGCCTGCCACACCATGCGGGTCAAGGAATGGCGGGACGACGTGATCTTCCTGCACGAGGTCGCGGCCGGCGCGGCCGACCGCTCCTACGGCATCCATGTAGCCCGCCTCGCGGGCCTGCCCGCCGCCGTCGTCGCCCGCGCGGGCGAGGTGCTGGCGATCCTGGAGCAGGGCGAGCAGGCCAGCGCCGCCGCGCGCATCGCCGACGACCTTCCCCTGTTCCGCGCTGCACGCCCGGCCTCGGCCGGGGTTGCGCAAGGGGGCACGGGGCCGTCGCCCGTCGAGCAGGCCCTGGCGGACATCAACCCGGACGAAATGTCGCCCAAGGAAGCCCTCGACGCGCTCTACCGCCTGCGCGCCCTCCGGGCGGAGGGTGACGGGGAGGCCTGAATGCCGCCTGCGGCAGGTGGGTTCATGCCAAGGCGGAGGCCGGTCGATTCGCCTACCATACCGAAGCGGGCCGACACCTATTATATATAGGAGGTGAAGATCGGCCCCGGCGCCGCCCAACGAGGCGGGACCATCCGGGCAAAAATGGGGTGCCATGGCTAAGGTTCCGCGCAAGCGCCAGATCGTCGACCGCCATGCCCTGGGCCGGGCGGTGGCGGAGATCGCGGCGACCCATGACCGCGCCGCCGAGCGCCGCCGCGCCCTGCTCGCCCTGCTGACGCGCACCCTGGATGAGGGCCGGACCGAGATCCGCCAGCGCTTCGACGATGGCGCGGGCGGGGCGGAGACGGCGGCGGCCGGGGCCTATCTGATGGACCGGATCGTCCGTGCCCTGTTCGACTATGCCCGCCGCTACGCCTATCCGGTGGGCAACCCGACGGCGGGCGAGCGCCTGACCCTGGCCGCGATGGGCGGCTATGGCAGGGGCGAGCTGGCGCCCTTCTCCGATCTCGACCTGCTCTTCCTGATCCCCTACAAGCCGCTGCCCCAGACCGAGCAGACCGTCGAGTTTCTGCTCTACGCGCTCTGGGATCTGGGCCTCAAGGTCGGCCATGCTGTGCGCTCGGCCGACGATTGCGTGCGCCTGGCCAACAAGGACCTGACCATCCGCACGGCCCTGCTGGAATGCCGCTATGTTGCGGGCGATGCCGAACTGCTGACGGAAATGCGCCGGCGTTTCGCCGAGGAGGTCATGGCCGGCACGGCCCTGAATTTCGTCACCGCCAAGCTCGACGAACGCGACCGGCGCCACCGGCGGGTCGGCGATTCGCGCTATGTGCTGGAGCCCAATATCAAGGAGGGCAAGGGCGGGCTGCGCGATCTGCACACCCTGCTCTGGATCGCGCGCTACGTGTACCGCACCCGCTCCATTGCCGATCTGGTCAAGCGCGGTACCCTGACCGCGAAGGAGGGCCAGAAGTTCGAGCGCGCGGCCAATTTCCTCTGGACCCTGCGCTGCCATCTCCACTACCTCGCCGACCGGGCCGAAGAGACCTTGACCTTCGACGTCCAGCCTGAGATCGCCCGGCGCATGGGCTATGGCAACAACGACACCAATCTCGGGGTCGAGCGGTTCATGAAGCGCTATTTCCTGGTCGCCAAGGCGGTCGGCGATCTGACCCGCATCTTCTGCGCCGCGATCGAGGCCGAGCATCGCCGGCGACCGGCCGAGGCGGGCGGCAAGGACGAGGACCGCCAGCCGGTCGACGGTTTCTATCTTGAGGGCGGCCGCCTGGTGCCGATGACCGACGATGCCTTCGACCGCGATCCGGCCGGGCTGCTGCGGCTCTTCCACAGCTCGCTCAACCGCAACCTGGACATCCATCCCCGCGCCTTGCGCCAGGTGACGCGCAAGCTGGACCTGGTCGACGAGTCCCTGCGTCAGGACCCGGTGGCGAACCGCCTGTTCATGGATATCCTGACCTCGCCCAAGGGGCCGGAGGTCACCTTGCGCCGGCTCAACGAGGCGGGGGTGCTGGGCCGCTTCATTCCCGATTTCGGCCGGATCGTGGCCCAGATGCAATACGACATGTATCACGTTTACACGGTCGACGAGCACACGATCCGGGCGATCGGCATCCTGAGCGGGATCGAGCGGGGCTTGCTGCGCGAGGACCATCCAGTCGCCAGCGATATCATTCACAACGTGCTGTCACGCCGCGTGCTCTACCTCGCCCTGCTGCTCCACGACACGGCAAAGGGGCGCGGCGGCGAGCATCAGGAAAAGGGCGCGCGCATCGCCCAGCGCCTGGCCCCCCGCCTGGGCCTCGATCCCGGTGAGACCGACAACACCGTCTGGCTGGTCCGCCATCAGGAAACGATGAGCGAATTCGCCTTCCGGCGCGATCTGGGCGATCCCAAGACGATCGAGAATTTCGCCGCCCTGGTGCAGTCGCCCGAGAGGCTGCGCCTGCTGCTGGTGATGACCGTCTGCGATATCCGCGCGGTCGGGCCCGGCGTCTGGAACGGCTGGAAGGCCCAGCTCCTGCGCGAGCTCTATCGCCGGGCCGAGGAACTGGTCTCCGGGGGCCTCAGTTCCGTGCCCGCCGCCGAACGGGTCGAGGCGGCCCAGGCCGGGTTGCGGGCCGCGCTGGGCGATTGGAGCGACGACGCAATCGTCGAACACGCGGCCCGGATGCCGGCCGACTATTGGCTGGCGACCACGCCCGACAGCCTGGTGCGCCATGCCCGGCTGGTCCGCGCCCAGCGCGAGGGCGCCGAGGGGGCGGGAATCGATATCGATATCGACCGCGCCAATTCGATCACCGAGGTCACGGTCTGCATGCCCGACCGCTCGGGCCTGTTTTCGACCCTGACCGGGGCGATCGCCGTCGGCGGCGCGGATATCACGGGCGCGCGCATCGTGACCACGGCGGACGGCCTGGCCCTCGACAGTTTCCTGGTGCAGGAGGTGCCGGCCCTGGCCGAGGGGCCGCGCGTCGCCCTGACGGATGCGCGCGGTATCGACCGCTTGCGCGCCGCGATCCTGGGCTGCCTAGCCGGCGATATCGATATACCCGCGGAGCTCGCCCGCCGCCGGGCCCAGCTATCGCGCGCGCGTCTCTTCGCGGTGCCGACGCGGGTGCTGATCGACGACCGGGCCAGCGCCACCCATACCGTGATCGAGGTCAACGGGCGCGACCGGCCCGGCCTGCTGCACTACCTGACCAAGGCGCTGACCGAACTGCGCCTGCAGATTTCGACGGCGAAGATCTCGACCTTCGGCGAGCAGGTGGTCGATGTGTTCTATGTCCGCGACGCCTACGGCCTCAATGTGACCAAACCCTCGCAGATTGAGGCGATCCGCCTCCGCTTGCTGGCCACCCTGCGCGACCCGGACGAAGATCGCGTGGCGGCGGAATAGCGGAGCTTCGAGGTCTGCCGCCTTGTCCGCGCCACGATCTTCCGTTAGCAGGCTGATGATAACTGCAGACAGACCCTTCGAGACGGCCCTATGGGCCTCCTCAGGGTGAGGAAGGGGTTTTCTATTTTCCTCATCCTGAGGAGCCTCGCGGCGGCGAGCGTCGCGAGGGGTGACTGGCACGATGTGGATTTCCGGATGCCTGTCGCGGGCGGGCATCTTCTGGGGGTGACTGCGCGATGGCGCTGCTTCGGTTCACGGCGACGGTTGGCGGCTACACGCTGATCAGCCGCATTCTCGGCTTCGTGCGCGACGTCGCGATCGCGCATTTTGCGGCGGCCGGGCCGGTCGCCGACGCCTTCTTCGTCGCCTTTCGCTTCCCCAATATGTTCCGCCGCCTGGTGGGCGAGGGCGCCTTCGCCAATGCCTTCGTGCCGCTCTTCGCCCGGCGGCTCGAAGGCACGGGCCGGGCCGGCGCCCTGGCCTTCGCCGAGCAGGCGCTGGCCGTCATGCTGGCGTCGATGTTCGTGCTCCTGCTGGTGGCCGAACTCGCGATGCCCTGGCTCATCTCGGCGCTGGCGCCCGGCTTCGCCGCCGATCCCGAGCGTTACGCTCTGACGGTCGAACTGACCCGGATCACCTTTCCCTATCTGCTTTTCATGGCCATGGTCGCGCTGCTCGGCGCGGTGCTCAACGCCCTCCTCCGATTCGCGGCGGCGGCGGCGGCGCCCATCCTGCTCAACATCGTCCTAATCGCGTCGCTCTTCGGCCTCGGCCATGTGCTGGAGACGCCGGGCCATGCCCTGGCCTGGGGCGTGGCGGCCGCCGGGGCGGGGCAGTTCCTGTTCATGCTGATCGCCTGCAACCGCGCCGGCGCCCCCCTGCGCCTGCGCCGGCCCCGTCTCACCCCCGGGGTGCGCCGGCTGCTCATCCTCATGGTGCCGGGGTTAGTCGGCGCCGGGGTGCACCAGATCAACCTGCTCGTCAGCACCATCGTCGCCTCCTTCCAGGAGGGCGCGGTCAGCTTCCTCTATTACGCCGACCGGCTGGTCCAGCTGCCCCTCGGCGTGGTCGGCGTGGCGATGGGCGTGGCCCTGCTGCCGCTGCTCGCACGCCAGCTTCGCGGCGATATGCGGGAAGCTGCGATGGACAGCCAGAACCGCGCCATCGAATTCGCCCTCCTGCTGACCCTGCCGGCGACCGCCGCGCTGCTCGCCGTGCCGGGGCCGATCGTCGCCGTTCTGTTCCAGCATGGCGCTTTCGACGCCGCTGACACCGCGGCGACGGCCGCAGCCTTGGTCGCCTATGCCGCGGGCCTGCCCGCCTATGTCCTGGTCAAGGTGCTCTCGCCCGGCTTCTTCGCGCGCGAGGATATGGTCGTCCCGGTCAAGATCGCCGCCGCCTCCATGATCCTCAATGTCGCCTTGGCGGCGGCCCTCTTCCTGCCCTTCGGCCATGTTGGCGTGGCCGTGGCGACGGCAGCGGCCTCCTGGCTGAACGCCCTGCTGCTCGCCTTCGTTCTTCACCGGCGCGGCCATTTTTCGGTCGATGCTCGGCTGCGCGTGCGGGTGCCCCGGATGCTCTTCGCCGCCCTGGCGATGGCGGGCGCTGTGTTCGGCCTCGCCTGGCTGCTCGAGCCCGCCCTGACCGGGAGCATGGCGCTGCGCATCGCCGCGCTCGCCGGGCTGGTCTTCGCTGGACTCGTCGTCTTCGCGGGCCTCGCCGTAGCCACGGGGGTCGCCCGGCCGGACGAGCTGCGCCGCCTGGTCCGCCGCACCGGACGAAAGGGGTAAAACGGCGCTCCCGTCCAGTCTCTCGATCGGCCAATGGTTCGGTCACTTGACCGGGGACGGCGCCAACGGCGATAACCACCGCGCCCGGCACGGGGTCGACGTGACATCAGGACAGAGCGGGACCGCGAGCCATGAAGCGCATCTTCTCCGGCGTCCAACCGACCGGAAACCTGCATCTCGGCAATTATCTCGGGGCGATCCGCAATTGGGTCCGCCTGCAGGACGAGTTCGAATGCATCTATTGCATGGTCGATCTGCACGCGATCACGGTCTGGCAGGATCCGGCGGAACTGCGCGCCAATACCCGCGAAGTCACGGCCGGACTGTTGGCCGCGGGCATTGACCCGGCGCGCCATATAGTCTTCAACCAGAGCCGCGTGCCCCAGCATGCCGAGCTGGCCTGGGTCTTCAACTGCGTCGCCCGCCTCGGCTGGCTGAACCGCATGACCCAGTTCAAGGAGAAGGCGGGCAAGCATCGCGAGAATGCCAGCGCCGGCCTCTACGTCTATCCCAACCTGATGGCGGCGGACATCCTGGTCTACAAGGCGACCCATGTGCCGGTCGGCGAGGATCAGAAGCAGCATCTCGAACTGGCGCGCGATATCGCCCAGAAGTTCAATCACGACTATGGGGTCGAGCTGTTCCCCATCATCGAGCCGTTGATCATGGGCGCGGCGACCCGGGTCATGAGCCTGCGCGACGGCACGCGGAAGATGAGCAAGTCTGAACCCTCGGACATGTCGCGCATCAACCTGACCGACGACGCCGATCAGATCGCCCAGAAGATCCGCAAGGCCAAGACCGATCCCGAACCCTTGCCGGAGTCGCTGGAGGAGCTGGCGGCGCGGCGCGAGGCGGCGAACCTGGTGGGCATTTATGCCGCCCTGGCCGACGAATCGGCCGAGACGGTGCTGGCGCGTTTCGCCGGACAGCCATTTTCGGTCTTCAAACCGGCGCTCGCCGAATTGGCGGTCGAAACTCTAGGTCCCATCGGTGCGGAGATGCGCCGCCTCACCGCCGATACGGGTCATATCGACGCCGTCCTGCGCGACGGCGCGGCGCGCGCCAGCGCCCTCGCCGCGCCGATCCTGGCCGAGGTTTACGACACCGTCGGCCTGTTGCGGGGCTGACGGGCCAGAGCCGGGCGGAATCGGCTCCGCAGGACGCGAAACACCTTTGACCCTTCGGGGGGCGAGAGTAAGCTAACCGCAACGATTCACGGGTCTTTTCGCGTTCCGCCCAACCTGTGCGGGCGCTGGAACGGCCCGAGGCCCCGCAAGACGGCCCGGGCGCATATTATGCAGATCTATCTTCCGATCGCCGAGATGAGCGTGGACGTTCTGCTCCTGCTCGGGCTTGGCGCGGCGGTGGGTTTTCTGTCCGGCATGTTCGGTGTCGGCGGCGGTTTTCTCATGACGCCGCTGCTGATATTCGTCGGCGTGCCGCCCCCGATCGCGGTGGCCAGCGAGGCCAACCACATCACCGCCTCCTCGGTCTCCGGCGTCCTCGCGCATTGGCTGCGCAAGGGCGTCGATTTCAAGATGGGCCTCTATCTGCTGATCGGCGGCATGGCCGGGTCGAGCGCGGGCGTCTGGCTGTTCGGCATACTCAGCGAAAGAGGTCAGATCGACCTCGCTATTTCGCTTCTCTACGTCATCTTTCTCGGCATCGTCGGAATCCTGATGGCGCAGGAAAGCGTCCGTACCATCCGGCGCCGGCGCCGCAATGCCGCGCCCGCCAAGCGTATCCGCCAGCCGCGCTGGATCCGCAGCCTGCCCCTGAAGGTCCGCTTTCATAAGTCGCGCCTCTATATCAGCGCCTTCCTGCCGATCGGAGTCGGCGCGCTGGTCGGCGTGCTGGCCGGCCTTCTGGGCGTCGGCGGCGGCTTTATTCTGGTGCCGGCCATGATCTATCTGATCGGCATGCCCAGCTCGGTCGTCATCGGCACCTCGCTGTTTCAGGTGGTCTTCGTCACGGCCAACGTCACCTTCCTGCAATCGGTCCAGCATCAGACCGTCGATGTCGTCCTCGCCTTCTTCCTCCTGCTCGGCGGGGTCATCGGGGCGCAATACGGCGCGCGCGTCGGTGCCCGCCTTCCGGGCGAGCAGATGCGCGGCCTGCTCGCGCTGCTCGTTCTGGCGGTCGCGATCAAGCTGCTGCTCGATCTGGTGATCACGCCCGACGACCTTTATTCCCTGCAGGTCACGGGTGCGGCGAAATGATGACACGGCGTCTCGCCCTACCCACGCTCGCGCTCACGGCCCTGCTCGGCGCCTTCCTGTTCGACCGGGCGGATGCCTGGGCACAGGGCCTGGTCGCCGATCTATCGGATCATTTCGTCGCCATCACGGCGGGCTTCACCGGCACCGATGTCCTGCTGTTCGGCGCGGTGGACGAGGTGGGCGATATCGCGGTCGTGGTGCGCGGGCCGGAGCGAAATGTGGTCGTCCGGCGCAAGGACCGCTTCGTCGGAGTCTGGGCCAATTCGGACGAGCTGACCTTCGGGGGGGTGCCTACCTTCTACGCCCTCGCGGCCAATCGTCCGCTCGGCGATCTTGCGCCGCGACCGGTGCTGGAGCGCAACCAGATCGGTCTGCGGAACATCCGGCTCAATGCGATCGAGCCGGATGTGACCGAGGTCGAGAAGGCGCGCTTCGCCGATGCCTTCATCCGCCTCCAGAAAAAACAGCGGCTCTATTCGGACGATCTCGGCGCGGT
>CAUZWC010000092.1:0-10602 GCA_963583595.1 Alphaproteobacteria bacterium | reverse complement strand
CGATACAGCGCGCGGCCTTCGAACGAGACGGTTTCGTTCAGGGGCCGCGCGTGCTCGACGATGGGCCGCTCGCGACCCTGCGGGCGGAGATGGACCGCATCGTCGCGGACCTGCCCGTGGGCACGCGGCCCGAGAACATCCGGGATCCGCATGAGAAGAGCGCATTCTTCCGCGATTTCTGTCTCGGCGGGCCGGTGGTGGCGATGGCCGAGCAGCTTCTCGGCAGTTCCGACATCTTGCTCTGGGGCTCCTACGGCTTCGCCAAGAGACCTTCGGACGGGCTGCCGGTCGACTGGCATCAGGATGGGCGCTATTTCCCCCTGACGCCGATGGCGACGGTGACCTGCTGGATCGCGGTGGACGATGCCGACCGCGACAACGGCTGCCTGCAGATGGTGCCGGGCTCGCACAAGGCGCGGCGCTTCATGGAACACGTGACCCACGAGGATTGGGGCAAGACCACGGCAATTCCCCTCGGCCTCGCCGCGCCCGACACCAGGGACGCGGTCTATCTGGAAATGCCGGCCGGCCAGTGCTCCTTCCACGACCCCTACACTGTGCATGGCTCCGGCCCGAATCTCTCGCCCCGGGCGCGGCGCGGCATCCAAGTCCTGTACATGACGCGAAGGGTGCGTCTCGACACCGCCGACGAACAGGCGATGGGCCTGGGTTGGCGGGGCATCCGCCTCTACCACTGCGGTGGCGGCGGGGCCTATCACCATCCCGACGATCCGGCCACGGTACTGCGCGCTTAGGGCGAGCTAGCTTCGCCTTTTAAAGGGCCCTTCGCCTTGTCCTACAGTTGCTCCTCACCCTGAGCCTGTCGAAGGGTGAGGTCCGCGCGGCGTTGGATATTGCCACCGCCTCATACTTCGACAGGCTCAGCATGAGGGCGGCTGGGGTCGTTGCCGCTTTGATGCCTTGTAATCGTCAAACCGGCCGCTCGCCATGGATCGCAACCCGGTGCACTTCTCGGCGGCGGCCATAATAGTCGTTGAGCGCGAAATGCTGGGTGCAGCGGTTGTCCCAGACCGCCACATCGCCCGCGCGCCAGTGCCAGCGGCAGGTGAATTCCGGCCGGACCGCGTGATCCCAGAGAAAGTCGAGGAGGGGCTTGCTCTCCTCCAAAGTCATTCCCTCGAAGCGTTCGGTGAAGACCTGGTTGACGAACAGGGCCTTGCGGCCGCTCTCCGGATGGCTGCGCAGGACGGGATGGGCGGTCTCGATCCGCTCGGTGGGCGGGGCGGCGCGCTCGCCGGTCTTCGCCTTGGACGTGGGGGCGTAGCGCGCCTCGTCGCCGCCATAGGTCAGTGCATTGGAATGGATCGCGCGCAACCGGCCGAGCAGCGCCTTCATGCCCTCGGACAAGGTCTCATAGGCTAGATACTGGTTGGCCCACATCGTGTCGCCCCCGGCGGGCGGCACCTCGCGAGCATGGATGACCGAGGCGAGATGGGGCCGTTCGCGATAGGTCACGTCGTAATGCCAGAGGCCGCCGAAATTGATGCCGCCGTCTCCGGCCTCTTTGACCACGCGCAGGACTTCGGGATGGCCCTCGGCATGGGGCATGACCAGCGGATAGACGAAGGGTTCGCGATCGACCTCGCCGAACAAGGCGGCGAAGGCACTGTGCCGGGCGGGACTCAGATCCTGGTCGCGAATGAACAGCACCAGATGGTCGCGAAAGGCCACGCGCAGAGATTCGACCGTTTCGCCATCGAGATCGGCCGAAAGATCGAGACCGGCGATCTCCGCCCCGATGGCCCCGGCGACCGGGCGAATGTCCAAGACCGTCATGGCGATATCAGTAGGGTCGGTCGCCGTGAATGGCGACCCGGTTCATCACGCGCCGCTGGCCGGCATAGTCGTTGATCGCGTTGTGCAGGACGCAGCGGTTATCCCAAAGGGCGGCGTCTCCTGCCTGCCAGCGCCAGCGGACGGTGAACTCGGGCCGCGCCCCGTGCGCCCAGAGATAGTCCAGCAGGGGAAGGCTTTCCTCCCGGGTCCAGCCGTCGAAGCGCTGGGTGAAAGAGCGGTTGACGAACAGGCATTTGCGTCCGGTCTCGGGATGGGTGCGGATCACCGGATGGACATGTTCGACCTTCTCGGATTTGTCCTCGGCCCGGCGCACGGACGCGAAATTGACCGACTCCTTCTTCACGCCATAATTGGCAGCAAGCTGGTCGTCGTTCAGATCGCGGATCGTGCTGTGCACCGCCTTCATGCCGCCTAGGGTCTTCTTCAGCCCATCGGACAGGGTGTTGTAAGCTAGGTACTGATTGGCCCACATCGTGTCGCCCCCGGCGGCGGGCGCCTCGCGCGCCAGAAGGACCGAGCCGAGATTCGGCCGCTCCCGATGGGATACGTCATGATGCCAGAGGCCGCCGAAATTCATGCTCCGGTCGCTCGCCTCCTTGACGACGTTCAGGACCTCGGGGTGGTCGGGCAGGGTTTCGAGTTCGAGCGGCCGGACGAAGGGGTTCGGATCGATCTCGCCGAAGCGCCGGGCGAAGGCGATATGCTGGGCGGGTGTGATGTCCTGGCCGCGGAAGAACAGGACGAGATGTTCCATGAAAGCGTCATGGAGTTCCGAGAAAACCTCGTTCCCCAGAGACTCGGTCAGGTCGACCCCCGCGACCTCGGCGCCCAGGGCGCCGGCGACGGGGCTGACTTCGATATGTTTATAGGCCACGGTCATTCGCTCCCTCGACCATGTCTTACTTTCGAGGGGAGTGTAGTAATATCGCGGTCAGGACACCATCGGCGCGGAGGGGCATGCAGATGATCGGCGAGAAGACGGATGCGGTCGAAGCCTTCTGGCGCGCGGCCTGCGCGGCGACGGGGATAAACCCCGCGACGGCCTATCGTGCCGGCACCTTCGCCGATCTGGCCCTCAGCCCGAATGTCGACAAGATCGGCAACCTGGCGCGCATCGGGCAGAAGCGGGCGACCGCCCATATGGCCTTGGATTTCGAGAAGAGCGGGGTGGCGCGGCGGGCGCTGTGCGAAGGCTATCCGGTGAACCCCCAGGAGGCGGCGGCTCGGCGCCGTGCTCGCTTCCAGGCAAACGGGCACACGCCCGGCGCGATGGCCGGTCGAGCGAAGCCTCGAACGTCCCTTGACCCTCGATCTGCGGTGGAATCCGACCGGCAGTCCGGCGGGTGGCATGGATGCGAAATCGCTATAGGATCGACGAAACAGGCACTTCGCCGAATCTAAGGGCCGGGTCTAAGGGAGGACAGCGATGATCGGAGACAGATCGGCGGCCGTGAAGGCCTTTTGGGAGAAGTTCAAGGCCGAAACCGCCTGCGAGGCATGCCACTATCACGCCCGCACGTTTTCGGATCCGCGCTTCACGCCGGTGACCGATGAGATCGCCAATCTGGCGCGGATCGGCCAGAAGCGCGGCACGGCCCATCTCGATATGGATTTCGACATCAGCGACATCCCGCGCCGCAAGGTCGGCGAATACTTGGTCGTGCTGGATTCGAAGAACGAGCCGCAATGCGTCGTGCGCTTCACCAGGCTCGCGGTCGTGCCCTATGAGGAAGTGACCGAGGAATTTGCCGCGAGCGAGGGCGAGCGCGACCTGACTCTGCGCTCATGGCGCGAAGGCCACGGCCGCTATTTCGCCAAGCAATGCGAGCATTGGGGCATGGAATTCGACGAGCGCTTGTCCGTGGTCTGCGAGAGCTTCGAACTGCTCTGGCCGAAGCCTTAGCCTGGCTTAGCCTTGCTCTTCCGGGCGTGGGGCCAGGTTGACCGAATGGATATGGCTGCCGCGATGCGCCGTGAGAATTTTCCGCGCCGCGGCGGTCTCTCCATCGTCCATCGTATGGACCCAACAGACGGGTCGGCCATCGGCCAAGCTTTCTTTGAACCGTTTGGTCATGGCGAGATCGACATTGCGCCCGAGCAGGTCCTCGATGCTGGTCTCGGTTTCGTCCGCGGTCACGGCGGCGATACCGACCGGGCCGCCCACGGCGTAGGCAAGGCCGGCCGCGCCTATCGTGGTGATGGTCGAGACAGTCTCCGCGATAGAGCGCACGGCGGTATCGACGGCGCTTCCCGAATCGAGGTCGTCGCGCGGCGTGTCGGGCCGATTGGCCATTCCGGTGGCGGAGGGAATCTCGCCGTCAAAATGATCGCTGACCGCGCCATGTTCGGCCAGCACGCTAATCCGCGCGGGGTCGAACTTCTTCTTCAACAGATCGCCCAGCGCGCCTTTGAAATCCTCCACTGAGTGGAAGACGGCGACCAGGTGGCGGTCTTGTTGCGCTTGCATCGGACCTCTCGATTATTCGAGTTTCAACTGGGGCGATCTGTTAGATGGCAATGGGCCTGTCCATGGCGGCGGTTTCGCTTTTCCTGGGGCATGGCTTTGCACTAGCCTCCGTCCGTCGCGCCTCGAGGGAGATACGGACATGACTTCGACCAATCGCGGCGCGGCTCTGCTCGCACCGATGCTGACGCCACGTTCGATCGCCTTCGTCGGTGCGTCCCAACGGCCCGGCACGCCCGGCAATGCCGTGGTCCGCGAATGCCTGCGGGGCCAGTTCCCTGGCACGATCTATCCGATCAACCCGCGCTATGACGAGGTCGAGGGGCTGGCCTGCTACCCCTCGCTCGACGCTCTGCCGGAGGCGCCGGATCTCGTGGTGCTCGCCCTGGGCAATGCCCATCTGGAAGCGGCCCTGGCCGATGCCATCCGCTCGGGCGCGAAGGCGGGGGTGATTTTCGAAAGCGCCTTCCTGCGGGAGGACTCGGACCCGCCCCTGTTCCAACGGTTGAGCGCGATGGCCCAGGCCGCGAATTTTCCGGTCTGCGGACCCAATTGCACCGGCTTCATCAATCTCGACGGGCGCACCCGCGTCGCCTATGCCCCTCACGAACACAATGTCGAACTGGGCCATGTCACTTTCTTCTCCCATTCTGGGTCGAGCTTCGGCGGCTTCATCCGCAACGAGCGGCGCTTGCGCTTCAACCTGGCTGTGGCGCCGGGCAAGGAGGTCGTGGCCACCGTTGCCGATTATATGGATTTCGCGCTGGGGCTGGAGAGCACGCGGGTCATCGGCATGATGATCGAGGAGGTGCGCGACCCCGCGCGCTTCGTCGCGTCTCTGGAAAAGGCGGCCGAGCGCGATGTGCCGGTCGCCATCCTGAAGGTCGGGCGCAGCCCCCTCGGCGCGCGCCTGGCGCAGAGCCATTCCGGCGCGCTGGCCGGCGACGACGCGTTCTTCGGTGCGCTGCTCGACCGGCATGGCGCGCTGCGCATGCGCGATCTCGACGAGTTGCTGGGCACCCTGCTGCTGTTCTCCGAGGGTCGGCGGGCTTCGGCCGGCGGGCTCGGCGTGGTCTGCGATTCGGGCGGCGAACGCGAGCTCTTCGCCGATCTCTGCCACAGCGCCGGGGTGCCTCTCGCGGAAATCGGCGAGGCGACCAAGACCCGCCTGCGGGCGGTGATCGATCCGGCGCTCGAAGCGGCCAATCCGGTCGATGCCTGGGGTGGGCCGGCGGATTTTGCCTCGGTCTTCGACGAATGCGTCGATGCGGTGATGGACGACCCGGACACCGCCGCCGGCCTTGTCCTCTCGAACGTCCTCAGCGGCTTCAGCGCCAGCGAGGCCTTCGGCGACGCGGCGCGCAACGCGGTGGCCAATCACACCAAGCCGATGGCCATCGGCTCGCTCTACGCTGGCAGCAACCATGACGATTTCGGCGTTCGGCTGAGCAAGGACGGGGTGCCGGTGATCTACGGCGCCGAGACGACCATGCGCGCGCTGGCGAATATGCTTCGGCACCGCGACCTGCGGGCCTGTCCGGCGGAGCCGCTGCCCGAACCGGCACCGGCGGATCTGCTCGCCAAGTGGCGCGCTGCTCTCGCGACGGTCGATCCCGACGAGGCGACGGCTCTGACCATGCTGGGCGAATTTGGCCTGCCGGCGGCCGAGACGCGTATCGTCGAGAATGTCGATGCCGCCCTCGCGGCAGCCGATGCGCTGGGTTATCCCGTCGTCCTCAAGACCGCCGTCGCGGGCATCGCCCATAAATCCGACATGGGCGGGGTCAAGTTGAACCTCAAGGACGCGGCGGCGGTCTGGGAGGCCTATCGCGATCTCAAGGCGCGGATCGGCACGCGCGTCCTGGTCGCGCCCATGGCTGAAACGGGCTGCGAGTTGATCCTGGGCGGGGTGGTCGATTCGAAATTCGGCCCGGGCGTGGTGATCGGCGCGGGCGGCATCCATGCCGAAATCCTGCGCGAGAGCCGCTGCCTGCTGGCGCCATTCGGACCCGAGACGGCCCGGCGTGCCTTGGAGAGCCTGGCCATCGCGCCGATCTTGGCCGGCGCGCGGGGCCGTCCGCCTCTTGCCGTCGATGCGGCGGCGGCGGCGCTGTCGCGCTTCTCCACGATGCTTGCCGGCTTGTCCGGCGAGATCGCCGAGATCGACGTCAACCCGCTGCTGGTGACGGAACAAGGCTGCCTTGCTCTCGATGCGCTGGTGGTGCCTCGGTCCTAACCTTCCGCTCATTCTGCGGAGGATGGCGGAAACGACAGGATTGCACATGTGCCGGGCCGAGTTCGCTCTGGATCAGAAGCCGGCCGCCATGCATCTCCATCAGCGATTTGACGAGGCTGAGTCCGAGGCTGAGTCCGAGGCTGGTGCCGCCGGCCTCGCCGTCGAGGTCGTCGCCCTGCTCGAAGGGCATAAGCATCCGTTCGGCCTGATCGGCCGACATGCCGCGACCGGTATCGGCGACCGCTATTGCGACACCGCCATCGGCCATGCTTTGACCGGTGACGGTCACGCTCCCTCCTGCCGGCGTGTATTTCACGGCGTTGGACAGCAGATTCAACAGCATCTGAAACAGAACGCGTTGGTCCGCACGCGGTTTCAGGGCGCTGGAAGGCAATTCGATCCGCAGCTCGACCTGCCTGTCGCGCGCCAGCTGCGCGACAATGGCGGCCGCGCGCTTGGCAGCCGGAGCAACCTCCAAATCCTCAATGAGGAGATCGGCCTTACCGGCCTCGATCCGGGCAAGGTCGAGGACGTCGTTGATCAGGGCGAGAAGATGGCGCGATGCATCGTGGACATGCCCGGCATATTCGGTCTTGACGCTGTCTTCGAGGATTACGGTATGCAGCAGTTCCGAAAAGCCGATGATCGAGTTCAGCGGCGTGCGGACTTAGTGGCTCACGTTGGAGAGAAAGCGGGATATGGCGCGGCTCGCCTCTTCCGCGCGTTCGCGTTCGATCTGGGCGCGCTGGTGCTCGGCCAATGCACGCGCCTCGGCGGCTTTGCGCTTTTCGATCTCGCGCATGAGTTGGGCCTCGCGCGCTTGCAGCCGGCTTGGGTCGCACGCAGCCTGATATTCGCCCGGGTCAAGAAATGGATGAACCACGGTGCCACGACCGCTGGGGCCAGTACCGGTAGGATCATCGGAAAGGGTTGGCCCCAATAGGGCAGACCGAACAGCCAGTATGAGCCGTAGCCCAGTCCCGTGGAGAGGGTGGCTGCTGCGATCGTGCAGGCAACGACCGTCGGCAGCGGTCCCCGTCTGCCGAAAACGCCGTGCCGCACCAGTTCCCAGACACCCGTTGGCGTCGTCATGCTGTGGTCACATACCGGTTTCAGCCGCTCGGCGCTCACGATAGTTAGAATTTCGCGGGCAAAGGGCGAATGCATATCTGACGGGTCGATTCGATGGGCGCGTGCCCACTTGCCGGTCATAGACTGCGGCCACAGAATGCGCGCGGCTCAACGGGGCCTGATCGAGAGGGGGGACGCCGGACCGATGGCACCGGAAACCGAAACCTACGACAGTGGCCGAAGCAATCGCACGGCGGCCCATGTAATCCTGGCGGCGCTCAAGCGCCACGGCGTCGACAAGATGTTCGGGCAGAGCATCCCGAGCCAGCTCTATCTCGCGGCGCCGGAATTCGGCATCCGCCAGGTCAGCTTCCGAACCGAGAAGGCCGGACCGATGATGGCCGACGGCTTCGCGCGGATCTCGAACCGGGTGCCCGTGGTGACTTCGATCTCCGGTCCGGGCGCGGCCTTGCTGGTGCCCGGCCTGGGCGAGGCTTTCAAGACCTCGATCCCCATGGTCGTGCTGATTCAGGACACACCGCGGCCCCATACCGACCGGAACCATGCCCAGGATCTCGATCATTTCGATCTGCTGCGCGCCGTCACCAAGATGGTCCGGCGGGTCGGGCGGGCGGACCGGATCGACGACTATATCGACATGGCCTTCACGACGGCGGCCGGCGGGCGGCCCGGTCCGGTGGCCCTGTTGTTGCCCGGCGACCTGTTCAACGACCCTGCGCCGACGACTACCGGCGCGGGCCGGATCGCGAGCCTGGGGCGTTTCCCTCTCGACCGGGTGATGGCGGATCCCTCGGCAATCGCCCGCGCGGCGGAACTGATCGCGGGTGCCGAGAATCCCGTGATCGTCGCCGGCGGCGGCGTCCATGTCAGCCAAGCCCAGAACGAGCTGGCCCGCCTGCAGGATCTCGCATCCCTGCCGGTCGCCACGACGATGATGGGCAAGGGCGTGGTGGACGAGGTCCATCCGCTGTCTGTGGGGGTGGTCGGCTATGTCATGGGCCGCCAGGCGGCGAGCCATGGCTACCGTGCGATTCTCGAGCGCGCCGATCTGGTCTTCCTGATCGGCAACCGGACCAACCAGAACGGTACGGATAACTGGTCGATCTTTCCGCGCGGCGCGCGCTTCATCCATCTCGATATCGACGGCCAGGAGGTCGGGCGCAACTACGAGGCCGAAAGGCTGGTCGGCGATGCGCGGCTGACTCTCCAGGCCCTCAACGGCGCCCTGGAGAACAGGGACCTGTCGCGCCGCGATGCCGCGCGCGCCGGTCTGGTGCAGGAGATCGAGGCCGGGCGTAAGTCCTTCGCGATCGAGGTCGCGGGCTTGGTCGGCTCCGACGCCGCGCCGATCCGGCCCGAGCGCGTGATGGCCGAGTTGGAAAGCCGGATGACGCCGGAATCGATCCTCGTCGCCGATGCCAGCTATGCGACGATCTGGGCGGCGAATTATGTCCGCTTCGCCCGCGTCGGTCAGCGCTTCATCTCGCCGCGCGGCTTGGCCGGCATCGGCTGGGGTTTTCCCATGGCGCTCGGCGCGAAACTGGCGGCGCCCGACGCCCCTGTCTGGTTCCTCGGCGGCGACGGCGGCTTCGCGCATTCCTGGGGCGAGTTGGAGACCGCGCGGCGCGAGGGAATCAAGCTGGGCGCGATCATCCTCAACAACCAGGTGCTGGGCTATCAGAAGGATGCCGAGGATATCGGCTTCGGCGCCCATAGCACGGCCTGCCATTTCGAACCGGTCGACCATGCGGCGATCGCGCGCGCTTGCGGCTGGCAAGGCATCCGAGTCGAGGCGGCGGATGAGATCGCGCCCGCCCTGGCCAAGGCAGAGGAGGCTTCGGTTCCGACCCTGATCGACGTGATCAGCGATCCGAACGCGCCGGCGCCGATCACGGCGTTCGACGGTAAGCTCCAGGTTCAAACGTAGTTTTCATTGAGGGAGGAGATCATGGGAAGTTTTGACGGGCGGGTGGCCCTCATCACGGGGTCGGGCAGTGGCATCGGCCGCGCGACGGCCCTCATCATGGCCGAGCGGGGCGCGGATATCGCCGTGCTCGACCGCAACTTGAAGGGCGCGGAGGAAACCGCCGGGAAGGTCCGTGACCTCGGCCGCGAAGCCAAGGTCTGGGAAGCGGACGTGACGGATTTCGCGGGCATGGCGGAGACCGTGAAGGCGATCGAGAAGGATTTCGGCAGGATCGATATCCTGGTCAACAATGCCGGCGTCTCGTCCGATCGTTGTCCGGTCGAGGAGATCACGCCGGAAATGTTTCACCGCTCTATGTATGTCCATCTGGGTGGTGCGATCTTCACGACCCAGGCCGTCATCCCGGGCATGAAGGCGCGCAGCTACGGCAAGATCGTCAACATCTCCTCGATCCAGGGCATGGTCGGTCACGCCAACGGCGCGACCTATAACGCGGCCAAGGGCGGTGTTCTCGCCCTGACTAAGGGCTGGGCGAGGGAGTTCGCCGAATGGCGGATCTGCGTCAACGCCGTGGCCCCAGGCCATTGCCTGACTCCGATGCCGATGGCCGTGGATTCGCCGGAAGTTCTCGCCAAGAAAGCCGAGTCTGTGCCATTCAAGCGATACGGCCAACCGGAGGAGATGGGCTATGCCATCGCCTATCTCTCCTCGTCCGAGGCGGACTTCGTCACCGGTCAGGTGATCAGTCCCAACGGCGGCTATCTCATGGTGGGTTGTTAGTAGGGTTGTCAGGGAAAAAAGGAACCTGAACCATGGCGAAAGCTCAGGCTCCGAAAACCGCCGCGACCAAGAAGCCGGCGGCATGCAAGAAGGCGCCGCCCGCGAAGAAAGCTCCGACCAAGAAGGGCCCGACCAAGGCCGGTATTACCCAGGTCAAGCAGTCGGCCAAGATCGCCTCGTCGCGGCTCGAGGATTGGGGCCCGGTGGGTTTGCCCGAGGAGCGCAAGGTCGCCAAGCTGCGCGGCAAACAGGTGATTAACCCGGAGGCGGTGAAGGGCCCCGGCA
>CAUZWC010000091.1:0-10753 GCA_963583595.1 Alphaproteobacteria bacterium | reverse complement strand
GACGCCCAGGTGACGGCCGAAACGGTGAAGGCCATCGCGCTGACCGCCGCCCAGCCGGTCGAGATCCTGGTCCATTCGAACATGGATGACGGCTTCGCGGCTCTGTTTTCCGACCTCGCCTGTTCCTGCGGCGCCGTGCTGATCGAGAAATACATCGTCGAGGAGCTGCTCGGCGGATCGGTCGGCCATTGCTTCGGCAACACCTTCGCCAAGCCCTACAAGCGCCTCGCCTTCCAGCGCGCGATCGCCCAGGTGACCGATACGCCGGGCACCATGGTCTATGGCGCGACCACGATGTACGGCCCGAACCATGCCGAGAACTATGCCGCGCTCGCCAATTACATCCGCATTGACGCCCTGGCCCAGAAAATGCGGCCGACCGGCCATGCCGTGAATCCGGTGCCAGTGACGGAGGCCGAGCGCATCCCCGATATCGAGGAGGTGATCGACGTCCATCTGTTGGCGAACCGGATGATCCATTTGGAGGATCCCTTCGATTCGATGTTCGACTTCACCGAGATGGACGAGGTCGCGTCGCGCATCGTCGAGGGCGGACACCGGTTCAAGAGGAACGTGCTGGACGGTTTCGAGGAGGCGGACATCGATATTCGCGACCCCTTCGAGATGTTCCTGGCGATCCGCCGCATCGGCTCCAAGCGCCTGGAGGAGCGGTTCGGCCCGGGCGAGCCCGATGCGGGCCGGCTGCGCGGTCGCCGCGCCGTCGAGCGTTCGACCTCGATCGAGGAGATGGAGGATTCGGGCGAAGGCTACGTCGGCGGGCTCGACCCGGCGGTTCGCGAGGTTATCGCGGCCTCGGGCCTCAAGCCCTGTCTGGCGACCACCGATGTCCACGAATACGCCAAGGTGCTGGTCGAGACGGTGCTGCGAAACCTCGACCTGCCGATCGTCGATGGCGGGGTTTCGACCGATCCCAACGATCTGGCCGAACATGCCAAGAAGGCCGGCGCGGATTTCATCGCCCTCAGCTCCTATAACGGCATCGCCCTGAATTTCGTTCAGGAACTCAAGGCGGAGATGGCGAAGCTCAAGCTTGACGTGCCGGTCTTCATCGGCGGCCGTTTGAACCGTATCCCGGACGCCAGCAACACCAGCCTGCCGATCGACGTGACAGCCGAGATTTCCGAGACCGGCGCCATCGTCTGCGGCAATCTCGACGACATGCTGGTCAAACTCGAGGCCATGGCGCGCGAACGCATGGCGCCCGAGGCCGGCGCGGAAGACGCAGCCTGACGCCAGGGGTAGATAGACATGGATCGCTCCATCGCCCGCACGCAGGTTTTTCCGGAAGCTGAGCTTCCGGACTCGGCCGCATTGCTTGACGAAGGGCGCAAGGCGGCGAAGATCCACACGCTCGGTCCTTCCGCCTTCCATGATCATTACGATGTCGAGTCCGAGGCCGAATACAAGCGGCGCTGCGGGGCAGAGGGGCGGGTGATGATGCATGCTCAGACCGGCTTCCGGGATCCGGCCAAGAGCCGCCGTGCCTATGGCGAGATCTGGGAGCGGTTGGACAAGGCGGGCTATCGGGTCGACCGCTACGGCATTTGCCTCGATTGGAGCATGGGCTATCCCGCCGCGATGCGCGCCGAGCTGCCGCGCGGCACGGGCCTGATCTTCGAGGGACCCGAGGACCTGGCGGCGATGACGGCGACCGCGCCCGCCGCACCCCATTTCGGCGATTTCGTGATCGGCACCCCGGCCGCCTTCGAGAACACGGTAGCGACCCTGGCCGCTGGTTCGACCTCGATCGGCAATCTCGGCCAGTATTTCACCTTCCGCCAGCCCCATTGGGACGATGACGTGGCGGTCACCGCTGAATCGCTCAAGGCCATGGCTCTGGCCGCTTCCCAGCCGGTCGAGGTGCTGATCCATTCCAATATCGACGACGGCTTCGCCTCGATGTTCTCCGATCTCGCCTGCTCGCTCGGCGCGGTGCTGATCGAGAAGCACATCGTCGAGACCCTGGTGGGGGGGGGCGGGTCGCCCATTGCTTTGGCAACACCTTCTCCAAAGCGCTCAAGCGTTTCGCCTTCCAGCGTGCGCTGTCGATGGTGACGGACACGCCGGGCACCCTGATCGCGGGGGCGACCACCATGTACGGCCCTGACCACGCGCTAAACGCGGCAGCCCTCTCCAACTATGTGCGGCTCGACGCCCTGGCCCAGCGGTTGCGCCCGACGGGCCAAGCGATCCAGACGATTCCCTTGACCGAGGCCGAGCGCATTCCCGATATCGAGGAGATCGTCGAGGTTCATCTGATCGCCAACCGGACCATCGAACTGGAAGCCCCTTTCGAGACGATGCACGACACGACCGAGGCCGACGCGATGGCCGAGCGCATCGTCGAGGCCGGGCGACGCTTCGCCCGCGCCGTGCTCGATGGCCTTGCCGAGGGTGGCATCGATACGGACGATCCCATGGAACTGATGCTCGCCATTCGCCGAACCGGCTCCAAGCGACTGGAGGAACTGTTCGGCCCCGGCGAGGAAATGCCGGGCCGCCTGCGCGGCCGCAAACCGGTCGAAACTTCAACTTCGATCGAAGAGATGGAGGAGACCGGCGAAGGGCACGTCGCCAATCTCGACCCAGCCCTGCGCGAGACGATCCGGGTGGCCGACCTGCGCGGCTGCGTCGCCACCACCGATGTCCACGAATACGGCAAGATCCTGGTCGAGACCGTGCTGGGGCGGCTCGATGTCGCGATCGTCGATGGCGGGGTTAGCATCGATCCCAACGACCTGGCCGAGACGGTGGTGCGCGAGGGCGCAGATTTCATCGCCCTCAGTTCCTATAACGGCGTAACCCTCGAATTTCTGCGCGACCTCGAGGACCAGGTGCATGCGCAGGGCATCGACCTGCCCATCTTTATTGGCGGCAAACTGAACCGCATTCCCGACGGCTCGAACACTAGCCTGCCGGTCGATATCGGCGGCGAACTGGCCGAGGCGGGGGCCGTCGTCTGCCGTAATATCGACGAGATCTTCGGCGCGTTGGGCTATATCGCCGCGGCCAAAGCGGCCAAAGCGGCCAAAGCGACCGAGGCCGACGAGCTATGAGCGAATTGCGCGACCGCGCCCAACTCATTCCCGAACTGGAACTGCGGCCGGGCGCCGAAGTCGTGGCCGAGGGCCGGGCGATGGCGCGCAAGATCACGCCGGGACGCTGCGCCTTTCTCGACCATTACGGGGTCGAGACTGAGGCGGAATACAAGCGGCGCTGCGTGGCCGAGGGGCGGATCATGCTCCATGCTGCCATCGGCTATCGCGACCCGTTCCGCACCGCGCGCGCCTGCGCCGATATCTGGGAGACGCTCGACAAGAAGGGCTACCGGCTCGATCGCTTCGGCCTCGTCTTCGACCGCAACATGGGCTATCCGCCCGAGATGCGGGCCGATATGCCCGTGGGCACGGGACTGATCAACCATTGCGACGAGGCCTGGGCGGCCATCGCCGCCGCGGCGCCCACTGCACCCTATTACGGCGACTTCATGATCGGCCAGCCGGCTTCCTTCGAGAATGCGGCCATGGCGATCCAGACGGGCGCCACCATGATGGGCAACCTGTCGCATTTCTATAACTACAAGCTGCTATACATGGAGGACGATGCGGGACGGGCGGCATCGACGGTCAAGGCCATCGCGCTCCTGGCCGCGCAGCCCAAGGAAATGTATGTCGGCTCCAACGCCGATGACGGATTCGGTCCGCTGTTCACCGATCTGGCCTGCACCTTCGGCCTGGTGCTGTTCGAGAAATATCTGGTCGAAACTCTGATCGGCGCGCGCCACGCCACGGTCTTCGGCAACATGTTCGCCGATCCCCGCACCCGCATGGCCTTCCAGCGCGCCCTGGCCCTGGTGGGGGAGGAGACGGGGCCGATGGTCTACGGCGCCACCACCCTCTACGGCCCGGACCTGGACGCGAATTACGCCTCGCTCGCCCATTACGTCACCTTCGATATCGCGACGCTGCGCGACCGTCCGACCGGCCATGCCCTGACCCCGATTCCAGTCACGGAATACGCCCGCATCCCCGACCCGGACGAGATCGTCGAGGCCCATATCGTCGCCAACCGGCTGATCGAACTGGCACCCAGCGTCGAGACCTTGATCGATTTCGCGGTAATCGACCGGATCGCAATGGACCTGGTCGCGGGCGGCGAGCGCTTCCGCGACAATCTCCTCAAGGGTTTCGCCGAGGCGGGGATCGATATTTCGGACCCGATCGAATTGTTGCTCGCGGTCAAGCGCGCCGGCGCGCGCAATCTGGAACGCTGGTATGGCCCGGGCAAGGAAGACCCGGCGACGGCGCGCGGCCGCCGGCCCGTCGTGCTGGTCGAGAATATCGCCGAGCTGGAAGCCAAGGGCGATGCTATCCTGGGCGCGATTCCTGCGGGTAAGGTCAAGGCGATCGGCGGCCGCGGCTATATCGCCTGCGTCGCGACGACCGATGTCCATGAATACGGCAAGCTGCTGCTCGAACATGTCATGCGCGGCCTCGATGTCGACACGGTCGATGGCGGGGTCAGCGCCGATCCGGCGCGGCTGGTGGACAAGGCGGCCGAGAGCGGTGCCGATTTCATCGCCCTCAGCACCTATAACGGCATCGCCCTGAGCTATCTGACCAAACTGCGCGAGGCGATGGAGGCCGCCGGGCTGAATATTCCGATCTATATCGGCGGCCGCCTCAACCAGGTGCCAAAGAGCTCCAATACGAGCCTGCCCGTCGATGTAAGCGCCGGTTTGGTGGAATCCGGGGCGATCGTCTGCAGCGATGTCGAGGCGATGCTCGACCGCCTGGCTGGCGATGCCGAGCCAACCGTTGCCGCGTCGACCGACAAGGGCGCCTGACACGAAACGCAAGAGGGAGGGGAAATGACCGAGCTTCGTGAACGTGCCCAACTTCTGCCCGAACCGGAATTGCCGGATATCGCCGTGCTGATCGCCAAAGGGCGCAAGCTAGCCGAGACCGTGACCCCCGGCCGCAACGCCTTTCTCGACCATTACGGCGTCGATTCGGAAGCCGAGTACAAGCGCCGCTGCGTCGCCGAAGGGCGGGTCATGCTCCATGCCCATATCGGTTTCAACGACGCGGCCAAGACGGCCCGGGCCTGCGCCGAGATCTGGGAGGCCCTGGACAAGAAGGGCTACCGGATCGACCGCTTCGGCTATTGCTTCGACGAGAATATGGGCTACCCGCCCCATATGCGGGCGAAGATGGGCAAGGGGGCGAGCTTGATCCTCGAAAAGGACGAGGATTGGCTGCGCCTGACCCGCGCCGCGCCGGTCGCGCCCCATTTCGGCGATTACATGATCGGCCAGCCGGCGGCGGTCGAGAATGCCTCGATGGCGATCCAGGCCGGCGCCACGACCATGGGCAATCTCGGCAGCTACTACGCCTACCGCATGCTCTATATGGACGACGACGTCGCTATGACGGCGGCGATTATCGAGGCGCTGGCCCTGGTCGCGGCCCAGCCGGCGGAGATCGTCGTCACCGCCAATACGGATGACGGCTTCGGCCCGCTCTTCACCGATCTCTCCTGCAATTTCGGCCTGGTCCTGGTCGAGCAGCGCATCGTCGAAACCCTGATGGGCGCGCGCTACGCCTCGGTTTTCGGTAATATGTTCGCCGATCCGATGACCCGCATGGCCTTCCAGCGGGCGCTCGGCCGGATGGGCAATCATCCCGGGCCGATGGTCTATGGCAGCACGACGAAATTCGATCGGGACCACACGGCGAACCGCGCCGTGCTCGCCAATTACCTGACCTTCGATATCGCGGCCCAGCGTCTGGCCCCATCGGGCCACGCGGTGACGCCGATTCCCGTCACCGAATACGAGCGCATACCCGATACCGACGAGATCATCGACGTCCATCTCTTCGCCAACCGTCTGATTGAACGCGCCCATACCGTCGAACCGATGCTGAATATCGAGGCGGTGGACGCGGTTGCCGACGATCTGGTCGCAGGCGGGGAACGGTTCCGCGACAATCTTCTCAAGGGCTTCGCCGAGGCGGGGATCGATACCGACAACCCGCTCGAACTGCTGCTCGCTATCCGGCGCACGGGCGCCAAGAATCTGGAATCCTGGTTCGGTCCCGGCGAGTTGGACGAGGCCAGCCCGCGCGGCCGTCGTCCCATCGTATTGGTCGAGAATATCGCCGAGTTGGACTCGCTGGGCGCCGAGGTCCTGGGCGACCTGCCCGAGGAACAGGCGGCGGCGATTCGGGATCGTGGCTATACCGCCTGCGTCGCCACCACGGATGTGCATGAATACGGCAAGATCCTGCTGGAACAGGTGATGCGCGGCTTGGATGTGGCCGTGCTCGATGGCGGGGTCAGCGCCGATCCCGACGATCTGGTCGCTGCCGCCCTGGCGGGCGAGGCCGATTTCATCGCGCTGAGCACCAATAACGGTATCGCCCTCAGCTACCTGACCAAGCTGCGCGCGGAGATGGCGAAAGCTGGACTCGATATTCCCATCTATCTCGGGGGCCGCCTGAACCAGGTGCCCGAAGGCTCGAACACCAGCCTTCCAGTGGACGTTTCGGCCAAGTTACGCGACGCTGGGGCCGTGACCTGCGAGAACCTCCCTGACCTGCTTGGCCGCATGGCCGAAACCGCCGGCCCTTCCGACCGGGCCGCTTGAGGAAACCAGACATGACAGCGTCGTTCGATCGTACCCTTCTGCTGCCGGAAGCCGAATTGCCCGATATCACCGACCTGATCGCCGAGGGGCGCAAGCTGGCGAAGAGCGTCTCGCCAGGCCGCTCCGCCTTTATGGAGCATTACGGCGTGTCTTCCGAGGCGGAATACAAGCGGCGCTGCATGGAAGAGGGGCGGATCATGCTGCATGCCCAGATCGGGCTGCAGGATTCCGGTCAGACCCGCCGCGCCTGTGCCGAGATATGGGAGCGGCTGGACCGCAAGGGTTATCGTCTGGATCGTTTCGGCTTCTGCTTCGACAACTCCATGGGCTATCCGCCCCATATGCGCGCCGGGATGCCGCGCGGCGTCAGCCTGGTGATGGAGACGGAAAAGGAGTGGCAACTGCTGACCGCCGCCGCGCCGGTCGCCTGCCATTTCGGGGATTTCGTGATCGGCCAGCCCGCCGCCGTCGAGAACGCGATCATGGCGGTCGAGGCGGGCGGGACGACCCTGGGCAATCTGGCCCAGCTCTATACCTACCGCCTGCTCTATATGGATGACGACGTGCAGCGCGCGGCCGCCTCAGTGATGGCAATCGCCATGACCGGAGCGCTCCCTATCGAGGTGCTGATCCATTCCAACAACGATGACGGCTACGGCCCGATCTTCACGGACCTCGCCTGCTGTTTCGGCCTCGCCCTGGTCGAGCGGCATATCGTCAACACCCTGCTGGGTGGCACCTATGCGGCCAGCTTCGGCAATATGTTCCGCACCCCGCTCAACCGCATGGCCTATCAGTGCGCGTTGGCGCGGATCAGCGACGCCCCGGCCTCGATGGTCTATGGCAACACCACGGTCTACGGCACGGATTACACGGAAAACCGGGCCTTCCTGGCCAATTACATGACCTTCGATATCGCGGCCCAGATGGGACAGCCGACCGGCCATGCCCTCGTGCCGATCCCGGTCACAGAATACGAGCGCATTCCGGACGCGGACGAGATCGTCGAGGTGCATATCTTCTCCAACCGCTTGATCGAGCGCGCGGCCAAGATTCAGCCGCTGATCGATTTCGGGGTCGTGGACGCGATGGCTGACGACCTAATCGCAGGTGGCGAAAAGTTCCGCGACAATCTGCTCAGGGGCTTCGCCGAGGCTGGCATCGACACCTCGAATGCGCTGGAGATGCTGCTGGCCATTCTGCGCGCCGGGCCGCGCCGGCTCGAAGCCTGGTTCGGCCCGGGGGTGGCGGACGAGACCGCGCCTCGCGGCAAGCGGGCCGTGGTCGGGATGGAGAATATCGTCGAGCTGGAGCGTATGGGCAGCGACAGCCTCACGGCCCTGCCGCCCGAACAGGTGGCGGCGATCCAGGATCGCGACTACACCGCCTGTATCGCCAGCACCGATGTTCACGAATACGGCAAGATGCTGCTGGAACAGGTGATGCACGGTCTCGATGTTGAGATACTCGATGGCGGCGTCAATGCCGATCCGGACGACCTTGCCGCCCTGGCGTGCGACGGCGGCGCCGATTTTATCGCCCTCAGCACCTATAACGGCATGGCCCTGTCCTATCTTCAGAGCCTGCGGGTCGAGATGGCCAAGATCGGCCTGGATATCCCGGTCTATGTCGGCGGTCGGCTGAACCAGGTTCCCGAGGGGTCGAACACCAGCCTGCCGGTCGATGTGAGCGGCAAGCTGGGCGCTGCGGGCGGCACCGCCTGTCCCGATCTGGAAACAATGCTGGCCTGCCTCGCGGCGCTGCCGGGGCGGGGCGACCGGGCGGCGTGAACCAGCGGGTCGGCTTCATCGGCACGGGCCAGTTCGTGCGGCTCCTGACGGCCGGCCTGGCGCGCGACGGCGCGGCGACGTCCGTCACAGTGTCGCCGCGCAACGCCGCCAAACTGGCTGCCGTCCATGGTGCGGTCGTGGTCGGGAGCAATACGGCGGTGGTCGATGCCTCCGATCTCGTCCTGCTGACCACCCGCGTTGAACATGGTGTCGGGTCGGTCCAGGGACTGCCCTGCGGGACCGGTCAGACGGCGGTCAACCTCGTTGGCGGGCTTGCCCTGGTCGATCTGGCCGCCGCCGTAGCACCTGCCGCAGAGGTCAAAGCAATGACCAGCAATGCCGCCGCCCGGGTGCCATGTCCCTTCCTGATCTATCCGAAGAACCCGGAGGCGGGCGCCCTGGGCGAAAGGTTCGGCACGGTCCATGCCCTGACCGACGAGCGCGCCTTCGATGCCACCGCCGCCATGCCCGTCTTCTTCGCCCTCCTGCTCGATTTGCCGGGGGAGGGGGAAGGCTGTTGCGCGGACCAGGGTGTCGCCCCCGAAATTGCCCGCGCCCACACGCTCGCCGGGCTGCGCGGCCTGACGACCCTGGTCGAGGGTTTGGCTGGCGGCGATGTCGATGTACTGATCGCGCGCACGGCGACGCCGGGCAGATTGACCGAGGGCGGCCTCGCCGATTTGAAAAAATATGACGCCATGGCGCCCTGGTGCGCCGCCATGGACAGAATCTTGGCGCGCGCCCTGGGGGAGAAATAGAGTATGGGCCGGACCATCGGCATCGTCGGCGCGGGACATTTCGCCGGGTATCTCGTTCAAGGCCTGATGCGCCTGGAGAAGCCGCCGCCCATCGTCGTGTCGCCGCGCAATGCGGAGAAGGCGCGCGAATTGGCGGATCGCTTCGGCGTTGCCATCGCCAAGGACAACCAGGCCGTGATCGACGCGGCGGATATTATGATCCTGGCGACCCGCCCGGTCCACGGCACGACGGCCATCGACGGCCTGACCTTCCGGCCGGACCAGATCGCGATCACCATGGTGGCGGGGATGACCTTGGCCGTCTTTTCAACGGTCGCCGCGCCGGCCCGCGTCCACCGGGCGATCGCCCATGCCGGGGTGTCGATCGGGGGGAGTCCGGTTTTCCTCTATCCCGACGCACCCGAACTGGACGGGATGTTTTCGGCTTGGGGGCCGGTCGAGGCATCGCCCGACGAGGCAGCCTTCGAGGTCGCCACGGTCTTTCCCGTCTTCTATGCCGGCCTCTACCGTATCATCGAAGAGGCCGCGCGCTGGGGCGTGACCCAGGGGCTGGAGCCAGCGGCCGCGCGCGACCTCGCCACCGTCAGCATGAAAGCCACGGCCGCTATGGCGGAAGCCGATCGGGAGCGTCCGCTGGGCGAAATCATCGACAGCCTGGCGACCAAGGGCGGACTCACCGAAAGGATGATCGAGGCGCTGGAAGAACGCGGCGCGATCGAGGCCTGGTCCGAGTCGCTGGATGTGGTCCTGCGCCGGGTGCGCGGCGATATGCAGGCATAGGCCGATTTGGCGCAAATCCGGAGACCAAGAAGGCTTCGTAAATTGAAGATCCCCGCCCTCCGGAGGGACGGAGAAGACGGGGATCCAGAGGTCGGGCTCCTTCAGGAATGTCATACCAGAGGCTTGGGCGAGGGGTGGTACGAGCCCTTGAGATGCCCGGGTTCGGCGTGAATTCTCGGGTACTCGCTCCGCGCGGAATTGGGATCGCATTAGTCTGGCGATCGTTCCTTTGGCGCTCTCTTCAATTCATCGACTCTGAAAATTTTTATCCTTCCCGCTGGGCCTGCTTTAACCCAGGACAAATTGCCCAATCCTTGAATCCGTTGATGGAGAAAGAGAGAGACGGATCATGACCTTTGACATTCGCGGAATCGATCACGTCGTTCTGCGCTGAGCCCTGTGCCGGGGCGTTCTCGGCAGAGAAGGCCGGCACAGTCGTACCGAAGAGATGGGCGAAGGCGATCACGGCCGCACGGGAAACGAACGCATTTTTTCCTCCTGTCTCTGACGGCGTTCGCGTCGCCCTCCGATAGGAAGTAGCCGAGGCCGCATAGCCCTTAGTGCCGATCATCGTACAAACGTCTTTGACGGCGCGGACCCTTCGGGCGACGACCGAGCGGGAGTCGATTGCGCTTCGGCCGGCGATCGGCTATCGCAGGCGGATCGGATGCAGGGATAACGGGAGGGTGAAATGGCCGAGGCAAAGCTCGTCAAGCCGGGGGTCGTGGTCAATTGGCTCAAGGGCGACCCCATCG